>JAQXBA010000175.1 GCA_029252625.1 Opitutia bacterium | reverse complement strand
CCTTTAGCCAGCACTATTGCCCGACGCCGCATTGCTGTCCGTCGCGGGCTTCATTCTTTACCGGAATGATGCCGACCGAACACGGAGTCTGGCACAATGTGAGCGTGGGCAACTCGATTACCCGGGGTCTCAAAGACTCGGCCCGCCCCTGGTCGCTTGATTTGAAAGAGGCCGGTTACGATATACACTTCGCCGGCAAGTGGCACGTCAGTAATTACGAGCAGCCACGCGATTTCGGCTGGCAGCATGTTTACCCCGAGAGCATGTGCCATGGCGAAGGTAAGTCACTGGACGAGCAGACGAGCGAGGCCTGCGAGCGTGAACTGGCTTACTTGAAAAAGTATCACGTCAATGCGCCGAGTGCGGAGCGTGCGCCGGGCGAGATTCAGCGTGTCGGGCAGACGCCATATATTCATTACGGCAGCAGCGATAATCCATTTTTAGCGCAGTATTTTAATGAGGGCGATCCCGACGATCCATTTAAGGATAAGACCGTGGTGAACGCGGCTTTGGAGCGTATGGACAGTTTGGATACGTCGGATCCTTGGTGCATGTATATTGGCACACTCGGGCCGCATGATCCCTATCTGCCGCCACAGCGCTTCCTGGATTTGTATAAAGATGTGGAGATCGATCTGCCGGAGAGCTTTGACGACCCGATGCTGGATAAACCGGGGCTGTATCGCCGCACCCGCGATCGGTTTAATCAGCTCACGCGCGAAGAGCACATCGAAGCGATTCGGCACTATCTGGCTTTTTGTAGCTACGAGGATTGGCTGTTCGGGCAAGTGCTGGAAAAACTGAAAGCACGCGGTGATTATGACAATACCATGGTGCTGTATCTGTCCGATCATGGCGATTACGCAGGTGATCACGGGCTCTGGTGTAAGGGTTTGCCGTCGTTTTTGAGTGCCTATCATGTGCCGGCGATTGTGAAGCTGCCGGGCGGGCAGCAGGGGGTGATTCGCGATGAGTTTGTGTCCTTGTGCGACTTCGGCCCGACATTTTTGGAAGCTGCCGGCGTCCAAAGTCCGACGCAGTTTACCGGCAAGAGTCTGCTGCCGCTGCTTAAAGGTAAGCGTCCGTCGGATTGGCGCGATGCCTTGTTCTTTCAAAGCAACGGCAACGAGACCTACGGCATTCAGCGTTCGATTCTGACAGAGAAATGGCGCTTTGTGTATAACGGCTTCGACTATGATGAACTGTATGATCTGGAGAATGATCCACAGCAGATGAAAAACCTCGCGGCGGATCCGGCTTATCAACCGGTAGTCAAGGAGCTGTATACGCGTATCTGGAAGTTTGGCTTCGAGCACGAAGAACATCTCGTTAACGACTATATCATGACCGCGATGGCCGACTATGGTCAGGGGCTGGCGCTCGAAGATTCCTAAATATATCTAATATGATTCATCAACTTCACCTTCTCTTACTGGCTGCATTGACTGCGACTTCCGTTGCCTGTGCTGCCTCGTCTGAGCGACCAAATGTCCTCCTCATTTTGACGGATGATCTCGGCTATCAGGACCTGAGTTGTCAGGGAGCGGCCGATATTAAAACGCCACATATCGACCGCCTAGCCGAGTCCGGCGTTCGCTTTACCGATGGCTATGTGACCGCGCCGCAGTGCGGGCCCTCGCGTGCGGGTTTGTTGACGGGGATGAGCCAGAGCCGCTTCGGCTGTATGGATAATAGCAATGACCAAGGGCTGCCGTCTGCGGATGTGGTGCAACTGATCTCAGAACAATTGAAGGCACAGGGGTATACCACCGGACTGATCGGCAAGTGGCACGTCGGGTTTATGGAAAGTGAAAAGGAGGGGCATGCCACATGGCCAGGGCATCATCCATGGGAGCGTGGCTTTGATTACACGCTCAAGCATCACGGGGGGATGTCGCACCTGTTTCCGTA
>JAQXBA010000097.1 GCA_029252625.1 Opitutia bacterium | reverse complement strand
GAGGATACGCCGATGGCGTGCTCGGTCTCGCAGTAGTCGGCGCTGGCCTGTTCGAACTTCTCGACCGTGGGGCCGAGAATGAAATACTGCGACGCAATGACCTCAGCCACCGCAGCATCAAGCTCAGGTTTGAGGGCGAGATACTGTGGCTTGAGGTCGAGAAGCGGGACTGAAATGGGAGAAGTGCTCATATTTTGAGTCAATGTTCTCGGGATCGGCCAAATAGTCTAGCTTGATGTTACTCTGATTTGCTTAAGTTCGGAGCTTTCGGAGGGCCCTTTTGATCTTCCCTGGCCATGCGCGGATACCGCGTTTTCGATATGCTCCGCCGAAGAAGAGGTCGAATACCTGTTTGTTGATCAATCGATCGATCTCGATGGCTTGGGGATTCGAAAGGTCCACAGGCATCTCACCCGTCAGATTGTTGGCAAAAAATGAGTTTGGGTTGGCAGTATGCGTGCTGCGTTCATCGAAGCCAATGTTCGACACTAAATTGTTCTTTGGAGTGATGCTGAGCCCGTTGTTAGCGAGAATGGTTGCGAGCCACGGATAGGCCCACGAGCAAACATCTCCAGTGTGCACTTTCCGTAGTCTTTTGGTTAATTTTTCGAAGGTCCTAGCGCTAATTTGAACTGAGCATTCGATTTCTTCTGTGTGGTTGAAAAAATCCGTCATTTGTAAATCGATCTGTTGCCATGCTCGTTTCCATGTCGCCCATCCCCACGGAGTGGCATACTGAGTGAAGGCATACGAGTCGCTGAACTTGTCGGGGTGGACGAAGTTTGAACCGCAGATATGCATGACTTCGTCGGCACCTGTGTAGTGCTCTAGCATGGCGTCGCAAAATGAGAAGAAACTTGGATGTGGGAGACAGTCGTCTTCTAGTATAATCGCGCGGTCAAATTGTTCGAAGGCTTTACTGATACCTGAATGGACTCGTTGTTGGCAGCCGAGGTTCACCTCGCTGTAGTCCAAGGTGACGTCACACTCCCAGTCGACTTGAATGACTGCGCGCGCTTCCTCGCAAGCAGTTCTGTCGGAGGCCGAGTCAGACTGTGGCCCATCGGCGATGATGTATAATTGCTTGGGCCGAGTGGCGCGGATTTGAGCGAAAACCTGCTCCGTGAGGTCTGTTCGATTGTAAATGATAAAAATGACTGGGGATTGTGTCATTGCTGGGGGTTGCCAGTGGCATCGTTCATGTAGGCTACTGCGGCGTCCATCAGTGCTTTGCCTTGATCAGTGTAGTCTGCGTGTTGCTTCAAGGTGGATAGGCCGTCGTAGAAACCTTTCTGACGAGCCTTCATCTCTTGCTGTGCTTTGTGCTGTAACTCAGGCGAAAGTTGTGGGCTGTCTGCAATCGTGGCGGCTGCGTAGTGCATACGAGCGAGGACAAATGTAGCATGGTAGATGCCGTCGAGTGGGCGCGGGTCTATCCGTAGCGGAGAGGCATGAAGTTCATCTTCGGGGTTATTAACGAGCCGATCATCAATACAGTATCCAAACAATAGGTTATGGCCGCTCTCATGGGCGAGGGTCTGTGCCATGTCGACTACGTCCTTGGGTTCGATTGCATTAAGAACGATAGCCCCCCATAGCCCGGGGGCTGAGGCACCATCAAAAGTGAGTTGGTCTTTTTCTGCGGGACCGCTGCCCAGCATGACTGATTTGAGAAGAGCTGAAATTTCGTGGAAGAGCGCTGGGTTTTCGCACTTAAGTAGATTCAGCGTATCGTGGATCAGCTGTTTTACTCGGGCGAAGTCTGACTGATCGGCAGGTAGAATATTAAACGGACTATTTGGGTTCGTATCGATTTGCTTTAAATAACGCGCTGAGGGGATGTCTTTTTTGGGATCAATAAAAGGGATTACTTGTAATGTATCGGGGGCTGGGCCAGCTGCTAATATTTCTTCAAACAGTGACTGTGAGAAGTTGAAATCTTCATTTTGAACCGCAGAGACGAGTTCGTAATAGGCGGCGATTTTTTCGGGAAGTACCGGCTGTGTGCGGACTTGTTCCAATGCTTGCTTTAGCTTTTGCTGATTAATTTGGAATCGTTTTGTGCAAAAATCTGATAAATAGCTTAGGCTATCGGCAAGTCGCGCACGAATGGTAATGTCGAATTTTTGGACCCGTTCATGTGAAGGGTAAAAGGAAATTTGAGCAGTCATGGGAATTGGAGATTACGTATAAAAAAAGCCCGCACGTTAAGTGCAGGCTTTTCAGGGTAACTATAGAGTTGAACCTTTAAATTGTTTTTAAAACTTTAATACCATTTTTAATCCTTAAAGCCAACTTTACTGCCAACTTTAGCTTGAAGTGGCGCTGTTGGTTTCTGCCCAACCTTTGTAGTAGAAATGAAGCCTAAGAGCTTAGATTGGTCGAGTTTTGTGTTTTGTATATTTTTTTCCATATGAAATACGGTAAGTTTTGTATCAGATCTTGTCAAGCTCTAATGGCTTCGGCTTTGTAAAGTGATGGTTATTTATTTGAGTCGCTGGGAGCATACATATACAGTCAAGTCTCCGATTCGGAAGAAGCTCTTTAGATGCTTGAGCTATGATGAAGTGTTTGCGGCGAAGTCATTACCATGTGCTACGTATATTTTTACCGACTTTGATCGGCTGAGTCAGTGGGAGCTGGAGCTGGCCTCTTGCGTGTATCAGAATTTACGAAATGGAGGCGCGCAGGTGCTCAATCATCCTGCTCAGGTGGCCTGTCGTTATGAATTGTTGCGCAGGTTACATTTGGCAGGGGTAAACTCGTTTAATGTATATCGCCCTAGTCTAGATGAGTGGCCGACGCGCTACCCAGTGTTTGTGCGTCGTGATTCCTTTCATGACGGGATGCTGTCTGGCTTGCTCGAGACTCGAGAGGCATTAGATGCCGCGCTGAAGTTGGTGGAGTCGTATGGTGTTCCCTTTTCGAATACCATTGTGATTGAATTTGCAGCTGAACCAGTGGAGGGCGATCTCTACCGCAAGCAGGCGTGTTATCGTGTGGGTGATCAATTCTTTGTCGACACCACCGTACACGAGCGCAACTGGATCGTAAAATATGGCGAACTCGGAGTGGCTCCAGAAACTCGTTATGCAGCTGAATTGGCTGAGATCAACTCAGTGCCTTATGCTCCGACAGTGAAACGGGTGTTTGACATCGCTAAGATTGAATATGGCCGTGTCGATATCGGTTTGTATCAAGGGAAGCCTCAATTCTATGAGATTAACACCAACCCCACTGTGAGCTTTAATACTAAGCATCCGAGTCCTTCGAGGGCTTTGTCAAGAGAGCAGTTCGTAGTCAACTACACGGAGGCGATACGAGCGCTTAATCAATCGTTTACAAGCGCTGCGGGCAAAATTGAGATGACAGGAAAGTTTCTCAGTAGACAACGTCGTAAAGCACGTTGGAGGTCTTGGAGCCGGCCGACCTTGTGATCGATATGCCGCAGATTACGCGTTGAGCAATTCCTCGGCGCTGATCGGGGCGGTGCCAAGATGACTGACGACGACGCCGGCTGCGCGGTTGGCCAGGGTGGCAGCTTCTGTGAGTGAATGTCCAGCTGCCAGTCCAGC
>JAQXBA010000090.1 GCA_029252625.1 Opitutia bacterium | reverse complement strand
AATAGCCTCCTTGAAAACGAACTAGGTCCTGAAGCTTATTCATGCTCTCGCTTGAATACATGACACGGTCGACTACGCCTTGAGCACTGGTCTTTGCAGTCGTTATCGTCGAGGTCGCGTATTCTTTAGCTGCAGCCTGATACTCGTCATAGGCTTTCGTTATGCTGGGGCTGTGCGTATCCCAAGCTTCTTGTCCTAACTCTGCGAGTTGATTGGTCTTTCTCTCAATCAACCCAATGAACTCGCCGTATTCTTTCTTTAGTTTGTCAAATTCCATTGTTTAGCCCTCCCATTTTTTGAAGTGATCCTTGAGGCGGTCAGTGGTGTGACGCCATTTCGGAGTGGTTGGTTTGCAGACTGAGTTCTGTTGGCCGAAGAAGCCAGTCTCGTGGAAGGCTTTGCCGAGGGGCACAGTGTCGAGCCAGCGGACTTTGACGAAGTATTCGGTGTTTTCGGGGTCGTCGGTATATTCTCGATGATAGTCGGATTCGCTGAGGACTTCGAGGCAGGACTTAAGGCCGTCTGCAGTTTCGATTTTAAAGTCCTTGGCGGGGGTTGCAGGTGCTTCGACTTTGCCGACCCCGACATAACCGAGTTTTGGGATGCGCACCCAAATCAAATCGCCGGGGGAGAGCATTGAAAGTGTCTGGCTATACCAACTGCCGCCGCCTGCTGAGAAGAAACCATATTGGCGGGCTTCTTCCCACCTGCGCCCCAAGCCATCGCCAAAAGATCCGTAGAACTCGCCGTTCCATGGTTCGCGCTCACGCTTGGTGCTAGCGGTGTTGGAGGCGTTCTCTTGGGTCTCTACGGGGTCAATCAACCATGTGCGACTCAGGAGCTGGGTGTCGCCGTGTTGGAATACCTGGAAGAAGAGCACGTTGATCGGGATGTCTTTGTCGTTGAGGTAGCCGACAATTCGTTCGGTGGCCGCATCGAGTTCGGACGCGCAGAGAATGATCTGGTGGGTCTGGTTGAGGAGGTCTTCATCCAAGTCTTCACCGAAGCGTTCTTTGAAGGCGCGATCAAGCGATTTCCCTTTACTGTAATTACGGTAGATCTGAGCGATGCGGTCGGCTGTTAAGTCTTCCACCCAAGTCGCATAGTCGAGCGCTTGTGCGACGATGTCGCGAGGGGTCTTGTCGCGCTTGAGTTCGATCAGGACGAGCGAGGCGTCCGGAGCGATGGCCAGCAGGTCAATGCGTCCACCTGTTGGTGTGTGTTCCTGTCGCCCGATCAGCATCCATTGCTCCGAGAGGATGCGTGGATCGTTCTCGATCATGTCTTCGAGTAATTGCTCAGTCGCAAGTCGTGTGATGGGGAGGGGAGTCGGCTTATCACCGACGGTCCAGATGGCGTGTTTGATGGGCATGGTAAAAAAAAGGGGGGGGGTAATCGTCTGCTTTTCGCACATAGCGGATCAGCATGGGCTCATGTCGTTATCTTTGCAGTTGTGGGGTAGTGGTCGCTTTGCCTCGTTGGGCGCAACGAGTGCTTTCGGTCTATTCAACGCGAATGCATAAGCCCCTAAAGCTGCCCGATTCCAACAGGCATTCAAGTGTAAAGCTGCGCAATCAACTGTTATGTATATTCATCCCGCTCTTATACCAGCCATGCTAGGACATTTACAGGGTAGGGCTCCATTTTCTTGATGGGGAGAAAAATCGGGGCAAATGCAAATCCGAGCGACACATCACGGCATAATACAACGCAGACAGATGCGACAACCCCTCCGTGTCCTACGCAGACTATCCTTATGGTCGCAAAATGCTCCCTCGGCTAGACTGCTTCAGACACTCTGCAATGCACTAGCGCGCTCCAGATCCGAGCTTTGCGCACTATGTCGCATTATGCCGAATAGTGCTGCAAGTTTTCGCACAATGGCTCCGCCTTATTCGACATAATAGACATAGTGACGCTGCAGCTCCCCCGAGCGCTACCCTCTGCGCCGCCACGACCGGCACGGCACAACCAATCCGTCGCCACGCCCCTGCACTCCCTACGGTCGTCTCGCTGCGCTCGGGAGCTATAGTTTGTTCCCCCGCCCCCGCCCGATCGGGTCTACATTTGATTGCGCCCCGTGTCGCTTGGATACGCGCCGCCCGCTCAAGGTCGTTCCTCCCATCGCCGTTGCCGTTCCTGCCAGGCGCCCCCCTGCATGAATAGGGGGGCTACCCCCAGCCGCCTGCGCGGTTGGCCCCGCGCTGTCGTCCGCTCACGCGTTGCCCGCAGACGGGCATACTCCGCGCGAAGATAGAGTGGGCCGCAAGCGGCCCGTCATTCAAAAGGGAAGGGCACCCCAGAGTGGGCCGCAAGCGGCCAGCAATTCATACCGATCAGCATGCACAAAATCACATTGATCTACACACAGTACTACAGTGTCACCTACACACAGCTCTCAGCCCTCAGCCCTCAAGTCTCTGATATCTCTAATATCTCAGCCCTCAAGTCTCTGATTAGCAAAGAAGCATCAAAACACTCAGAGCTTATATCGCTGCAAGGCCGCGATGGGCCGTTTTCCCTTTACGCGCGTTTTTTATGTGTCCACTCCGTCCACTCCCGCGCCTATTTGGTGAATCCTAGTTAAGCCGAGTGAAGCCAGCAGCTTGTTTGATCGCTCTGGCCCGAATAACGATTAGGCAATGCTTCAGCCCTCCAGTCTTCAGGTCTCAAAAACTTCCGTCTTGGCCACTAAGCGCAAGTTCTCAAACGCTCTCTTTGACCGCGTAGTTAAAAACCTGATACATGGCAGCGACACCCATCCCGCCATCGAGAAAGAGGGGATCAGCAAGTCCCTGTTCTACCTAGAGTTGACCAAGCGCCCCGAGCTGGCCCACCGGTTCAAGGATGCTCAGTATCAACGCGACAAAGTCCGCAATGCCAAGCGCATCGAATCCGCCGAAGCAGAGCTCCATCGCCGCGGCGTTGACGGTTGGGACGAGCCCGTGTTCGACATCAAAGGCAATCACTGCGGTGACAAGCGCCGGTTCTCCGATGCCTGCCTGATCTTCATGCTCAAAAGTCTCAAGCCGGAAGTCTTCGCAGACAAACCCCAAGCACTGGTCCAAACCAACGTCAGCATCTCGAACAAATCCGAAGCCGAAATCCTCGCCGGCTGGCGCGTCCAACTAGGCGCCGCCCCTGATCCTGCGGGAGGGACGACCTCCGTGTCGTCCGCATCTGAGTAAACCACCTTCCCACTTTTCTACCTTCCCACCTTCACCCTTCAGTGAGCAAAGCGAACGTCTCCCCCTACGATCTGCTCCTGCCGTATCAGCGCGAATGGGTGCTGGACGACTCACGTTTCAAGATCTGGCTAAAGTCCCGTCAAATAGGCGGCTCCCTCGCGTGCGCCTTTGAGGTCGTCGCCAATGCCATTCACCACGGTGCCGACTGGATCATTCTTTCCGCGGGCGAACGCCAAGCCCTCGAATTCATGGAGAAGGTCCACCGCGTCGCGCGCATCTTTGCGCAGGCCGTTGAGCATGAATCTGGCAACCCGTGCATCCCAGAAATTAAAGCCTCGCAAATCCGCTTTCCCAATGGCGCTCGCATTCTGGCACTGCCGGCCAATGCCTCCACCGCCCGTGGCTACTCGGCCAACCTCGTGCTCGACGAATTTGCCTTCCATGAAAGTCCCGAAGAAATCTGGCGCGCTGTCTATCCGATCATCACCAATCCACTGCGCGGCCAACTGAAGCTCCGCGTCATTTCCACTCCTGCGGGCATGAACAACAAGTTCTATGAGCTGTGGAACGACGCCCCCGATTTCAAACGTCACAAGACCAGCGTGTACGATGCCGTCGACCAAGGCCTCGGCCTCAATATTGACGAGCTCAAGGCCAACCTCGCTGATCCCGACGGCTGGGCCCAGGAGTTTGAGTGTCAATTCATGGAGCACGCCTCCCAAGTCTTTCCGCTCAGCCTGATCCGATCCGCCGAAGACTCCGCCGCATCCTTTGGCCCTTGGAACACCCGCACGCCCAATCCGCTGTTCGTCGGCATCGATATCGGCCGCCGCAAAGACCTCACCGTTGCCTGGACCCTTGAACGCGTGGCAGGCGTGCTCATCACCCGCGAGATCACCGTCCTAGAAAACACACCCTTTCCGGAGCAAGAAGCGATCCTCGCCGAACGCGTCGCCCACGCACGCTACATCGCCATCGATTCCACTGGTATCGGGGGCCCCGTGTCCGAGCATTTGGCCAAGCGGCTAGGGGACTACAAACTCGAAGCCGTCAACTTCACTAACGAGCGCAAGCGCGAACTATTTGGCCGCGCCAAAAAGGCCTTTCAAAGCCAGACGGTCCGCATTCCCAATAGCCAGAAACTGCGCGACGACCTCGGCAGCATTCAGCGCATCGTCACCCCGCAGGGCCTGGTCAAATTCATCGCCGCACGCACCAGAGACGGCCACGCCGACCGCGCCACCGCACTGGCCTTAGCCCTGCACGCCGCCGAGAAATGCCCCGCAGGCATGGGCCTAAGTCAGAAATCTCCAGCACTGGTAGGATCGAATAAACGAGTTCACCGGCCTATGCGCACACGCTTCGCGCAGGCTTGGCGATAATTCACCCTTCACAACTAACTCTTCACTTTTCATCTGCGTAGTAGATATAGTCGGCCAAAACCCAAGACGGCATCGACCGTTGCGAACACGGTTTGCGCAGGTTTGGCGCGTGTGACGGTCTATCTCGGACGACGCATTTTTTCTGTTCAATAGCGTGTCAGTTGTTGGAGCGCTAGTGTCGGCGTGTGACTTTTATAATTGCAAAAATACTGTCGTGAATAAGCATGCCCCAAATGAGGTATTTATACATCTTCCTATCGATCGCACTTTTAGGCAACGCGAGCGCTGCGACGTTTGGCCTGTATACTTATACGGTCAATCCCGACGGCGTATCGGTGACGATTACTGACTATCCGACTAGCGCGACTGGCGCGACTGGCGCGATTGAGATTCCAGCTACTATTGACGGGCGCAGCGTCACCCAGTTAGGCAATTTAGCGTTCGCTAATTGCA
>JAQXBA010000088.1 GCA_029252625.1 Opitutia bacterium | reverse complement strand
TTGATGGTGACGTGACCTCACTCGCTGTTGAGCTTCTCTTCACTTTCTAATTGGGCCTAGCCTAATTAGCGCGTAAAGAAAAATTACATTTCAAAAGCCCTCCGGTTCGCGCCGGGGGGCTTTTTTGTGTCTGGGCATCACGCCCCATCGTAGCCTCCGTCGTGAGACGGGGGTTGCTTGCGTTTCGGGAGGGACCACCTCCGTGTGGTCCGCGCATTGGCATGGCAGTATTAAAGTGTCGAGCTGCGGCACTGCGGACGAGACGGAGCTCGTCCCTCCCCGAGTATCCTGTTGCGCGCTGCAACTTAGCCCACCTGTTGCGTGGTCCGTGCCGCTGTGGCGCGATGGCTCGACGTGGCATTTTCCACCGCTTTCCGCTTGCATCTGTAGCGCCTTCGCCTAACTCCTAGACGCATTATGAAAATCGTTCTCGCATACTCAGGAGGTCTGGACACTTCCGTTCTCGTTAGCTGGCTCAAGGAGCACTACAACGCTGAAATTATTACCTACGCGGCCGACGTCGGCCAAGAGGAAGAACTCGATGGCTTGGCCGAAAAAGCCAAGGCCACCGGCGCGTCGGCGCACTACACCGTCGACCTGGTCGAAGAGTTTGCCCGCGATTTTATTTTTCCGATGATGCGCGCCAATGCGATCTACGAGGGTCAGTATCTGCTCGGCACTTCGATTGCACGGCCGCTGATTGCTAAGGCCCACGTCGAGATCGCTGAGCGCGAAGGCGCGGATGCTGTCGCCCACGGTGCCACGGGTAAGGGCAACGATCAGGTGCGTTTCGAGCTCGGCTATGCGGCACTCGCGCCAGACCTTGAAATCATTTCCCCATGGCGTATGGAGGTCTTCCGCAAGGCATTTCCGGGCCGCACCGAGATGATCGAATATTGCCGCGAGCACAACATCGACGTCGAAGCCAGTGCTTCGAAGCCCTACTCGATGGACCGCAACCTGCTACACATTTCGTACGAAGCGGGCATTCTCGAAGACCCTTGGTTTGACCCCACAACGCCGGACAACAAGGCGATGTATAAACTGACCACTGATCCCGAAGATGCGCCGAACGAAGCGCAATATATCGAGCTCGACTTCGAGCGTGGCGACTGTGTGGCAGTCGACGGCGTGGCAATGAATCCGGCTGCAGTGATGAAGCACCTCAATGCGGTTGCGGGTAAGCACGGCGTCGGACGTGTCGACATTGTAGAAAACCGCTTTGTTGGCATGAAGAGCCGTGGCGTGTATGAGACCCCAGGCGGCACCATCCTGTTACAGGCGCACCGCAATATCGAGAGCATTACCATGGACCGCGAGCTTGCGCACCTGCGCGATAGCTTGATCCCTCGCTATGCCGAACTTATTTACAATGGTTTCTGGTATGCGCCCGAGCGTGAAGCACTGCAGGCCTTGATCGACGACTCGCAAAAGACCGTCACTGGCACGGTCCGTCTCAAATTGTACAAGGGCAACGTCACCACCGTCGGGCGCAAGTCGCCGCTGTCGCTGTATGACGAAGACATCGCTTCCATGGAAGGTGTGGATAGCGACTACAATCCAGACGATGCCAGCGGCTTCATTCGCCTGAATGCCCTACGTCTGCGCCGCCGTGCAATCGCGCAAGGCGGCCCGGAAATTGCATCCGAGAGCAAGTTGCAGAAGGACTAAGCCAGTGCCTCGATCGTAAGATTGGGGCCACGTGTGTAGGTAGCCTCGATCGTAAGATCGGGCAGCCGTGTTCGAGGTAGCCTCGATCGTAAGATCGGGCAGCCGTGTGTAGGTAGCCTCGATCGTAAGATCGGGGAGCCGTGTCCGAGCTGCGTATGTTGAGTGTTGTCGTTGCGAATGCCCACAACCCCCGTCTCACGACGGAGGCCACGAGTCTGCCCCACCTACACCGACAACGTCTGGCTCACTTGAAACACGCTCGTCACGATGCCAATCGCGATCAGCGCGACCATCAGAAATGCGCAGATCAGTGCACCGGACGCTACCAGGTTGGTCAATCGCCCAAGGCGCTTGGTCAGCTCATTGCGAAAGCCTTTGGTCACCTCGGTCATGCTGTGGCCGAGGTTGCCGGTATTTTCGCCGACGGTCAGAATGTCGATCGCTAGATCGGGCATGAACTCGTTGCGCTTAAACGCTTGAGCGATTGAGAGCCCCTCGTTGACCTGGCCGCGGGCGGTGTGGAAGCGCCCGCGCAGATCGGTATTTTTAATCGTGCGCTCCGTCAGGCGTAACACCTCAGTAGTGTTGATGCCGCTCTCCAGTAATGTGCTGACCAAATTGCCGGATTGAAATAGGTCGGAGTAGTAGAAAATCTTGCCCAACAGCGGTAATTTTAATAACCACTGGTCGGACTTCTGCCGTCCGTCTGTGGTCTTGCGCCATTGGCCGAGCGCTACAATGCCAAGGACCAGAGCGATCAGCAAAAACGGGCCAAATTGAATTAAACAGGCGGAGCCATCCATCAGTAGTTGTGCGCTCCACGTCATTTCGCCGCCGAGCTTGTCGAGCATGCCTTCGATTTGTGGCAGCAGCACGGTCAGGAAAATAATCACCACGACCAACGCCACCGTGCAAATGAAGCCCGGGTAGGCCATGCTAGTGATCATCTTTTGCCGAATCGCCTGCTTCTCTTCGAGGAAGTCGATCACTTTGCGCAGGATCGGGCTGAGGTTGCCAGTCGCTTCGCCCGCTTCGATCACATAGGTGATGGAGCCGGAGAAATATTTAGTCTGACGCGTCAGTGCCCCGGCCAGTGTCGCGCCCTCGCTCAAATCGCGCCAGATTGCGCTGGCGAGCTGCTTTTGTTCTGGATCGCTTAGGCGCTGGCTCAGAATACGGATCGCGTCGCCCATCGGCAGGCCGGATGAGTGCAGTTCGAGTAGGCGCGTCAGTAGTGCCAAACCGATTTTTTCGCGGCTGGGCGTGCCAGTGCTTAGTGCTGGGGCATCTGTCCCACTGTCTGCTGTGGGCTTCGCACGCTTGAATAATTTGCTCTTGTCGCGCAGCTTACTCAAGCCAGAGCGTTTGACGGTGCTCATTTCTTTGAGCGTGATCGGGCTGAGTTTTTGCTCGTGCAGGCGATGTGCCGCTTGGCGACGGTCCGCGGATTCGATGCGTCCAGTCACGGTTTTGCCGTCTGCTTGGCGGGCTTTGTAGTCAAACTGAGGCATAGTAGAGTCGGTAGTGACAGATGTGTAATGTTCTTATCGTCGAGTCGATGCTTTAGTTTACTTCGGGGGAGATGCACCGTGGCCTCGATCGTCAGATCGGGGAGCGTCGGGCGAGTCGTGTTGGCAACCAAACCCCCGTCTCACGACGGAGGCCACGATGGCGTCAGCACCGTTCCCTCGATCGTCGAAGATATTGACCTGGTTAATGGTAAGATTGATCAACACACCGCCGCCCACTTACTAGCTTGCATCGTGGCTTGGATTACCTGACCGTGAATCGCATATGGGTCAGCCGCTGTTACGCACGTTTTTTTATGGAACACTAAGTCTCGCTCTTTGGGCTTCGAGTGTCTTTGCAACAGACGCGGCGCCGATGACGCTGGATGCGACGGGAGGGGAGCTGGCGCTGATCTTGCGGCAGACCGCGATGCCGGAAATGGACCCCGACCGCCTAGGCTCGATCCTGAATCGTTACTACCAGGCCGGATATGGTGGCGCTGATAATTGGGAGAAGGTCGCCAGTCTGCGCGTTTCCGGCCAATTGAAGCTCGAGGCCGGGCAATTCGAATTTAATACCTACCAAAAGAAGCCGCATTATTTTAAGATGACGCTGCATCGTCCTCAGCAGACTCTGGTGTTTGGATATGATGGTAATGTGGCTTGGCAGGTGCTGGGGCGGGATACTGCCGGGGTGGAGATGGATGCTGCTGAGACGCGCCGGTTCATCCATGGCACTCATTTTGGTAATCATTTGCTCTATCCTTATGCGCTCGGCAAGCAGATCGAATATCTCGATACCGTACCCGTCGATGCTGCGATCTGCCATCAGATCCGTGTCACCTTGGAATCAGGGTTGCAGGTTGATTACTTTATCGATATACGCACCTATCTAGAGCGTAAAAGCATCATCACCGATTTGCGCACTGGTCGGGTCACGGAGTCCCTGTCACAGGATTATTTTCGTGAATCTGGCATCACTGTTTCGCGCAAAGTGGTGAGTTCTGAAAATGGCGTCTGGGTCTCCACTCTTGAACTCGATACGATCACGTTCAACTCCGGCGTCATGCCGTGGATGTTTAAAATGCCCAAGTAAGCTGCGCTGGGGGGTCTCGATCCTAGGGTCGGGCAGTATTGCATCCCTGCGTGTGTAATTTTTGGCTCGATCATTCCTCCTTTTTCGGTAGAGAGCTTGTGCATGGTTCTATCTTTTTCATTTCGCAGCGCATCGTTGCTCTGTCTGTTATCGCTACATTGCCAACTGTTTGCGCTGCCTGTTTCTTCTGCGTCGGCGGTCGCAGGCACACTCAGCTACCGTCAGGCGATTGTCGGGTACGAGCCGATGAATTTACATGGACTGCCAGATCAGCGTGTCGCTGGGATTTTGCGCAATCACTATTCCGCCTCCGTAGGGACATCATGGAATAAGATCGAGAGCATTCGCTTTGAGGGGGTATTGACCATGCCACAGGGTGCGCTTCACTTTGTCGCCTTCAAGAAAAAGCCCGATTATTGTAAAATTGTCCTGTTTGGTGGCAATGGCGCGCGCATCGTGATGTCCTACGACGGCGCCGATGCCTGGCAGCTTAACACCGCAGAGTCCACTGATCCGCAGGCAATGCCGCCGCTCGAGGCGCTCAACTTTATTCGCGACGCGACTCTCGCGGGTCATTTGCACTATCCCGCGCTTCCCGGCAAGCAGATCGAGCTGGTTGGCGAGCGTTTGGTGGACGGTCATGCCTGCTACGACCTGCAGGTCATCTTGCCGAATGGCCAGCAAGTGATTTATGCGATTGATTGCCTCGACTTTGTCGAGCGTCAGCAGACCGTGCTGAATGCCGTTTCAGGCGCGAAAGAGGTCACCACGCATGGGCGAATTGAAAAGGTCGCTGGGATCTCGATTCCGATGCAGGGCACCATGACGATCGATGGCGAACTGGTCCACGAAGTGCAGATGCGCAGCGTCGAAGTGAATGTCGGCCTGATGCCGTGGATGTTTTCCCGTCCCTCTGGGGCGTATGTCCCTGGAAGTATGCCTCCGCCCCTTCCGGAACTGGAGGGTGAGGACATCTGGCCGGCGCTCCCGTCCGATTCGCAGGCCTTGAGCGCGCAACCGAGGTCGTTGTCGTTTGGCCTAAAAGAGGTACCAGCCGGCGCCTTCGAGGCGAGTCGCTTCCCCGATCTGGATGCTGAGACCAAGCAGTCAATCCTCGACGACATCGGCGATTTGTAGCCACCGTTCGCAATAGGAGCGTGGGCGACTCGCCCACGTTGATCCGCAGTGCAGCCACGGTTCGCAATAGGAGCGTGGGCGACTCGCCCACGTTAATCCGCAGTGTAGCCACCATTCGCAATAGGAGCGTGGGCGACTCGCCCACGTTGATTCGCTGTGGCTAAAAAGGGGGGGGGCGACTCGGTCCCCTTACCTTAGAATAACCCTGATGCAGCACTCAGAGGGGATCAATAGTCCCCGGCCTCGCGTCATCTGCCTTTTGTACCCCTAAACTCCAGCTCTATATGAAAAAACAATGCGAATTCCGTCAGCCTCCACAATAAAAGCTTGCAATCCCGCCGAAAATAGAAAGATATATAGGACTTGCCAATCCTTTGGCGGGTAACTGCTAATGCAGTTTAAATCCATAAGTATTTAATTAAGAAGCGTTTCCCTACACATTTTCGAATTATATACCCCCGAATAAACGATTATTCATCTAACACCTAAATAAAATAAAAT
>JAQXBA010000052.1 GCA_029252625.1 Opitutia bacterium | reverse complement strand
TACCCGCGAGCCTTATCTGAAGTTCGATCTATCCGGTTCCAGCAGCAATGTTGCGAAAGCTGTATTGCGCCTGAAAGTCGCTTCCGTGAACGGTTCCGGCGACACACACGCTGTTCATTTTGTGCCCGACGACAGTTGGGCTGAAAGCACGCTGACCTGGAGCAATAAGCCCACTGTTGGTGTGATCCTCGATTCGGCTACGCACCCGGCTGTAGGTGAATGGATCGAGTTTGACCTGACCGAGCAGGTAAACACCGAACTGGCTGGCGATGGGACGCTTTCGCTTGCAGTCCTTTCTGCAGGCACAGTCTATGTAGGTTACTATTCATTAGAGGCGGTCGAAGCGGATCGTCCGCAGTTGGTGCTTCTTGAAATCAACGCAACCGGTCGCTCAATGGATGGTCTTGCCGGCTACGGCGCCTGGTCCAGCGAAAACACATTGGCCAACGGCCCGCTCGGTCACGACGATGGCGATGCGCTCAATAACCTTACCGAATACGCCTTCGGAGGGGACCCCTCGGATGCTTTGGATTACGGCTATCCCATTCAATTCAATGTCGCTAGCGGCGAAGCTATCTACACCCATCCACAACGCTCGGCCAGCGACATTCGCTACATCGTCGAATCCACCACCAACCTCGTTTCCAATATTTGGGATGAGGTCGAAGCCAGCGAAACCAACGCCAACGCCTTTGCCACCGGTTTCGATGCCAGCACCTACCGCATTTCAACAGAAGGGATTAGCCAACAATTTATCCGCCTGCGCATCACCAGCGATTTTTAGGGACAAGCGATTGGGTTGCTTTTTTTCGTAGCGAACCCGCGCCAGCGGGGTCGAGTATACGCTCTGCCTGGCGAATCATCGATGCGACTGGCGTCGCATCGCTACCGCAATCCTACAGCAGAAATATCGTAGCCATGGCAGCTAGGTCGAGTCGCTCTCGTTTGCATCCATATCGGATCAACCACAGTCCTTGCGATTCTTAGTGCGATTCTTAGGGACAGGCTCCGTTCCGTGGATGAGCAGGTGCGTCGGATTGGTT
Source organism: Opitutia bacterium (assembly GCA_029252625.1). Classification (GTDB taxonomy): domain Bacteria; phylum Verrucomicrobiota; class Verrucomicrobiia; order Opitutales; family Coraliomargaritaceae; genus Lentimonas. The sequence continues at coordinate 3,782 of JAQXBA010000052.1, read as the reverse complement.
CTGCGGGCGCGAGGATATTCACGGATCTACGTCATTGACATACTAGGCCATTGGCGTAGTTTTTGTTGTGTGCTGTTTATCGAAACACCGATTTTTACGAAGCAAGCCAGCGGTGGGCTTTTTACGGATGAAGAGCTCAAGCTATTACAGAAGGAACTGATCGAGAATCCTGAGAAGGGAGACTTGATTGCGGGAAGTGGCGGTCTTCGGAAGATTCGTTTGGCACGGAAGGGCGGCGGCAAAAGTGGATGATTTCGGGTGATTTATTATCGGAGCACACTGGAGGTGATCTTTTTGCTGTTGGCATATCCGAAGAATCAACAAGGCAATTTAACGAAGGCTGAGATCAAGGTTTTGAAAAAACTCATTGAAGGCTAAGAAAGGTGTGAAATATGGACGCAGAACTATTTAATGAACTGAAGGATTCGATCCGTCAGATGAAGGCGATTGAAGCGGGCGAGTTAGCGCCAACACGCGTGCGTGTGGTGAATCCGCAAAACGAGGTGGCGACTGCACGCATGAAACTCGGCATGACGCAGGAGGCGTTTGCCAAACTGCTGGATACTCCAGTGGGCACGGTGCGCGGATGGGAGCAGGGGCGTCGTCAACCGCCGCCAAGCGCGAAGGTCTTGATGCGTGTGGCGACAAAGTATCCCGAGCAAGTGCTGGAGTGCGCCGAAGATCCGGGCGATTACGGTAACAGACGATCTTAGCTTTCAGCAGTGTGGTGGTTTTTGCGACTTTGCGCCTCTTTGTGGCCATTCTCGCATTGTGCTTAAACCGGGAAAAAGCGCAGGATTCGCAAAAGTTTAGACGCAAGGAGGCAGTCCCCTGCCTCGTGCGTTGGATCGGCGTAGCGCGCCGCTTCAGCTAGCGTTTTGTTTCGTTGGGCTCGGGCATTGTGTGCTAGCTAAAGCGACGCACTACGAAAAGATCTACGCGCTACTCGCGCTTCGTCCTACTTTCCCAAATTTCCCCACAAGGTCAGTTTTTTCAACCTCATGGTTAACACTGTTGGGGCGATCTATGCTATACTGCAATCTGATAGGGGTCTACACACCTGTCATCTATTCTGTGCTTCCTCCTCACTTACCCATGCCTCATTTCCCCCTAAAAACTTTCGCCACCTTACTGACTGCCTCCCTCGCAGCAGCACTATTGCAGGGAGCTCCGATTGCCTCGGAGTCCTTGTCCTACAACGCGCTGACCGACGGCGCGACGCTCGGTGCGGCTTCGGCTGATTGGACTGACGACGGCGGGCTCGGCGGGCTCGAGCTACTGGACAGCAACAGCGGGGCCGGGACATCGCTGGGTGCCGATTACACGGCGGGCTATGTGGCCGGCAACAGCACCTTCAGTCTGGGGGCGCGACGCTCGACCTGGAATCTACAGGGCAACACCCTGAGTTTGCAGTCTGGGCCGCACTATATCAGCTTTTTGGCCCGCACCAATGGCGCGGACTCCTTTCGCTTGGAGTTGGGCAACGGCACCTATAATCGCTGGATGCCATTCAAGGTCAACAACGACGGCAGTGTGGAAACGGGGATGGTAAATCTGTCTACTTCGAATGCGTTGTCGGCGTCGGGTCTGTGGCAGGCGGATACGACGTATCTGGTGGTGGCCAAATTCGATACGGCGGGCGGCGACAAGTCGTTCATGTCCTTTCATGATCTGTCCGATCCGGCTGCGGCTTATTTGACCGAACCCGCGAGCGACGGTGATTGGTTGCTCAATGCGGACTTTAGCTCCGGGCTGACGCTCGATCGGCTCACCGTTACGGCCAGCCAGGGCGGCGTGTCCTTTGATGAGATCCGCATCGGCAGCAGCTATGCCGATGTCTTGCCGGTACCGGATGTGCCGGATGAGCCGGCAGCCAGTTTGATCGGCTATACGGTCGAGCAGCCGATGACCACGCAGCCGCGCAGTTGGACGCATGCGGTGGGGGATACCGGCGATTATCAGATCGGTATGGCCTGGGTACAGGTCGACTCGGGGAATACGGTCGCGGTCGAGGTATTTAAAAACAATAGTGAGCGGGTGAAGGCGCTGACGGCTCCGGCGGGCGAGGTCACCCGCTTCGAAAGCCGGATCGAGGGACTTGCTGCGGGCGATACCATCACCGTAAAAATCACGCCCAATGGCGGTCGCTACCGCGCCGGTTATCAGATCGCGTGCAGTACACCGATCTTTGACGGACTTTCGACCTTCGATGTCGCTACCTATGGCGCGGTGGGCGATGGTGTGACGGATGACTTTGCGGCGATCCAGGCGGCGGTGAATGCCGCTAAAGCAGCGGGGGGCGGCATCGTGCAATTTGACGGCAGCAAGACCTACCGCTCGGTGGGCTTGAACGATCTGACAGTCGAAGCTTTAATTGATTTGGAGGATGCTGCGAATATCAAAATCGCAGGCAATGGTGCGACCGTGATGCTGCATCCGCCCGACCGTTTCGCCTATGTCCGTTATGCGGAGAACATTCAGATCGACGGCTTTACCATCGATTATGATCCGATCCCTTATTATCAGGGTACGATTACCGATATTAACTTGGCCAACATGACGATTGATATTGATGTGCCGACACGTTATCCAGAGCCGGCGCGGGGGATTGTAGCGAATCCGGGTGGCGGCGATGGCATGGGTCGCGGTCCGTTTTTCGGGCGTTCGTTCATCCCGGATGCACCGGGCGCGCGCAGCGGTCGGGGAGAGAATATTTATGTGGAATCGACTGCACGGATCGGGGGCGACCCGCGCAAGATCCGTATTCAGGTGCCTGATGACGCCAACGGAGCGGATATGCTGCCCCGTATGCAGGATGCTTTTAATAACAATGCCACCGAGTTTGTCGTGCCGGATCTGAACTACGGCCACCGCAACGGCAGCACTCAAATTTACGGCAGTTCGCGGGTAAAATTCAGCAATCTGCAATACTACAACATGGCGCATTTCTGGCTGACGATCACTCAGAACGACGGCCCGGTCACTTTGTCGAATGTCGATCTGGAAGTCAGCGATCCTGCCACCGAGCTACTGGCAAGCTGGCGGGATGGCATGCATATCAAGAACGGCCGCTGGGGCATTTTGATTGAAGAAGGCGACTGGGATGGTGCGGCGATGTATGACGACACCTTCGCGATCTATTCGAGAAGGCAGGTCGTGGTCTCCACCGATGCCAATGCGGTGACCTTAACGCCGGGCTTTGGTGGGCCGGAGACCTGGCTTTGGCAGCCCGGCGACTGGGCCAGCTTTTGGTCGCCCGATCAGGGCATCCTGCGCGGCATGGCACGGGTGATCCGTGTGGTCGATGTCGATTCGTCAAGCTATGAGGTGACCTTTGAGTCGATCCCGAGCGGGGTCTTGCCAAGCGACATTGTGCTGCATGAGGAGAGTTTGAACCGCGGCACCCTGGTGCGCAATAGCCGGACGACTAGTGTGGGCACCGAATCTGCGAGCACCCGGTTGCGAGGCACGGATATGCGCTTTGAGAACAATACCTTTGAGGATTTCGATTTCAAATTGGAATGGAGCGATGGGCTGGCCACGCCACGGGCGCGGGATGTGGTGGTTCAGGGAGGTAGCCTGAGCTCAGTCAACGGTGATTTGGTCTTGTCGCGTCCGCTCGGGGTGCTGTTCAAAGATTGCCAGATCGACGGACTTGTGGTGGAGCTTGATAGTGGGGCGGACGATGTCTATTTCGACAATGTGGCTTGGACGAATATGACCGGCGATATCATAGATCTGAATTCTGGCAGTTCGGCCTGGCTGTTCGGCGGATCGAGCCG
>JAQXBA010000166.1 GCA_029252625.1 Opitutia bacterium | reverse complement strand
GCTGGCTTCTTCAAGAGGGCCCGTGAAGGTGTAGACGATTCCTTCTTCATAAAGATAGTATGTGCCGTCAACCTTTACACCGTCATCATATTCATAATGTTTCCCAATCTTGTATTGGTCAGAAACGAGTTCCCAATCAGCACTGTTCCACGAGAACTGCTTGGCTCGCCACAGATGTGCTGCTTCCGACGTATGGCTGATGATCAGATGATAAGGATATTCCAACTCCGGCTCAACGAAGAGAACCGAGTCATGGTTGTTGCCAAAGCCTGAGGTAAAGACGGGATTGTCCACTGGCCGTTTCCAATCCAGTGGGTCGAACTCTAGATTCGTCTCTGTCGGTTGCGATTTTGCCGCCTCGGCCGCCTGGTAAGCCTTGTGCCCGGTCGACGTTTCGCCGAGCACCGGATGGTATTGCGTCGGCATATCCTCTCGATGCTGTTCCAGCACACGCTTCATCTCCGGATGGTTGACCAGATTATGCCACTCGTGTGGATCGGCCAGGCGGTCATAGAGTTCTTCGCTGCCGTCGCTGTAATGGATGTAACGGTATTGCTCTGAAATTATCGCCACGTTTTTGGGGCCAAAACTGCTCCGTGCCGTATAGGGCCATGCGGCAGCCGGGTTCTTCAGTAGGGGTTTTAGGGAATGCCCTTCGTGTTTTGGATTGGCCTGCATCCCAGTGAGGTCGAGCAGCGTGGGATAGATATCCAGCAATTGAACCGGCTTGTCGCAAACCGCGCCTTCAGTCACGCCCGGCCCGGCAATGATCAGCGGCGCCCCGCCCCCGTCTTGCCAGATGCTCCGCTTAGCCCAGCGCTCCTTCTCGCCGAGGTGGAAGCCGTGATCACTGAACAATACCACGATGGTATTGTCAGCATACGGGCTGTTGTCCAACGCATCAAGCACTCGGCCCACCTGCGCATCCATAAACGAAACGCAGGCCAGATAGGTCTGCACCAACGGTTTCCACTGGTTGTTCTCAACCACCCATTCCTGCGTGGGCGCGACATGCTCCAGACGGGTGAGATCAATTCCATAGCGCGGCACATCGGCGAGGTCGTTTTCAATCACCTCAGGAAGCTGGAGGGTCTCGAGCGGATATAGATCCATCCATTTTTTCGGTGCGAATTGCGGAACGTGCGGCGTCATAAAGCCGACGCCAAGGAAGAAGGGTTGATCAAACGCCCGCTCCAATTGCTCGCCAGTCCAGCTTGCGATTTTATAGTCAGACATCTGATCATCCCGCTCCGGGAACGTGCCCCAGTCCCACACTTTCCCGCCGGGGAAAGGACTGAGCTTTTGATCCGGAAACGGGCCAAAGCCGCCGAATTTGCCTGCAAAGTTTTTAAAATAGCGCGCATCGTCTCTGCCGTGAAACAGCTTGCCGGCCGCAGCGACTTCATATCCCTCCCGTTCAAACCGGCGGGGCATGAGTGCATCCTCGTCGACGACGGGAGATTGCCTGACGGGCGGAGTGAGGAAATAGATCCCAGTCGTCTCTGGATACAACCCGGTCATCAGGCTTGCCCGCGACGGATTGCAGACCGGCGACTGGCAATGAGCATTCGAAAACAAAACACCTCGTTGCGCCAATCGGTCGATATTCGGCGTTTGCACCTGCGGGTGCCCGCCCATGCAACCGACCCAGTCATTCAGATCGTCAACCGCAATCAGCAACACATTCGGCCTGCCCTGTCCTCGACTCTGAGGCGAGCTCAGCTCGGACTCGAAGAGAGCCTGCCGAAGAGGTGGATCCGTCTCCTGCGCGCTGGCGTTGATGCACGCACAAGCCAGAAGTGCGCTGGCCCCAATGATTATTCCTCTTAGATTCATTCTCATATTATTTATTCTTCTTCTTTCCCTTTTTATTCTTCAGGGGCACCCCGCGATAGTCCTGCATCGCAACCTTCAAGGTGCTAAGTTTCTCAGGCATTTGTGCGGCGAGGTGGTTCAACTCGGTTCAGATTTATTAACAATTTCACGATCATAAAATAACACAG
>JAQXBA010000017.1 GCA_029252625.1 Opitutia bacterium | reverse complement strand
CTCAAAAACTAGTCGCCGAAAGAGGAACCGCAAGCGCGCAAGTGCTTCGCACTTGAGTAATTCAGTGAAAAGTGGGAAGTGCCAGTAATAGCATATTCAGAAATTTCCGACTCCTCACTCTTCACTTCCCACTCTCCACTCCAGAAATGGCCTAGGCCTCGTCTTAATTTACTCATAATCCTACTCGCAATCTCCCCTCTCCCAACGAATCGCCGAATGATTAAGATTAAGAGTAGGATTATGAGTAAGAAGTGGTTTATATGACCCAACTCTCACACTTTCACATGTCCTAGATGAAAAACGAATACGCACTTCTCGACAGTGGCCACGGCCGTAAACTCGAACGCTTTGGCAAGATCACACTGGACCGCCCCTGCGCTCAGGCCGTATGGAATCCAGCCAACCCGCAACTCTGGAAGTCGGCCGATGCGTCTTTCACTCGTAAAGAAGGTCTTGAATGGAGTGGTCGCGACAAACTGCCGGACTCTTGGCAAGTCACCGTCAACGATGTCACGCTGAAGCTCTCCACCACCGACTTTGGTCATCTCGGCGTATTCCCCGAAACACGCGAGATGTGGAACTGGATCACCCAGACCCTCGTCGCCGAAGCACCGAAGCGCAAAGAGCCGCTCAAGTTTCTCAATCTCTTTGCCTACTCCGGTGGCGCGACCCTCGCCGGAGCCAAAGGTGGCGCACATTGCTGCCACGTCGATGCCTCCAAAGGCATGGTACAATGGGCCCGCCAAAATGCGGAGCTCAACGGTCTCACTGACCACCCGATCCGCTGGATCGTCGACGACGTGAATAAATTCCTCACCCGCGAAATCAAACGCGGCAACCGCTACGACGGCATTCTGCTCGACCCACCCTCGTTCGGGCGCGGCAAAGGCGGCGAGCTCTATAAAATCGAACATGCGTTGCTAGAAACATTGAAGCTAGTGAAAAGCGTGCTAACTGATCGTCCCTGCTTTGTATATTTAACCAGCCACACGCCGGGCTTCACCCCGATTGTATTGGATAATCTACTACAGCAATTACTGCCTGAGGGAAAAACTCAGTGCGGCGAAATGCTACTCGCCGGCGAAGGTAATGTCTTTCCTGTCCCAAGTGGCACATGGTCGCGCTGGACAGCGAAGTAAGCAGCCGAGAAGAAGCACTGAACGTTTGCTAAAGCTGCACGCCGGAGGCAGCGCGCACCCGTATCGAAGAGCTCGCGCAAGCGCAAACACCACGCTAGTTCCTAATTCCTAATTGCTAATTCTCAATGATGTGACGCATCCTTCGATCCTGACGGGATATGGATACTCTCGACCATGTCCTGCACTGCTTGTGGAGGTGCAGGAGTGAAAGCACTGACCAAGAATGCGACACCGAAGTTGATCAACATGCCGACGAAGCCGATCCCTTCTGGAGAGATTCCGAGGAAATATTGATCCGCATGACCGTCGAGAAACTGGAAGTATATAATATAGCCGATCGTAAACGAAATACCGCAGAGCATCCCAGCAATCGCGCCTTCACGATTCATCCGTTTTGAGAAGATCCCAATCAACAAAGTCGGAAAGAAAGAAGAAGCCGCCAGCCCGAAAGCGAATGCCACTGTCTTCGCGATAAACGCTGACGGCGGATTAATGCCAAAGTAAGCCGCCACCACTAGGGCAATAAATGATGCGAACCGCGCGTAACGCACTTCTTCCCGATCACTCAGATCTGGCTTGATAATCTTCTTCATCAAGTCGTGCGAGATCGAAGTCGAAAGCACTAGCAACAAACCTGCCGCAGTCGAGAGCGCCGCCGCAATACAGCCCGCCATCAGCAACGAAATCACCCACATCGGCAAGCCGGCCATGTGCGGATTCGCCATTACCATAATATCATTACCAAACCACAACTCGTTCGGGTTGGAGCTATCCCCTTTATTAGCCAGTAGTCGTTGACCAAGCGAACCGATACGCTGTTCCACTGGCGCGTCATAGACCGGATACGTTGGCGCCTTACCTTGAAAGACACTGTTCGTGCCGATCTCGGATTTTGCCGGCCCAAAATATTGGATCACACCGTCGTTGTTTTTATCGACCCATGCCATCTGACCAGTTGCCTCGAAATCTTTAAACCATGCAGGCGCTTCCGTGTAGCTGGTTTGGTGCAGGTTGTTGATCAGGTTCACGCGCGAGAACGCACCAATTGCAGGTGCCGTGAGATAAATCACTGCAATGAACAGCAGCGTCCAACAAGCCGACTTACGCACAGCGCCGACATTCTTAACCGTAAAGAAGCGTACGATCACGTGCGGCAAACCCGCCGTGCCACACATCAGCGCCGCAGTGATGCAAAACATATTTATCTTCGAGAGCTTACCGGCGGTGAATTCCTGAAAGCCAAGTTCGAGATTGATATTATTGAGCTTCTCAAAAAACGGAATGACCTCAGCATCGGCAGTATAGTTACCGATCAATCCAAGCTGCGGAATTACATTCCCCGTCAACGCCATCGCAATAAAGATCGCAGGAATCGTATAGGCAAAAGCCATCACACAGTATTGAGCGACCTGCGTATAGGTAATGCCCTTCATACCGCCTAGACCTGCGTAGAAAAACACGATCGACGCACCAGTCAGTACACCCGCTGGAATCCCAATCCCGAATAACTGCGAAAACACCACACCCACGCCACGCATTTGCCCCATGATGTAAGTCATGCAAATAAAAATCGCGCAAATCACCGCCACGCCGCGCGCCAGCTTTGAATAATAGCGGTCGCCAATAAAATCAGGCACGGTCGCCTTGCCAAATTTACGCAGGTAGGGAACCATTAAAATCGTCAACAAGACGAAGCCGCCGGTCCATCCCATCAAAAACCGCGACGCATCATAGCCGCTCAGAGCGACCGTGCCCGCCATCGAAATAAATGTCGCCGCCGACATCCAGTCCGCCGCAGTGGCCATACCATTGGCGAGTGGTGACACGCCTCCGCCGGCCGTATAATATTCCTTGGTCGAACCCGCCCGCGATTTAACGGCGATGCCAATGTAAATGGCAAAAGAGATACCGATAAAAATGAAATTTAGGTGATCTTGCGTCATTGTATGTATCCTAGTTACTTACGTTCAGTATAGCCGTGCTTGGCGTCGAGACGGTTCATCAAAACCATATAAACGACGAGCAAGATAACGAAACAGATGATCGCGCCTTGTTGTGCCATCCAGAAGCCGAACGGTGCGTTGCCAACCTGCGGTGCATTGGCGTCTAGCCATTCACGAAAAATAATACCGCAACCGAAGCTAACAGTGAACCAGACGGACAACAGTCCTAGGACAATTTTGAGGCACGCCTGACGGTGCACTCGAGGGTGATCGATTTTCATAACTTAAAGGGTAGAGGTAATTAATAAACTGCACGAATCAATAACCTAGCCATGCCCTGCAATGCAAGGAGGGATACAGAAAATATACAAACTAACATTCTGAACAACGGCGGCAGAGCGCGGTGCTTGGCTCTGAATGAGGTAGCCATTGACTGCCAACGAGCGGCACGAGCTCTGACCGAATCTTAGCCCAGCGTCACTTCGTTAGCCCAAATGTCTTCAAGCTTCTGACGGCGGCGAATCACATGTGGCACCTTAGCGTCATCGAGCATGATTTCGGCTGCTTCGGGGTACGAGTTATAGTGCTTGGTCGACATCGCAGCACAATACGCACCGGCGCCATCAATCACACACAAATCGCCGATCTGGCACAGCGGCAATGCACGTGTCGCCAATAATTCAGGATCTCCAGGTGCAGGCGTCAGAATGTCGCCCGACTCGCAACAATGCCCAGCGATCACATAAGCGCGCGTTTCGCCCGTGACCTCGGGCTGCAGGATGTAGATCGGATGCTGCGCACCATAAATCGACGGACGTAGAATCTCTGTCATCCCGGTATCGAGTTTTAAAAAATCATAGCCATCCGCACCGGTGCTGACCACGTCCTGCACGGTAGACAACACCGCACAGGTGTTTGCCAACAAATATGTGCCTGGCTCAATTTCCAAACGGATCTCCCGACCCGTGGCCTGGGCAAATTCGCGGAACATTTCCGCCACAGGCGCCCCGCACTCCTGTAGGTCTGTGCCGACTTCACTCTCCATGCGCGCCACCTTGTAGCCGCCACCAAGATTGAGCGCCACCACGTCAGGGAACTGACGCACCAGATCCAGACTCATGCCAGAAATCTTTTGCCACACCGCGGGATCACTGCCCGAACCGATGTGCGTATGTATACGAATCACCTGCAATCCATACTGAAGCACAATCGCCTGTACTTGATCAATCCATTCATGCCAGATGCCGAAGCTCGAAGCAGGGCCACCGACATTGGTGCGATTGTTACCACCAGAGCCAGAACCAGGATTAAAGCGCAGACCGATCGTCTTCCCAGGGCAGGCTTGGCCAAAACGCTCCAACTGATTCAAGGAGCAGGCATTGATCTCAATTCCCAGCTCGTAAAGTTCTGCAAAATCAGTCGGCAACTCCTGGGTACTCAGACTGATATTCGCTGCCGGCACGCCAGCGGCAATCGCACGACGCACCTCATGCCCCGAGCTAGCGTCAATCTGTAGACCCGCCTGATTGAAAATTTTAAGTATCGCGGCATTCGGCGATGCCTTCATCGCATAGCGCGCGGTCAAACCAAAGGCATTTGGAAATGCCAGCACCGCGGCGGCATTCGCTTTCAAAGTTGCCATGTCATACACATACACGGGCGTGCCGAAGTCGTCCGCAATCGTGCGTGCAAGAGTGTAATCAAGGAATCTGGGCTGCGATAAATTGGCCATATAGAAGAAGCAAAGACGGTTCACGAGCGCTGGCAAGCGTGATGTCTCAAATCCGTCACCCCTCCTTTTGTATTTGCCGACCATTTTCGTCGCTTCCCTCTTGCACTCGAAACAGTTCAAGATTGTTGTTTGAAAGCATGTTGATTCTTCTATCCCCCGCAAAGTCTCTCGACTATCAAGCCCCGCTACTCACTAACAAAGCGACGCAACCACGTCTGGCTGCGCATTCTGCTGAATTGATTAACCAGCTGAAGACCCTCAGCCCTGAAGCGGTCGGTACGCTGATGCACATTAGCCCCAAACTCGCGGAGCTGAACTATGCACGCTTCCAGCACTACCAGCCGAGCTTCACCTCAGCAAATAGCCGCCAAGCGATTCTGGCATTTACCGGCGACGTCTATCAAGGCATGGCACTTGCCCAGTGGTCGACCGACGATTTCGCTGCCGCGCAACAACAAATCCGTATTCTATCTGGACTCTACGGCGTGCTGCGTCCGCTGGACCGCATGCAGCCCTATCGCCTAGAGATGGGTACGAAGTTTGAAAATACCCGTGGCGACAATCTCTACCAATTCTGGGGTTCGACCATCACCGAACTCCTGAACAAAGACCTTAAGGCCTCTGCTTCCGACTTGGTCGTCAACCTCGCCTCGAATGAATACTTCTCGTCCGTTAAACTCAAGGAGCTCAATGGACAGCTTATCACTCCCGTCTTTAAGGATGCAAAGAACGGCACCTTCAAAATCATTTCTTTTTACGCGAAAAAAGCCCGCGGCATGATGGCTGACTACATCATCCGCAACCGAGTGCAGAGCATCGCAGGCTTGAAGGCGTTTAACACCAGCGGTTACCAATTCGATGCTGAGGCTTCGGAAGGCAACACGATCGTGTTCCTGCGTGCGGAACAAAAGTAAAGAGCGTGGGTGACCCGCCCATGGCGCACCTCGCAACCAGGGCGAGTCCACCTCCCAATCGAGCGACCTCTTTCCAGCGAACCGCCACCCACTCCGACCATCCGGACTTTGCAGTTGCCCGAGTTATTCGAGTCACTAGGCTTCGCGATCAAATGGAAAACGACGCAGCCGAACCGACAGAGCCTTCAATCGAAGCCGAAACTCAGCAACCACCAGTCCTGCCAGCGACTGAGGCCAAAGTCGACCATACCATCGGCATGCTGTGTCACTTACTAAGCTTGACCCTACTCATCGGCGTGCCGCTAGGCAATATTCTCGGCCCCCTCATCGTCTGGCTCATCAAGCGCGACGAGGACTCATTCGTCGATCTCTGCGGAAAAGAGTCACTCAACTTCCAGATCTCAATGACGATCTACTTGATGATAGCCGGTATCTTAATCATTTTCATCGTCGGCCTATTTATGATCCCCGCCTTGATGATTCTAAATATCGTCTGCACCATCATAGCCGCGGTTGAAGCGAGCAAAGGCACCAGCTATACTTACCCATTGTCTATCCGTTTCATTAAATAAACTGAATCGCATCCAACGCAGTCGAGTTCAAAGCAACCAACGTGAAGGCTTTGTGTATAGCACTATTTTGGACCATAGTGCGTCCGCACGCCGGCAACTACTGCCTCCGCATACTGCAGTAGAATATCATCTTCGGCGAGCACTCGCCCCGCAGCTCGATTCGCCAACGCCGACTGTAGCTGAACATACGCGCCGACACTATTCGCGACATAAGGCTCCAACAGCACCGTTGGGCACTCCGTCATGCGTAGCAATAATAGATTACGTGCAAATAAATAGGGCTGCTGCGAACTCAATAGAATCGCGTTATTCCTCCGATACCTTGCTGCTGGTAGCTCGGTCGCCTCGGCCAATGCGCTCGCCAACGCGTCGCCTAGCAAGCGCTCTGCAGGACCGCTGCCATTCGTCAGCTTCACCACCAACTGCTCAAGCTGGTTCTCAGCCTGCAGTTCTTCATCGCTCAAACAGCCAAAGATTAGCACGTGTAGATTATTTGCATCCACCAGTCGAAACTTCGCGCTGCCGCTCTCGCTTGCCTCACTTTGATTCTCAGTGGGCCACGCCGCCGCATTTATATGCAAAGAAATCAGCGCATCAGGCTGAACCTCTTGATTCACCAATCGTGCTCGTTCCATCAAGTCTCCCTTCACAATTGATAAATGAATCGCCCGCGCTCGAATCGCACGACCGTACACCCAGAGCGCAGATAGCGAGGACTCCTTCGGCGGCGAGACCTGCTCTGCAGCCAATTCCAAATAATCCAATGGGTTGTTTGGATTAACCCGCACCGCTACTTCCCGCAGCAGTGAGACCTTGGCGCCAAGCGCCATCAATTTCGCCCGAGCCAGCTCCGCCACTGCGAGAACCAGCTCGCCCTCGCGCACATAGAAATCATCTTCTGCGATTCGGAACTGTCGACCTTCGGCGGCGGCCCATTGCCCGCCGATGTGTCCAGGATCCAACGCGATATGCAATCCAGCTAAAGGCAAGTCACTGCCACTACGCTGCAACGCAATCTCTTCTGCCGTACGCCAATAGCGCGACTCCGACCGTTGTGCCAGCGCATCCACATCCACTACCGACTGCCAGTTCGCGTACGGCGCATAACGCGTGGTCAGCTCAGATGCCAGCATCGGCGCTTGCGTAGCCGACAGCGACGCTACCAATTCGACACAAAAAAAATAACCCACGAAAACCCGCAATAACATGCTGTTAGACAGAACCAATCTTCCCCGACAGACAACCCAGCATTCACAAAATCTGATTTGTGGCGTCGTTGCTTGCAGCGGTCTCAACGTGGGCGATCCGCCCACACTCCTTTGGTAGCTGCAGGCAACGACAGCACACACACCGCTATACAGTCAGTCGATCCATCATGGCCTTAAAATCTGCCGGCAGCGGAGCAACAAATTCCATTTCCTCGTCACGCTCGGGATGTTGCACATGCAGCTCAGTCGAATGGAGCATGATACGTGGCACATCGATCCCCCTTAAACGACTTGGCTTATAGCCATAAGTCGTATCGCCCAACAGTGGATGATTCATACCACTCATATGCACGCGGATTTGGTGCGTACGTCCAGTGTGAATCACGCAACTCACCAGCGCAACTTGTCCGCCAAAACTATGCTCTACTGACCAATCAGTCTTGGCCTCTTTACCCATTGCCATAATCGCCATACGCGTACGCACCACGCTGTGTCGCCCAATCGGGCCATCGCAGGTACCAGCCGTTTTACGCGGCGTGCCTAGTACCAAGGCCGTGTAGCGTTTATACGTTTCACGCGCGCTAAAAGATGCGACTAACCTATGATGCGCTCGATCAGTCTTGGCTGCCACGATCAAGCCAGTCGTCTCTTTGTCTAATCGATGCACAATCCCAGGCCGATCTGGCGCGCCGATACCACTTAAGTTCCCATTGGTATGATGTAATAACGCATGCACCAAAGTATCCTCTCCCGTACCAGTACCAGGATGTGTGACCATACCCGAAGGCTTATTGACCACCACAATCGATTCATCTTCGTAAATAATATTGAGCGGGATATTAATCGGCTTCGGCCCTTCGCCCAAGACAACTTCTTCAAGTACTGCGCGTAATACGCCTGGACGATTCACCTTGAAGCGCTTATCAATGACCGCGCCATCAAAGGTCACTAGCTCCGCGTCAAATGCCTTCTGCAATCTGACCCGACTGATGTCATCAAACTCTGCGGAAAAAATCTTATCCGCACGTCCGGACTTCACACCCTTAGGCACAGTAAATTCAATAATACGATCAGGCATTCCGGACAATGATGCGACTGCTACTCAGTTAGCGAGCCTACATTCGGTTCTTCAAAAGGAATCACGCTTGAAACACTTTCACTCATTCTCAGCTCTGCCATAGGGAATCAAGCCGTGGCAACCGACAACACACGTGCTGTCTCACAATCTCTAGCAATCTGCAGCTTTAACGCATCCACGGATGCAAATTTTTGTTCAGGGCGAATAAAGCGCAACCACTCGACCTCGATCGAGTCGCCGCAATCCAACTTGGTATCGTCTAGCGCATGCACCTCAAGCGCGGGCAATTGATCTGCCTCAGCCACCGTCGGTTTAACGCCATAATTCGCCACCGCAAATGCCCATGGCTGATCTGCTGTTCCGCGAAAGCGCACATGGTAAACACCAAAGCACGGCAGACACTCTGGATTCCATGGCAGGTTCAAGGTCGGAAAACCAATCTGACGCCCTAATTTTACTCCACCGACGACTTGACCATTCGAACAATAATTATAGCCAAACAGATCATTCACAGATTCGATCTGCCCTGATGTGAGATCCTGCCGAATACGCGTGCTACTAATTGGTTCTCCATTGTGCTTAATACGTTCCACACTAAATACCCCAAGCCCAAGCTCATTGCCCGAATCGATCAAAGTCGCGATGCTACCAGCACGCATCTTGCCGAATCGGAAATTCTCACCGACGTAGATTGATTTTAAAGCGGGCAAGGCCGCCTTAAGATCTCTTAAAAAGTCCTCCGCTGGAATGGACGCGAACGCACGATCAAAGTGCTTCTGGATCACAACATCCACGCCGACAGTGTGTAGCATTGAAGTCTTCAACTCGATTGGCATCATCAACAGCGTGGGCGCATCTGGACGAAATAATCGACTCGGATGTGGGTCAAATGTTAGCACCCCACTCACTCCTCCCGATCGTTGCGCCGAAAAAACCGCCGATTCGATCACAGCCTTATGACCGAGATGCACCCCATCAAATACACCAATAGCTAAGTGTAACTCACCGACCAAGCCAGCTAGTTCCTCAAAGCGTCTGACCTGAGCTGGAAGTTGCATCATTGGAAAATTAAGAGAATAGATTCACAGCGCAACACTTGGCACTGCTTGATTCACGGGAATTAATTTAGTGTGCAACTCCGAAGGAGCCATACTTTCGATTTCTTCTAATGTATTCGCATCTTCGATACGAAACTTACCGACTTGCGTCCGACGTAAGGCACATAAGTGACCGCCACAACCGAGGCGCTCACCCAGATCATGCGCGAGCGTGCGGATATAGGTACCCTTACTACTACCGACGATCACAGATACCTCAGGTAGATTAAAATCCAGAATATCGTAGCGATTGACATTAATTACGCGCGCCTCGCGCTCGATTGTCTGACCTTGGCGGGCTAACTTGTAGAGCTTCTGCCCATTGACTTTCTTCGCCGAAAACATTGGCGGCGTCTGATATTGATCCCCCATAAAAGTCGCCATTACTTTTTCGACATCCGCTTGTGTCAACTCAGGCACAGGCTTCGTCTCAACGATCTCGCCATCGGCATCTTGCGAATCTGTTGCTTCGCCGAGCTTAACGGTACCAGTGTATTCCTTATCCATACTCATTAAAAACTGAGAGACCTTAGTCGCCTTTCCAACGAGAATCAGCAACAGACCAGTCGCCATTGGATCGAGTGTGCCAGCATGACCAATCTTTTTGATACGAAACACGCGGCGCATGCGCGCAACGATATCGTGGGAAGTCATCCCCTGCGGCTTATCGACAAGCAATACGCCGATTGGATCATTGTTCGTTTGCTGAGACATAATAAAAAATATTCTAAATTTTAATGGTACTCTCAATCTTATCCACGGCCATACTATTAATCCGAATCTGACTCACCGTCCTGAACTGGAAATATGGAGTAAGCATATGATTAAGACGGGGATGATTGAACACGGGGAATTACTCCGGCTGTCCGAGAGCTTCGAGATGCTTGCCTAATGCTTGCATCAATTGTGGATAGAATTCTTTGATCGAACTATTCTCGACATTCAGCCCCGCGGCACAGGCGTGACCGCCGCCATTGAAAAGTTTTGCGACTTGATCGACTCGATAGAATGGGTTCTTCGCACGCAGGCTGCCTTTCAGTGCACCATCGCGATCCTCAATTAAGACACCGATATCGACGCCGACGATTGACCGCGCATAATCGACCAAGCCTTCGGAATCGTCGATGGTCGCGCCAGTTTCTGCGTAGACGCCATTCTCAATCAAGCCCACGCAGACACGGCCATCAAATTCCATACTGAGCGAGTTCAAGAAGCTCTGTAGCAGTTTGATCTTCTCGAAAGTCTCGCACTCGTAGAGTTCGTGCGCTGCGACCGATGGCTGCGCACCATATTCACAGAGTCGACGTGCGATCTCGAATGTTTCGGGCGTAGTCGAAGGAAAACGAAATTGTCCTGTATCAGTCGCAATCCCTACATACAAGGCCTGTGCGGTCACCGCATCGATCTCGTATCCGAGGTCCATGTAAAAACCAGCTAGGATCTCGGCAGTGGCGCATGCTGTGGCGATGATTAGATTTTCCTGCGCATACGCCTTATTCGAAATGTGGTGATCCACATTCAAAGCAACGTCAGGGAACAGCTTGATCAAGCGCTCACCGATGCGTTTTTTGTCGGCGCAATCTACCGTCACTGCGACATGGCCGTCGGGCTGAAAATCTGCTGCGAGCATTAAGGGCGTATCACCGACAAATGCCTTCAGTGTCGCAGGCACTTCATCGCGATTGAGGCCGACTGCCTCGATGCCTAAGTTTTTTAAGACACGAACCACGGCAACGATCGAGCCGATGCAATCACCATCGGGACGCAAATGGCCACACACGGCAACCTTCTTGCCTTTCAGCTGTTCAACGCTCGCTGCGAACAACGGACTCTCGTTCGGATAAAATTCAGCTTTTTTCATTTTCGTCATCTAGTTGATCTAAGAGGTCTAAGATGCCTGCACCCCGCTCCATCGATGGGTCATACATGTAATCGAAACGAGGGAAATATTTGAGCGTCACGCGTGACATTACGCGTTGGCGTAGCTCTTTGCCAATACGCTTAAAGAATGCTTGAGCCTGCTTAATTTCCTGCTCTTGGCCCATCACGGCATAGAAGATTTTACACTGGCGCAGATCAGGCGATGTATCGACATCGCTGATCGTAATTTTGACAGATTCTGCACCACCATAGTAGCGGCGTAATTGCTCGCCAATCTCACGCTGGAGGAGCTCGTTAACACGAGAAATGCGTTTGGACATAATTTAAAGGGATTGGACCTATTCAAAAAAAATCGGCGACGCGCGAACTCGCACGTCGCCGAATGAAACTAATTATCGCAGAGTCGGACGGATCTCCACGACCTCGAAGCATTCGATTACATCGCCCTCCTCGTAATCGTCGTAACCATCCACATTAATACCACATTCGAAGCCAGCGCGGACTTCTTTGACGTCGTCCTTGAAGCGCTTGAGTGTATCAATCTTGCTTTCGTGAATGACTTCGCCGTTACGCAGCAAGCGTGCCTTGCGGTTGCGATTGATCGTGCCTTCGGTGACCATACAACCGGCAACAGCGCGGTTCTTTCCCATACTGAAGACTTGGCGGATCTCGGCAGCACCGAGCTTCTTCTCGCTCAATTCCGGCTCGAGTAATTCGGCCATGCATTCTTCAACCTGATCGAGAAGTTCGTAAATGATATCGTGCTGAATAATCCGCACATCGTGATGTTTCGCTTGGCTTTGTACGCCATTATCAAGGCGCACATTGAAACCAACGATCGTAACATCTGTTTCACCTGCGCTAGCCAGTGCGATATCATTCTTACTAATGTGCCCAACACCATGATTGATAACGCGGATGTCGACTTTATCACTCTCGATCTGCTTAATACTGCTGACCAATGCTTCGGTCGAACCGTGCACATCAGACTTAACAATCACGCTAAGGCAGGCCTTCTTTTGCTGCGCGATCGCGGCGAATAGATCTTCAACGCTGACAGCGCCCTCCTTCTTAGCCGATTGCTCTGGGGCGACGTTTTCTTCACGCTTACGTTCAGTCGTCGCCTCTGCAGCGGCTTTCTTGGCGGTCTTCTCGTTTTTCACGGAAGTAAATGTGTTGCCACCACTAGGCACTTGCGACCAACCGATGACCTTCACTGGAGTCGATGGGGGCGCCTCTTTGAGCAGCTTGCCATTCTCATCTTCCATGGACTTAACTTTACAATAAGCTTCACCACAGATGAGTGCATCACCCCTCTTCAGAGTGCCGCGTTCGACGATGACAGACGCAGTTGCGCCACGGCCTTCTTCCAGTTGGGCTTCGATGATTGTACCGGATGCCGCGCAATCTGGATTTGCCTGAAGCTCCAAAACTTCTGTTTGCAAAAGGATCATGTCGAGCAAATCGTCAATATTAGTGCCCTTCAATGCAGAAACTTCCACTGCAATGGTTTCACCACCCCAGTCCTCTGGCGCGATGCCTTTTTCTTGCATCTGTTGCTTCACGCGGTCGACATTCGCCCCCTTCGCATCGACCTTGTTGATTGCAACAATGATGGAATTGTTGGCTTCCTTAGCAAAGCGTAGCGCCTCTTCCGTCTGTGGCTTAAACCCATCATCCGCAGCGATCACAAGAATCGCTAGGTCGGTGACGTTTGCACCACGTTCACGCATGAGTGAGAAAGCGGCGTGGCCGGGAGTATCAAGGAAAGTAATCTTCTGGTCGTTGTGTTCGATCTGGTAAGCACCGATGTGCTGAGTAATACCACCTGCTTCATCCGCAGTGACATTGGCTTTACGAATCGTGTCGAGCAGTGTGGTCTTGCCGTGATCAACGTGACCGAGAATACACACAACCGGCGGACGCGGCTTGAGGAAACGAGGATCATCGTCGGCGATCTTAGCGACCTTTTTCTTTTCAGCGACCTCGGCTTGAGTCTCACCACGGTGGTGGATCTCAAGCTTAAAACCATGGCGCTTCGCAATCTGGATCGCGATCGGCTCTTCGATGGTTTGATTCATCGAAGCGAAAATGCCCATTTCCATGAGCTCAGAAATCAACTTGAACGGCTTAATTTCGATCTCAGTCGCGAAATCGCGCACTACAATCGGAGGCTTGGCGTGGATGATGCGCTCTGCGACTTCATCCACTTCAGCGCCTGCATCGCCTGCATCGCCATCAATCGACGCGTCCGCTTCAGCCGGTGCTAGAGCAGCTTCAGCTTTCACCACGCTCGGAGGCTTCGGTGGGCCAGGAGGCTTCGGTGGGCCAGGAGGTGTCGGCGCTGCGGCAATTGGAAGCTTGGCCGCAGGTGCTTTGGGTATTGCTGGCTTAGCTGCTGCCGGAGCCTTAGGCTCTGGTGTCGAAGGACTCGCCACGATCGGTGCTTTAGCTCCCTTCGGTGCCGCTGACGCAGCAGATTTGAGACCCGCTGGAGCCACTCCTGGTGGAGGTGATTTCAGGCGCGGTGCCGTCGGCGGCCCTTTTGCACGAGGTGCACTCGGCGGTGCTTTACTCACAGGAGCAGGCTTCGGCGCGGCTGGAAGCGGCTTTGGAGCGGGTGCTTCTTTGGACTTTGGCTTGGCTGCTTCAGCAGCAGCTTCACGCTCAAGCTTGATTTCGGCAGCGCTCTTGACGACGACCCCGTCTGGCAAGATTGGCCTCTTCGGCGATTCCGCTGCTACAGCTGCTTCATCGGCAGGTATGTCCTCAGCTTCATGCGTTGCTGCGAACTCTTCTACGAGGGATTCGGCGGATATATTATCGACGGTACTGGAAGCGCTTTTGACTTCGAACCCGCGACTACGGAGGAGCTCAATGAGCTCTTTATTCTCCATTCCGACTTGTTTGGAAAGCTGATGTATACGAACACTCATGGAAGAGTTATGACTTGATATCTGATAGTTGGAGGAAGGCTTGGCGACTACTTGGATTATGCGTTTTGCTCCAGATATGCGGCAACTTTAGCCAGCACGTCACTGGCTTCTTCTTCACTAAATTCTGCGTCGATAAGATCCCCAATGGATACTCCTTCGAAGGCTTCGGGGCTGATCAAGCCAATGGAAACAAGGCGTTCGCCAATCGCTGGCTCAATTCCAGGAATCATGTTGATGCCCTTGAGCGCCTTCGCGACCTTCTCATCGAAGCCGACTGCTTCCTTCTCTTCCTTGCCGATGTCAAGCTTCCAACCGATGAGACGGGAAGTGAGCTTAGCATTGAAGCCTCGGCGACCAATTGCAATCGACAGATCATCTTCAGCCACTTCGAAATGGATGCGACGATCGGCTTCGATCACCTTGATGTTTTTGGGCACTGCTGGCGATAGCGCTTCTTCGAGCAGCTGTATCGGATCGCTGTGATAGCGGATAATATCAATTTTCTCACCACCAAGCTCACGCACGATGGTTTTGACGCGCGCACCTCGTGCACCGACACATGCCCCGACAGGATCCACCTTCGGATCTGAGCTATTCACAGCGATCTTCGTGCGGTAACCAGCTTCGCGGGCCATCGCTTCGAGTGTCACAGTGCCATCGGCGATTTCCGTCACTTCGAGTTCGAAGAGACGGCGCACGAAATTGATATTCGAGCGAGAAAGAATGATGTCTGGACCGCGATTAGTTTGCTCGATCTTCAAAAGCAGGCAGCGAATGCTTTCGCCCGGCGCATAATCCTCACCCTGCACGCGCTCACGTGGTGGGAGAATTGCCTCAGCCTTGCCCAAATCGATGATCAAATCTCCGCGCTCACGGCGACGCACGGTCCCCGTGACGATGTCACCGACAGTGTCTTTGTAATCGTCGTAAATGCGGTCTTTCTCAAACTGGCGAATACGTTGCATGATCGCCTGACGCGCAGTCTGAGCAGCGATCCGGCCGAGATATGCCGGATCGATCTCCTTTTCGATGACGTCACCGATCTCCACATCTGCTTGAATGGCACGCGCCTTTTCGATGTGAAGCTCGAGCTCTGCATCACCAACTGAATCGACTACGTTGAGACTGGACCACGCCTTTAGAGCACCCGTTTTTGGGTTAATTTCAACACGGATATCTTGTCCCGCAGCGACGCCTTTCTGAGCAGCGCCTGCAATCGCAGCAGAGATGGCTTCGATCATATCGGCGCGATCGATGCCCTTCTCCTTCTCCATGTATTCTAAGACTGATAAAATTTCGTGACTCATTGCGGCAGAAAATGAAAAAGCGGACGTATGCCCGCTTAAAAAAGTTGTTACTAAGTTAATTTAAGAATCTTAAAATCTAAACGGCCTCCGTCGCTTGTCAAGTATCTGTATCGGTCCAATTGAGTATAGTTTAAGCGGACAAATTCCAATTAGAACAAGCACTGCTACCCGTTTGTCAGCGCGATTACCTCACCACCAAAAGGAATGACCTTGCCACTGGCTCAATGTGTGCACCGCCGCCAGACTTGGTGCTGCCGGTTTTGCCTTGCCGTCTGCGCCAAAAACATCAATTTGCTCACTCCAATCTTAGGCCCCTGCTAGCGAATTCCCAGGGCCGCAGCCATTCGGCAACCACTGAATTCATGAAAAGCGTCCTGATTTATTCTGGCGGACTCGACTCCACCGTCCTCCTCTACCACTTGCGTGCAGCAGGCCACACCGTTCACGCGCTCTCCATCAACTATGGGCAGCGCCACAGCTGCGAGCTGACGAATGCTGCCGAGATCTGCAAAGCCATCAATGTGCCGCATCAAACCGCCGAGCTCAGCGCAATTCAGCCTCTGCTCGCTGGCAGCAGCCTGACCTCCCCCGAAATCGACGTCGCCGAAGGCCACTACACCGAAGAATCGATGAAATCCACCGTAGTGCCCAATCGAAATATGATCCTGCTCGCCATCGCCGCTGGACATGCCCTCTCCATCGGGGCTGAACAAATCGCCTACGCTGCTCACAGTGGCGACCACGCAATCTACCCCGATTGCCGCAATGAATTTGCCGATGCCATGGCAGAAGCCATTCGACTCTGCGACTGGAGCACGGTGGAGCTCAGTCGACCCTTCGTTGACTGGACAAAGGCCGACATCGTTCGCCGCGGCGCAGAACTCGACCTCCCATTCGAAAAAACGTGGTCCTGCTACAAGGGCGGCGCGATCCACTGCGGCCGCTGCGGAACCTGCATCGAACGCCGCGAAGCCTTCGACCTCGCCGACGTAATCGACCCAACACCCTACGCCGACGACGCGCCAAGCCTCGCCTCTCTACGCGCCAACGACTGGCGACTATAGTTAACGCCTTCCAACTTTCCACGTTTCAAAATTTCAGCTTTTCAGAAAATGCTCACTTGTATAAAATCCTACCGCGACATTCCGTTCGCGCACCGCCAACACCTCCACGAAGGCCACTGCTCACTTATTCATGGGCACAACTGGGGGATCACGCTGACCTTTGCCTGCCGCGAGACCGATGCGAATGGCTTCGTCGTCGACTTCGGCAAACTCAAATATCTGAAGGCCTGGATCGACGAACACCTAGACCACGCCTGCCTGTTTAACGCGGAGGACCCGGAAATCGAGCAACTCCTAACCAACACCCGCCACCTCTTCAAAGCCTATATTCTTCCAAACTGCTCCTGCGAAGGCATCGCTCAGCACCTGCACGTCATCTTTGATCAGATGGTCCGCGTCGAAACCAATAATCGCGCCTGGATCACCCAAATTGAAATCGCCGAAGACTCGAAAAACAGCGCCGCCTACCGTCCCGAGTAATCCAAGCAATGACACTTCCGATCCATGAACAGTTTTACACCTTCCAAGGCGAAGGTGCGCACGCCGGTCGGGCTGCTTACTTCATCCGCACCTTCGGCTGCCCTGTGCATTGCCCTTGGTGCGACTCCGCTGGCACTTGGCACCCTGACTACATTCCGAAGCACATCCATCGCATCGAGCCTGCGGCCCTCGCCGCCGAGGCTGCTCAAACCCGCGCCGAATTCACCGTGATCACTGGCGGCGAGCCCGCCATTCACGACTTGAGTGCGCTCACCGACGCACTCCACGCCATCGGCCAGAAGACCCACCTCGAAACCAGCGGCGCTTTCCCGATCCGCGGCGCATTTGACTGGATTACACTCAGCCCCAAACGCTGGAAACTGCCGCTCACCGAAAACGTCACTCGCGCCAATGAGTTTAAGCTCATCGTCGACCGCCTCGAAGCGATCGACGAATACGTCGCCGCTCTCACCGAACTCGGCGCAGATCTTAGCGCCGATAGCATCGTCTGGCTGCACCCCGAATGGTCGCAGCACAATAACCCTAAAGTGCTCAACGCCATCACCGAATGGATCAAAGCACACGGCGCCCCCTATCGTGCCGGCTGGCAGTTGCACAAAAACTACGCCGCCGATTTAATGGATCAACGCAGTGCCCCCCCCTCCCCGCTGGGTGGCAATCCCGAGCAAGGGTTTTAGCAGGCCCAGTGGCCTCCGTCGTCAGACGGGGGGTTCTGCGCAGCCCATTCAGTGCTCCCCGATCTCACGATCGAGGCCACCAAAGCCTAACTCCGCCCGTGGCCTCCGTCGTCAGACGGGGGTTCTGCGCAGCCCATCCAGTGCTCCCCGATCTCACCAAGCACTAGTCCGGCGCCGACCACGCGGAGGTGGCTCCTCCCCCATGCACAAAAAAGCCCTCGATCACTCGAGGGCTTTTGAAAATCTTTGCCTGCGCAGTGCCAGCATGCTTCACTCTGCGATCAAGGCCCTTATGCGCTATCGGATTTCAACCAACTCACACTCGA
Source organism: Opitutia bacterium (assembly GCA_029252625.1). Classification (GTDB taxonomy): domain Bacteria; phylum Verrucomicrobiota; class Verrucomicrobiia; order Opitutales; family Coraliomargaritaceae; genus Lentimonas. Next base: position 4,335 of record JAQXBA010000017.1, on the reverse strand, counting down.
AGATCAGCGTGTCGCCTGGCTTGATTGCACCACCGGGACGAGGCGAGTTGCCGTAGCCAAGCTCACTCGGAATATACAGGACGATCTTGCCGCCCGCACCCACCTTAGTCAGGCCTTCGCCAAAGCCTTTGACCACAGCATTGAGTGGAAATTCGGCTGGCTCACCGCGATCATAAGAACTATCAAACTGAGTACCGTCGATCAATGTGCCCTTGTAGTGCACCAGCACCTTATCACTCATGGTCGGCTTCACATCCGAGCCAGGCTCTAGTACTTTGTAGTGTAGGCCCGACTCGCTCGACTGCACCGCGGCATCCGCACTCAAGCCTTCAATGAAAGCCTGACCTGCGGCAATATTATCAACAGCCATATCCGCACCTGCTTTTTCCGCGGCAGCTTGAGCCTCTGCTTGGGCGAGTTGGGCTTGCGCTTGGGCCGCTTCGGCACGCGGCTGGATAAATGCTTGGAACGCAGGCATCTTAGCCTCCATGGCAGGATCCATTTCGCTTACAAGCGCACCCGCGGTAAAACCCTTGGCGATTAATTCGGCATCGGCTGCACCAAATCCGAGCTGCGCCAGCCCAGATTGTAATACCATCACCATACCGATTTTATCTAAAGCATCCGGCGTAATAGCCGGCAACTCTGCTGCTTCAGTTTGCACCGCTTCGGCGCGCGCTTGCGCCTGCCCAAAAGCGGCTTGCATCGCTTCCTGTGGGAAGTCCTGCGGATTCACTTCGCTCGAGAGGCCTTTTTGCAGACCGCCCGCCAGCGCGGCAATACCCGCTGCATCCAACTTCAGCGAAGCCACGCCGCCACTTTGCGCAGTCAGATAACCGAGCATTTCAATCAGCTCCGATTCCGGAACTTCGAGCAGTGCGACGGACGCAGCCGGAAGAGCAGGCGCTGCGGGTGCTGGAAGTGCAGCAGGCTCAGTAACAACGACTGCCGCCACCTCTTCTACAGCTTCAACGACCTCTGCGGTAGCTCCAGCGACCTCTGCTACAGCTTCAACGACCTCTGCGGCGGCTTCAACCACGACAGGTTTCTCGACAGCCACCACTTCGGCATCCGCACTCACAGCAGCATCAGCCGCAGGAGTGGGATCTGAACTTTGCTCGCCACAAGCGACTAAAAATAAGGCAGCGGCAGCCAAAAATATGGATGAGCCAGTCTGTAAATCGGATTTCTTGAACATATGAATTAGTATTATATTTTAGATTAAAAAGGAAGTGTACACCGTTGGGACTATGCCCCAAAGGTCAACTCGCATCGCGTAGCATGCGCAACAAAGCGTTGCCGCAAAAAAATCAGTCAACAGCGGAGGTCAAGAGTTCCATAATTGGGCCTTGCAAATATTATCAACCAAACAGCTGTCTGCGCAGGCCCTGGATCACGGCAAGGTCCCCCCAATCCGAACCTCGCAGCGCATGTACCTTGGGCGGATACTTACGCCCGACCTCAATTTGCCGAGCTTCCGTAAATCCACGCACAAATTCAGCAGAGCCGAGAATCACACCATTAGTAAAATAGCGCACTCGGCAACGAAGGATCGCCGCCTTCGGCAATTCACCATTCTCCTCATCCAGAACCTGCAACGCACGCTCACGCGTCAGGGCAGACATCCCAGTCCCAGAAGCATACCTACCAAAGATCAACATCCGATGCGCCTGCAGGGCTAAATCAACCTGCTTCGCACTGTGATCACTCCAAATATGAACCAACCCTCGAGTGGCCGTCGCAACTCCAGCCACCGCTTCGGCATAGCCACAGAAGCGGTAATCCTTCGGATCTTTGACCAAGCCCGCTCGCACAGGGTTGAGGTCAATATAAGCGGCCATAGTTTGCAACGGATTGCCCTGCCCCTCGACCAAAACCGATTTAAACCGCTCAGCCCACAGTGTGCCATAGCGGCGATGTGAGCGGTTATACCAAACAGAAAAACGCTGCTTCAGCGCCTTCATGAATTCGGACACATCCGACATTCGGGCCAACAGCTTGCGACGAATGACCTCGGCCTCCTCATCACCCGCCTTCAGTTGGGCCAGTATAATTCCGATCGAAGCCTGTTGATACTTGGTAGGCTTTGGGTACAGCACCTTGTAGCGCCTCATTAATTCAGAATCAGAAACTATCTGCCCTCTAGGAATCTGGACTAACACATGGAAGTGATTGGACATGATACAATAGGTCAGCACTTCCACTCCGGAGAAATCAGCGACCTGACGGATCATTTTACGTAACATCTCCTTTTCCCGGCTCTTAAACAAAAATTCACCATTCACCGTCCGCGTCATGCAGTGATAAACCGCATCACTCCCTTCGACTTTCATCCGTCGCGTTCTCATCAACATACAGTATACACACAATCTGCCTTATGTCTAAAATGATGAGCCTGTCCCTAATTTTTTCCTTCATCAACATACAGTATACACACAATCTGCCTTATGTCTAAAATGATGAGCCTGTCCCTAATTTTTTCCTCTAATTTTCTGTTTTAGATGAGAGAGATCCAGGCACAAAAAAGCCCCGACCAAAGTCGGGGCTTTTGAAATTTCAATTTGATCCGAACTAAGCGCGGCGACGGCGAACCATCACTGCACCTAGAGCACATAAACCAGCGAGTGCTGCGAATGTGGATGGCTCTGGGACTGCAGAGAGTGTAAAGGACACACCGTTACCACCGAAACCACCACCATCTGCAACAATGATTTGAGTTCCTGTAGCTGCAAAAGTTGACACATCAGCTGCTGTATCTGAACCTCCAATCAAAAAGTTCAAAGTCGCCGGAGGAGCTGGAGCGTCAGTGCCAGAGTAGGATCCCCAGCTATTTAAACTGACAAGCCCAGACAGGCCTCCATCTACAATCAAGAGATATGCAGACAGACCACTCGCAGCAGTTGTGTCTGCGCTACTAACGCTTCCACTATTCAAGGAGCCTAAAGGGAAGGTAGTGCTAGTGCCAAACGAGGTCCACCCCGTGAGGTCAGTATTGACTACATCTCCAGAGAAGAAACCAATTGAGATACTGTCTGCCGAACCACCATCAGCACCAAAAAATTGACTACCACCTGGCGCAATTACCGAACCGTAATTAATATTTGCAACTCCAGCGATAAGCGAGGGAGCTGTGGCACTCAATAAAGCGCCGAGAATGAGTATGTTTGTTTTTTTCATTATAGTTTATTTAGGTAGATAGATAGATAGAGGTTAGTTAGCAAAAGGTTTAGCACCAGCCCAAAATAATCCAGCACCAGTGTGCTGAATAATTATCGAGCTACCTGCAGGAATTGAAACTGCGCCTTGATCAGTGGCATTATCACCAACAACTCTCCAGCCATCACCTCCAAAGAAACCGTCAAAGGGGTCGTCCTGGCGATAATAGGTAGTGTATACTCCATTACTATTTAGCACAAACACCAAGTCAGATGAGCCACTATTAGCCCCAGAAACATAACCATTCGTTCCAGTATAAATATTAGAATCGTCTAAAGTCACGTCTACAGGATAAGGGTAAGCGACCATAGAAAAACCACCGGGAAGACCACGTTGGTGATCGATAACATTAACGCTGCCCGAAACAACGATGTCTAGATCCCCAACAACACCTCTAGCAACGATAATCCCATCGTCAGGACCAATCACTACATTAGACTGATCGGTCGCATTGTCACCAACGACCCTCCAACCATCGCCTCCAAAGAAACCGTCAAAGGGATCGTCCTGAGGATAGTAGGTTGCAAAGGCCCCAGCCCCATCAGAGGACATAATGTAGACAAGATCAGAGGACCCACTATTAGCGCCCTCCGCCAGACCAGCTTCATTAGCTGCACCAAAAACATCAGCTATCGTGGAATGCTCTTTAACTACATATGCGTCACCCGAGGTAGCAAGCCCTGTGAGATCTGTACCAGCAGTGATAGTCGTTGCATCATTGGCGATGATGTCCACGATCAAACCATCTGAAGAAAACTGCAGATAGTGCGTCGCATTTCCCGATGCATCTGTTCCCGCGAATTGACCTGGAGTGTAAGATGCTGAGGAATCAGTTGCAACCGCAGACGAAGGTATTTCCGATAGCGCGCCACTAGCCAAAACGACTTTCTCGAGTGACAATGACAGTGGAGTATAAGCAGTTTGAACTCCATCAGGCGAACCATTAACAGTAAGCGTCACATATCCGACCGGATCAGTCGCAGTCTGCGCAAATCCGGTGGACCCGAGAAGCGCGGCCCCAGAGAGCAGCGCAATAAATTTTTTGGGGAATTTTATCATTTTATTTTATTTAGGTGTTAGATGAATAATCGTTTATTCGGGGGTATATAATTCGAAAAT
>JAQXBA010000016.1 GCA_029252625.1 Opitutia bacterium | reverse complement strand
GCGGAGTGTTTGTCACCATGCTCGGATTGCTTCGCAATGCTGAGGCCTTGGCTAAAGTCATTGGCGCGCACGATTGGCAACAACGGCATCATTTGTTCTTCTTGAACGAATGGATCATTGGCATCGGTTTCCGCAATGAGCATCTCAACACTGGGATCAATATTGAGCCCAGCGATACGTGCGAGTGCATCGGGGTTTGCCCCAACCCACTTACGGTTTAGCACTGCAGAGCCACAGCCAACGCCGTCTTTAAAGTCAAAAACTTCGCTTTTGATCGAAGCGAGTTGCTGCGCATTCAAGAGAACAGCACCTTGGCGCTGCATGGCTGCAAGCGTCTTTTGATACGAATCACCGACTGCGATAATTTGCTTCTCACCGATGCAGAGCAAGTTGTTATCAAACCCACCACCCGCGATAATATCGCGAGCAACACGGTCGAAATCGAGCTGGTTGCAATCGTCGACCAGTACTGGAGGATTACCAGGACCCGCGCAAATTGCACGCTTACCAGTTTTCATGGCAGCGTCGACCACAGCAGGACCACCAGTGATGCAAAGCAGATTTACATCATCCGCAGCGCAGAGTGCGTTGAAAGAATCGAGTGAAGGTTTTTCGATGGTACAGAGCAGGTTCGAGATACCTGTTTCGGCTTTGATCGCTTCATTAAACTCATCAATTGCGAGTGCCGCCACTCCAGCACCACCAGGGTGTGGATTGAATACAATCGAATTGCCCGCAGCCACCATGTTAACGATGTTACCAGCAATGGTTGGCACGGAGTGCGTCAGCGGCGTGATCGCAACAATCACGCCCCAAGGAGCAGCTTCATCCATCGTGATACCGAAATCACCACTCATGCCTTGCGGCGTCAGGTATTCTGGGCCAAGCACATTCTTAACGCCTTGAAGCTTAGCAGGTTTGTGCGCAAGGCGACCGATTTTGGTTTCATTAAACTCGATCTGCCCCCAACGCTCAGCGTTGTCGACACACATTTGCTTAACTAACTCGACGATCTTGATACGAGCGGCCCAGCCTTTTTGCTGGAGTTGCTCGAATCCACTACGCGCAGCCGCCACAGCTTGCTCGGGCTCATCAAAGACACCGTGCTTGCCTGGGCGAGCGGGTATAGTCGGCATCGCGAGCGTGCCTTTGGATTGCATTTGGGCGAGTACTTCACTCACCACATTGCGTATCGCTGCTTCATTCAATTGACTCATGTAAATCTTGTTCGTTAAGGATTAGCTGTTTTTCGCTTCGTAGGTCTTACTCCCTAAGATACTCACTGTATCGACGAGGCCGACGACTGCGGCATCGACTGGCAGTGCTTTTAGACCATCGGCCTGACGAGCTGAACTGCCTTGGGCAAACATCACGAGTTCGCCTTCTCCAGCGCCGAGCGTATCAATCGCAATAATCGTATTACTGCCGGGCTTGAATTTGCTCGGATCTTCCGGATCGACCAACATCGGACGAACCATGAGGAGCTTACGGCCCCGCATGCTCTCGTCCTTCTTCGTCGAAACGACGGACCCAATGACTGTTCCCAGATACATCGGATTTACTTGGTTGCGCGCTTGGCGGTCGCCTTGAGTGCAGGAACAATTGTTTCTACATCATCGTGTGGACGAGCGATTGTGTGAGCGCTGACAACTTCGCCGTAACGGCCAGCTGTTTCTGCTCCCGTTTCGATTGCAGCGTTAACTGCAGCGACGTCACCAGTAATGACGACACTGACAAGTGCACTACCGACGCCCTTCATAGGACCAGTAAGTTCGACGTTTGCTGATTTCAACATTGCGTCTGTGCCTTGGACAAGAGCGACAAGGCCCTTAGTTTCGAGTATTCCGATTGCTTGTTTAGCCATAATAGTATTTGGGTTGGTTTGAATTAATTGTTACTTATTAGAAAATTGTTAGCCCGCTTGAATATTGCGATAGACTTCGCGAGCGATGACGAGTTCTTCGTTGGCTGGGATCACCACGACTTTAATGGTCGAATCATCCGAGCTGATGACACCTTCCGCTCCGCGAATGACCTTCGCATTACGTTCGGCATCGATTTGTACGCCAAGCCCTTCGAGGCCGGCGCAGACTGCCGCACGTAGCACGGGATCGTTTTCCCCCATACCTGCGGTGAATGAAATCACTTCGGCGCCGCCCATCTTAAAGAAGAAAGAGCCTGCCCAGTGACGGATGCTGTCGATGAGCACATCGATCGCTAGTTGAGCCTCGGTATTACCTGCTGCAGCTGCGTCGTCAATATCACGTGCATCGTTACTCACTTGGGATAGTCCAAGAAGACCACTCTCTTTGTTGAGCTGCCGTTCAGCTTCCTCAACGGAAAGGCCGAGCATCTTGCTCACATAAGGAATAGCCATGGAGTCGAGATCACCAACGCGGTTGTTTTGCGGCAAACCACTCTGAGGGCTGAACCCCATGCTGGAACCGATCGCAATAGCGTTGTTAATACCGACGACTGAACTGCTACCACCAAGGTGACAAGAAATGACTCGCAATGGATCGCCGTTATATTCGCCCGGGCCGTCAACATATAGACGACGCGCACGTTCAGCCACGACCTCATTACCAAGCAGTTCAGCAGAGCGCTCAGCAATGAATTTATGACTCGCACCGTGGAAGCCATAACGGCGAATACCCAGTTCACGCCATGCCTGCGGAATGGCGTAGGTCGAGGATGCATCACTCGTCCACTGAAAGAATGCAGTCTCAAACAGCGCGACACGCTTTACGGAGGGAAGCTTTTCAGTGAAGCAACGAATACCTTCGGAGTAGGCTGGGTTGTGAGCGGGAGCAACCTCCTTGAAGCCATCAAGGGCTTCAAGGACGCGCTCATCAGCGGCAACACAACCACTAAGATCTTTTCCAAGGACGGTTTTAAAGCCGACCGCATCGAGATCTTCACCAGCCTGAAGATGCCCTTCGCCAACCAGAGATTCTAGCATTTGCTCAATACACCGGGTGTACTCAGTCACGCGCTCAAAGCCTCCAGTTGCCAAAAGATTGGCAACAGTATCGCTCATCTCAAAAAGACGATACTTAAAGGAGGTGGAACCTAGATTGGCGATGAGGATCTTCATAGAGATTTTTTAGTTCTCGTTTTGGACTGCCCACAGTCAAAACGACCGAAAACAGACAAACCGAGAACTGGTAAACCGAATTAACCGATCCAGCTGCCGAGTTTGGAGAGGTCGTCGTGTGGACGAGGGATTACCTGAACGGCAACGACTTCGCCCATAGAGCTTGCAGCGTCAGCGCCAGCTTCAACCGCAGCTTTGACCGCAGCGACATCACCCGTGAAGAAAGCAGTCACAAGACCACTTCCGATTTTTTCCCAGCCAGACAATTTAACGTCAGCTGATTTTAGTGCGGCATCGGATGCTTCCATGAGGCATACGAAGCCCTTGCACTCGATCATTCCTATTGCTTGTTTAGCCATAATATTTATTTCCCGATGGGTTATGCTTGAAAGTATTTAAGTAGGTCGTCGTGAGGACGTGCGATCACGTGCGATGCAACCAATTCGCCCACGCGATTTGCTGCTTCAGCACCTGCTTCGACGGCTGATTTAACGCTGCCGACATCACCCTTAACGAGAACGGTTAAAAAGCCGCCGCCAATGGAGACTTGTTTTACAAGTGTAACTAACGCGGCCTTAGACATCGCGTCACTTGCTTCGATTGAGCCAGTGAGGCCCTTTGTTTCTACCAATCCGATGGATTCACTCATGATATATTTTGGTTTGTGGTTATGTATGTGTTGAAATGAAAGTTGTTTTATTTAAATAGCTCACAAGGGGTTTGATCCGAGAAGCCACATGCGTTGCCCTCATCGGTATCGATGTGAACTTCGAGCTTAAAGGCAGGGTCTACACGAACATACATCTGGTCAAAAGTGACACCGATGTCGCCGCCTACCCGAAGTTTCATGTACGATTTATTTTCGACACCATAATGAGCCGCATCTTCAGGTGCCATGTGCACGTGCGGCGCAGCGCGAATCACACCCTTATCCATCTTGAGAAAACCCGCTGGCCCCATAAGCATACAACCAGGTGTGCCTTCAATGTCACCCGAATTCCGGATCGGAATTTTGAAACCGAGCGAGATCGCGTCCGTGTAAGCCAACTCGACCTGATCGAAGTCACGACAAGGACCAAGAATACGAAGATTCGAAATCACCCGACTACGCGGTCCGATCATCGTGACCGACTCCTTGGCAGCAAATTGACCATCCATGTAAAGATCTTTCATTGGAGTCAGCTGGTGGCCTTTACCAAACAGCAGCTCGACCGACGCTTGCGAAAGATGACAATGGCGCGCACTGATGTTGACAACCAATGGATTAGGACCCGCGGAAGCAGCGCTCGTCAGACTGGCGGAAACGCTATTTCTCTGCAGGCTAGCTCGCACGAGTTGCTCGACTTGGCTGCGACTTAAAAGTGTGTTACTCATGTTGAAATGATTGGAGAAATGTTGGAATTAGTGATTAAATCCAAATAAACCCACATAAGTCAACATATATCTTGCAAAAACAAACAATTTCCCAAATAAAATACCCTATACAAGTCATGCTAGCCCAAGAACGCCACCAACAGATTCTACAACTCCTTGAAGAACAAGGGACTGTTCGCACCGTCGACCTCGCGGAACAGTTTAATTGTACCGATGAAACCATTCGCCGCGATTTTCAGATTCTCTCTGACAATAACCAATTGGCACGTATACATGGTGGAGCCAGTAGTCTGAACGGTCGCCCCCTGCTGCAATCTTTCACTGAGCGCCGTGCGCTCAACGTCGATCACAAGCAAGCGATTGCTAACGCCGCGCTGGAATTAATCACTCCAGGTCAAACCTACGCCTTTGATAGTAGTACGACTGCCTTTGCACTGGTATCGTCGTTGCCCGATCTGCCTTACCGAGTCGTCACCAACGCCTTCGCCGTGCTTGATCATATAGCACGCATGGGCAATGTAGAACTCATCTCTACTGGCGGCCGCTACCACCCGAAGACGCAGACCTTCACTCGCAGCGATAGTTACGTGACCTTACAGCGGCATAACATCAACATCGCCTTCATTTCATGTATCGGCCTCGATATTGAACGTGGTGCCAGCGAAGGCTTTGAAGAACAGGCGGGCTTCAAAGAGATATTGGTGGAATTAGCCAAGGAGGTGGTGTTGATGGTTGATTCGAGCAAATTAAATACATGCTCCGAATATTTTTTTGCAGAGCTCAAAAATTTAAGTCACATCATCACAGATTGCGGCGCCTCGGCTGAGGACGTCGCAGCGCTCCGCAACCAAGGATGCAAAGTGACGCTCGCGGAGTAACGACACTCCACACAATATTTAACAATATAAATACACTCTCTACCATGAGTCAGAATAAAATATATCTTGCAATTGACCTCGGCGCTGGAAGCGGCCGTGTGCTTGCAGGTGAGTTTGATGGCACGCGCATCGAACTTCACGAGCTTAACCGCTTCAATAATACACCTGTGCAACTTCCCAGCGGCTGGCATTGGAACATCACCGCACTGTATCAAAATATTTTGGAGGGCCTCAAAAGGGCTGCAGAAATTTACGGCAACAGCGCAATCAGTATTGGCATTGATACCTGGGGCGTGGACTACGGATTATTCGATAAAGACGGTCGCATGCTCGGCCTCCCCTACCAGTATCGTGACAATCGTACCGATGGCATGATGACTGCCGCCTTCGCTAAAGTGCCCAAAAAAGACATTTACGATGCCACCGGTGTACAATTTATGTTCTTCAATTCCATCTTTCAACTCGTCTCTGATGTTGAAACTAACAACCCCGCATTGAATCAGGCTGAAGACTTACTGTTTATACCCGACCTGCTGGGCTATTGGTTGACTGGAAACAAGACTCAGGAACGAAGCATCGCGAGCACCACTCAATTGTACAACCCGAAGCTCAAAGATTGGGACTATGCACTGATCGAAAAGATGGGGCTACCGAAGAAACTATTTAAAGCCATCAGCGACCCTGGTGACACTTTAGGCACACTCAGTGCAGATGTAATCAACGCTACTGGCCTCAACCACACCAAGGTCATCACCGTCGCCGGACACGACACCGCCAGCGCAGTCGCAGCAGTACCGAGCCAAGCTAAAACACCTGCCTTCCTCAGTAGTGGTACTTGGTCACTGATGGGCTTAGAGTTGCAAGAGCCGATAATCAATGAGCAATCGTTTGCCGACGCCTTCACTAATGAAATCGGCATCAACGGCACTGTACGTTTTCTTAAAAATATCTGTGGGCTTTGGCTCATACAAGAATCCAAACGCTTCTGGCTGGCTGAAGGCCAAGACGTGGCTTATGCCAAAATGGCGGCGCTTGCGAGCGAAGCCGAACCCTTCCGATCACTCATCAACCCAGATGATCCGCGTTTCACAGAAGCTGGTCGTATGCCAGAAAAAATTCAAGCATTCTGCCATGAAACCGGCCAAGCAGTACCAGAATCGAAGGGCGAAATCATTCGCTGTATTTACGAAAGCCTCGCCCTACGCTACAATCAAGTGTGGCATAGCTTAATGCAGTATGTCGATGAAGCACCGACTACATTGCATATTGTTGGCGGTGGTTGTCAGGACAATCTGCTCAATCAATTCGCTGCGAATGCGATCGGCGTCAAAGTTGCCGCCTGCCCAGTCGAAGCCACTGGCCTAGGTAATATTATGGTACAAATGCTCGCCGACGGTGCCATCGCCGACGTCACTGAAGGACGCTCGATCGTGCTCAATTCATCTCTAGTACAAACCTTCGAGCCTGCCGATCAAGTAATCTGGGCCGAAGCGAAAGTCCAATTTTCAATGATCTGCAAATAATATAGCCGCGTTTTATATACTATGAAAAGTTCCAACCACATCGAAAACCCCGACGTTATACTGATAGGCAGTGGCATCATGTCGGCCACTCTGGGCACTATGCTTAAGCAGCTGAATCCAGACTTGCGCATTCAGCTTTACGAAATGACTGAAGGATTCGGCAAAGAAGCATCTAATGGCTGGCACAATGCCGGTACTGGGCACGCCGGTATTTGCGAACTCAGCTACACGCCTGACCGCGGTCCTGACGGCGAGGTCGAAGTCAGTAAGGCGATCGAGATTTTCCATCAGTTCGAACACTCGAAACAATTCTGGGGACATGCGGCCCGCACCGGCATGATCGAAGACCTTGAGGATTTCATCAACCCGGTGCCTCACCTCAGCTTTGTCTACGGACAGGAACAAGTCGACTTTCTGCGCTCGCGCTTCGAGAACCTTAAGAAGCATCACTTCTTTGAAGAGATGACCTATACCGAAGATCGCGAAACCATTCGGGAATGGGCACCGCTACTGCTGCAGGGGCGTGATGATACACCGATCGCAGTGACAAAGATGGATCGCGGCACGGACATTAATTACGGTGCACTCTCCGCAAAGCTGATCACATGGTTAGGCAATCAAGACGGTTGTGGCTACGCAACCAGCCACCGCATCACTGATATTACTAAAACAGGTGAGCTGTGGACAGTTGCAGTTAAAGACCTCAAAACTAAACAAACTTTTACCAACACCGCGAAGTTCATCTTCATCGGCGCAGGTGGCGGCAGTCTCCCTCTGCTGCAAAAGTCTGGTATCAAGGAAAGCAAAGGCTTCGGCGGCTTTCCGATTGGCGGGCAATGGCTCATTTCTGATAAGCCAGAAATCGTCGAGCAACACATGGCTAAAGTCTATGGTATGTCCCCTGGTGCTGCACCGACGATGGCGGTACCTCACCTCGACACCCGTATCATTGATGGCAAGAAAGCTATCTTATTTGGACCATATGCAGCATGGACGACCAAGTTCCTGCACGTCGAAGGCAAGATCACGGACCTCCCTCGCTCGATCCGCATGGATAACATTGCTTCGCTCATCAAGGTCGGGATTCACAATATTCCACTGGTTCGCTATTTAATGCAACAAGGCACACAGAGTATGTCGACCCGAATGAAAGAGCTGCGCGCATTCTTCCCTGATGCGGACGAAGCTGACTGGAAGCTGATTGACGCTGGTATTCGGGTACAAGCGATCAAGAAGGAGGACGGCGACGCTGGCATCGTCCACTTTGGTACGGAAGTTCTCACCTCGGAAGACCGTTCGATTTCGGCACTTCTTGGAGCCTCTCCGGGTGCTTCGGTGTCTGCAAATATCATTCTCGAAGTGATTAAACGCTGCTTCTCAGATACTCTTAAAACCGAAGATGGTCATAATCGTATGAAGGCAATGATCCCTTCCTATGATGAAGATTTGCGCAAACCAGAACTCGCAGCGCGTCAACGCGAACTCAGTGAAAACGCCTTCAAGTCACTCAACTGTATTTAATTAAGCTGTCGCGTTGCTGATTGATTGCCTATGATCAGATCGGCTGGGCTGGGTGATTAGAGGACGCGATAATTAAAGGAAAATATAGCGAGGCACGCGTAATCCACTCTTGGAAACCAGCGGAGTGACGATCTGCCCAAAATGATCACTGATTTGTTCGATTCCCTTCAAGATTTAACCAATTACAAGAGCATGAAAGAGGTTGCCAGCCTGATCAAACTGGGTGTGCATTAAACTATGCACACGATCTCGTCTTCTACCATCGCGAGGCTCTGAGCGGCCTGCGCTTAGTGGTACTCATAGCGCAATTTTTTGTATACTCATCCGGCGCAGCTGCGGCGGACAGGTAGAAGCAGTGCATTCGCTCGCCACGCGCAACGCGTTATCGAGTACAACGCCCGATCCATGAATCAATAGCACGTTATTTAATTTGTTTCAGTCAGTTACTGAGTGCAAAGAAACACTGTTAAGAAATCTAATTTTTGATAATGAAAGATTAGCCAAACTTATCAATAAGCCCTTAGCCTTGCACTCCGATCGACTCACGCCAAGTTATAGCTTCAGTCTTTTTTCTAAGTCAAAGACTTCTGCGACTAACCAAGTCATTGTTAAAATTGTTCATTAAAAATCTAACAATAAATCATCACATGGACTTTAAAAAACAACTAGGCTTAGAACCAGCAACAGCTGCCGCAGTGCGTGACGACCATTCACTCCTTGAGTATGTAAACTTAAAATTGACCTCCATTGGTCAACCGACATGCGGCGAGCTTAGCAATTCGCGCTTTTCCGAACTCAGTCAGTCCCTGCTCGAAAGTTACCAAGAGAAGTCACGCCTGCTGGCGGACTATCTCCCGCCCAGCGACCAGCGCATTCAAAGCTTCCTAGACGAATACTTTTCCGACCTCGATTTATTCGAGATACCACATCTGCCCAATCAGACCTTGATCCTTGATCGTCATGGACTTGCGCGTACCCTTTCGCTGCCTGCCAAGGGCGACCACTTCTCTTCTGACATCGTTGACTCATACCGCATTCAACAAGGTGTACTTCACAACCCGAAGAGCGACCGCCGCACCACAAAAGGCGTCTTTCACATCGCCGAAGGCGGATTACCCATCCCGAATGACAAAAAAGCGGTGCCGCAACTCGCAGCTGCCCGCCTGATAGCTAAAGCACTCAATGCACCTGAAAAGCTAACAGAACTGCCTTACCTGGCCAACCAAGACAACACAGCCAAAGCATGGCTTTCGCTCCTGCTGCGCCCCGTCGTCGTACCTGAAGTCGTTGGATTCTGTCAGCAAAAGACCATGGAAGTACGCTTTTTCGCACCCGGAAATCTCGTCAGTAACCTCGACTTCGTTGAATCGATCTTTGGCAATGGCGGCGATCCTTTCATCGCTGATAATGATGCAGCTCTCGATCCCGCTCACTGGTCGGGACACACGGGCTGCGTCATTCTAGCTCCTCACTTGATCGGCACCACGAAGAAAGAGCTCGGCCTCCCAAACATCGCAGAGGCAACTGCCCGACAACAGCGCGATGGCATGTGCTGGACGAAAGAACATGAGCTATATAATGAAGGCAGCGCTTTTAAAATTACCTGTCGTGATGAATCTGGCCAAATCGTAACGGCGATCGCCGACAACTACTTCGGCTACTGCAAGAAGGAAGTTAAAACACAGATTAGCTTCGCTGCTAACCTGCATGGTCTAGCCGAAGAAGAACACGCGGGGGGCACACTCGCCTTCACTGCTTATGACCTTGGCGAAGACTTCCAACTCAGCCACTACTACCCTGAAGTCGATCAAACGTTCGAAGGCGTCGCAGCGCGCTACTCGGACTTAATCGACCTCAAGCCGCAAGGCTACGCGATCGACAAGAAATTCAATGACATCATCTACATTCCTGAAGATTCACACATTGAGCTGAATCGTCTTCGTATCACATGGACGACCAACGGCACCGAGCAAACCATCAAGCTTCTGCCAAACATCACCTACGTATTACCATCTGGCTATAAGGTGCAAATGATTAAACCCGCTGAGGGTCGCCGCTGGCGCCTAGTCGGCTACACCGCAGAGAGTCGCGTATGTCACAAGCCTGCGACTGTCTCTGGTGGTGGTAAGTCAGAAATCTCGAAATCGATTTCCGATGCAATCATTTCCGGCCCGGTGTTTGTCAGTGACTTCCAGAACGACTTCGACCTCGCAGAGACTATCATTCATAAAGACTATTCCGGTCGCTTTCGTATCAAGGTCGAAAATAGCGCACCTTCACGCGCCATCTTGGACACAGAGCGCTCGCTGGGATCGGTGATTAAATTACTCACCCCTTGCAAAGCTGACTTCACAGATGAATACAACGAGTGGCTAGAAAATATTCCGCAGCAGATCAAGGAGCTCGTTCTGATCATCAAGCGTTTTTATAAAGCTCACTGGGGCAATGACTGGCGAAAGCGCTTCAGTGTCGACCTAATCAACGGCGAACCAGGTAATATCTTGCGCTACCGCGAGCAACAAATGCTCACACAATACCTCCGCATTGGCTACACTAAGGATGGTTCGTGGCGCACCTTCGGACTACGTAAAGATTTTATGCCTGCAGCGAAGATCTCGCTCGAAGATGACATTACCGCATCTGTAGTCGCACCGACTAAGCACCTCGCTTATCTTCCTCCACACTGGAATACACCATCTGCTAAATTCGTGCACAATTGCGAATACCGTTTCTTCCAACGCCCAGACGACGCGATTATTCGTGGCTACGATAAGCAGACCGAAATCGACCTTAGCTCGGCTGGTAGCTTTCTTAGTAATTACCAGCCACTCGACCGAGACGATGCGACCGAAGAAATCGAAGACGCGATTCGTTTCGGCCAATATACCGAGCCGATGCAAGCTATGATTCGTGAATTCGATGCCAATCCATCAGCAGATTACTATGCATCCAACGCAAATCCACGAATCGTCGATGGCAAGCCGACCAAGAATCCACGCTACCTGCAAGTCCGTCCAGATCTGCGCGACCAGCGTGCGGTTTATCTGGCAGACGTCAGTTCGCGCTTATACCGTCGGCAGGATGCCCATTCGCCACTGCTTCGGCCAGTCACATCAATCCTGCCCGGTCGACGTAACAACCCAGCTGAGCCTGAGTCTGGCGTCATGCCGCTCTGTGTGAATAGCCCGATCCATCACATGCAGCTGCCTGAGCTATTCATGGAATTCATTGCCAGCATCACTGGCAAATCACCCTCCACCACAGGAGCAGGCTCGGAAGGTGCACTTACAAAGGGTCCATTCAACGCCCTATTGCCGATATACGATTTAAATAACGCGCTGGTCTCCTATCTGGCCACTGAGCAACCCGCATTCATCACCGCAGCTGGCTACGTCGGGCCGAACTATCGAGTCGACCACGACATCAGCCTGCTCGTTCCTGAGATCTGGTGCCGCATGCAGGCTCATGAAATGGATCCTAAATTCCTAATCGAGCATGGCTACCTGGAACAAGTGCAAGACTTTGAGCACAATGGCGAACGCATTCAAGCCAGCCGCATCGGCTATCGCATCACGGCTAAATTTGTCCGCATCTTTTTCGGCCGTGTCTTTAATAATCCTGAGACCGTCCTCAATAAAGAGATGCTCCAGCCTGAACTGCAAGATCTCGAAACTTTCGTCACTGGCATGAAGACCATCCTAGCAGCGCATCGCGAAGCGGCACTGAACTACTTCGCCGATGGATCGATCGTAGAGGCATGCCCACCACTAAAGGCCCTACTGCATATAATGGCTTACGGTGAATACGAAGGCGCAGGCCTTGATTCCGATGCCGTGCGCAAGCGCTTCACTCGTGAGTCAATGCTCAATAGCGATTGGTATCAGGCCCGTCTAGAAAGCCAGCAGGAGCAAGACATCAGGTCTTGGACAGCTCACGTCGATTACCTTAAGCATTTCCTCGCTAAACAGTCTCACTCTCGCGTTGCAAACCGCCTCAAAATTAAATTTAAGCTCACTGCCGCCAAGCAAGAACTCGCGCGCGTCAGTTCGAAGCAGTACAGCTCGACACTGATTGGTACGCTCGGCCGCCATCCAATTAAGTAAGCAGTCGCACCCAGTGTTACACTCCACGCACAAGCCTGAAAAGCTCACGCAGCTTTTCAGAGTCTTTGATGCCCGGGGCAATCTCGACACCACTATTGACGTCGATTCGACTAGTTGTAGAGCGCACGAGTGCATCCAGTACGTTCGACGGCGACAGTCCTCCAGCAAGCATCCACTGCGTCTCCTCAAACTGCTGCTTCAGGCTCGCAAATCGCTCAAAATCACCAGTATGCCCAGTGCCACCAACCTGATCCTTAGAAAACGTATCCAGCACCACGGTATCAGTGTACTCCAAAACGGATTCTGGAAAGACATCCGTCGGCGCGACTCGCGGGGCCAGCCACAAACGATCACGCCTGACAATTTCACACCATCGAGCTAGCCTCTTCTGAGCAATCGGTAGGCTTGCGTGAATTTGAAAACAATCAAAGCCAGCATCCCGATAGCGCAGTAGATCATCTGCAGACGTCTCCACATCTACGATCACAGCTCTGCCATTGGGCACAGAGGCAGCCAACTCTACCGCCCTCTCTAAGGTAATTCCTCTGGGCGATAGCGGATAAACGATAAAACCGAGAAAATTTGCCCCCAAAGACAAGGCCAACTCCACGTCATCCTCACGTGTCATACCACAGATTTTAATGTCTACATCCTGTTTCATTAGTCGCAAACTAGGCATGTCTTTGCTTATAGGCAAATTTTATACCCTCCAAAAAGGTTCAAAATTTACAATACTGGTAATTCAGTTAGCTATCTTATCGAAGCATCTTAGTTTGAGCGGTCACGAGCCACTTAAAACGAGCTAATTAAATAATTCTAAGGATCGCTTCACGACATGGCTGAACTTGATCGAACTATGATACAAATATAACCACATCATCGGCCTCATATTACACCAAATAATGAAACCCTAAACGCTTTAGCATTTGTGCGTTAGTTAAGGCCGATAAAAATTACTTAAAATTGATTCACTAAATTTAGTGTAACGATGGTAAGAGTAATGGTAGAACCTAAGTAACAGCGATTGGATTAGCTAGGATAGGACCAATAGAATCAAACAAAACACAAAAATAAACTACTTTGACTTGCATTAATGTCACGCTTATGTAATTTGTCATATTCGCTGTTTTTATAACCTCGATTTTCTTGTTGTTTCATTTGAAATTACATTCTCGATTCATACGTTATAGTTGCTCCCATAAGCGCTATAACAACTAACAATCCCCCCCTATTCATCATGGCACGATCAAAAGTAAATAAAGGCATTAGTCGTATCGACTCCGGTTCAACTCACGGATGGTTCGTTCGCGGCTATCGCAATGGCAAAACATACTCAAAGCTCTTCAGCGACCGCAAATCTGGCGGTAAAGGCAAGGCTCAGAAACTAGCGAAAGCATATCGCGACGAACTCAACGAAGAACTTGAAGCGATTCCTAAAAAACCACGCCAACGTCGAATCGTTATATCCGATTCACGTAACACCACTGGAGAACTCGGCGTTTCCCGCACCACCAAAGTCGGCCCCAACGGCACTAAGCACGAATGTTACTCAGTCAGTTGGCGACCAGAACCTGGCATGCAGAAGTGCACTTCTTTCTCAATTAAAAAGTATGGAGAGAAGAAGTCCTTCAAACTGGCAGTCGAGCACCGCCGTAAGATGATGCGTGAAATCCACGGCTCGAGTTTTTACAAGAAGCTCAACAAGCAACTCAAGGCTCGCGAAGCATCTTAAGCGCTGCGAATTTTTTAAATCCTTGCTTGGCACTTAACGCTCAGGGCGCAGCTTCATTGCTGCGCTCTTTTTTTTGGTTCATCGCCGATTAGCGGAGAAGGCATTGATATATGTGGGGAGCGTTTAATGTGCTCTTTGCTCTTGGGAGGGACGACCTCCGTGTCGTCCGGTACGATGCGTAAGAGTCTGACAGAATGACCAGTTCTTGGAGACTTCTGGATTTCATGCGGCTGCTAAAGTGCCCGTGGTCGAAACTGAGATCGACCCTCCCCCAACAGAATAGCCGCCCGATTAGGCGCAGAATAGCATTTCCACGGTAAATAATGATGAACTTTTTTTGCACTGACTAAACACATCGCGTAATGCTCGCACTAAGGTTTCTGGTTCTTTCAGTTCGATTCAAATCGCTCTAAACCTGCCAAGTAATTGCACGCCACCCAGTCGCAGGGTGGCTTTTTTATGTTTACCCGAACTTTAGAGATTACATTTTATACTACTGTGACCTACACAGACCTCCTTGACCGATTCGGATTGCAGAGTGGTTTATCAGATTATGCGACCGCGCGACGGTTACAGACCAAGGCCTTTGCCCCACACAGTTTGCATCGAGGCGAACTTAAATCTGCGCTAAAATCTGCTGCCCTGGTTCGGAGAACTCAATGCTGCCAATTAGGGCACGACCCGCTGCGCTCATTTTCACGGCAGTCTTCTGTAAGATTCCGAGAACCTTGGCCTCAGCATATTTCGTGATCAGATCATCGAAGCCGAGTTCTAGAAAAGACAGGCACAGCGCATCTTCCAAGGTTTGACAGTCAGTATCTGTTTTTATCCCCTTTTTTAGATTCAACGACTGCACACGCTCGATGCTTTCTGCCTCATAACCCGCCGTTGCCATTAGCTCCCCTGCTCGCTCAGCATGAAAACGCTTCAAATCCTCTCGCCATTTCAAATAGCCTAGACGATTCATCGGATAATTCGACCGTGGACTCTCCCAGCGACATATATGCTGCGTTTTGGCGGCAATGCGCAAGCACTCAGCCGCATCAGGTTGCAGGCATAAGACCCACGCCAAGTGCCGCTGGGCATAGAGCACCTCCTTGGGATAACTCTCACCTTGATACTCAATTGTGGTCGGATCTGCAGCATTGGCCTGATCAATTAACTCAATCACTGCGGCATATTTCGTGCTTAATTTCATATAAAAAAACTAGCCTAAGCCCAGCATAGACGTCAATCGCTTCGACACAAGTAAAGTACCCACTCCAACAAGCAGCAGTCCATGACATCGATTGCTGACAAGACACTTCATCGTTGAAACATCGCAGTTGAACTACAGCCCTTGCAAATTTAACGCAGTATTCCACTGAGCAATACGCTGCTGTTGCTCCTTGAAGAGTGCGACCGTAGAGCCCAACACATCTATGCGATTGATTGTCGCACCTTGTCGGATCGCATCCACAACTAACTGCCCCTTCGTAACCTTACCAAAGATCGTGTGCTTTCCGTCAAGCCAGGGCGTTGCATTATGCGTAACGAAGAATTGACTGCCATTAGTGCCACGCCCTGCATTGGCCATCGACAACAAACCTGCCTGAGTATGCCGCAGCGCTGGATGAATCTCATCTTCAAATTGGTAGCCTGGACCACCGCGACCGGTGCCAGTCGGATCGCCACCTTGAATCATAAAGTTAGGAATCACACGATGAAAAGTCAGACCGTCGTAATAACCACGCTTAGCGAGATTGAGAAAGCTTGCCACCGTAACTGGCGCCTTGGTCGCAAACAATGTCGCCTCGATATCTCCCATGGAGGTACGTAACACAATGTCGACGTCTCGAACTCGTTCAGGCTCGGAGGCAGCAACAGGTTTGACGACCTTCGACGGCGCGGCAGGAGCTTCGACCTGCACCGCTACAGCGGGAATCGCTGCCAAACTGGGCTTAACGACTTCGGGAGCGGCAATCTCAGTCGTGCGGCACCCAGCAAGGAACAAAATAGGCAAAACGAATAGTGTAATTGAGAGACGTGACTTAATCATACCGCCCAGTTTCAAGATCCGACCATCAAACTCAAGCGTTGTTCTTATCTAATATCAAAACAGCCTCCACAAAGGGAGGCTGTTGGATAAAAGCACACGACTGCGAATCGTCTAACTACCGATTTTGATTAACTCGACATCGAAAACCAGCATGCCGCCAGGCGCACCACCTTGCGGGCTGTCACCATAAGCGAGTTTGCCGGGGATCCAGAAACGACGCTTTTCGCCTACAACCATCAGTTGTACTCCCTCGGTCCAACCTGCAATGACTTGGAACAGACCGAAACTAGTTGGTTCGCCACGCTGCACCGAGCTATCAAACAGCTGACCATCAGTGGTCCAACCACTATAATGCACCGTCACCATACTCTGCTTGGTCGGATGCTCACTACCAGTGCCAGCAATTAATACACGTGAGGCCAATCCGCTGTTTCGCACTTCAGCACCATCAGGAATGGCTGCGACATCTTCTGGCGTCTTCGGCGACTCTGGCGCTGCTTGAATTTCAATCAGCTCCACATCAAACACCAACAATCCACTCGGGCGTCCACCTCCCGCATTCTCACCATAAGCGAGCTCAGCAGGGATCCAGAAACGGCGCTTCTCACCTATGACCATCAGTTGCAGCCCTTCCGTCCAACCCTTAATCACGCGATTGAGTGGAAAGCTGGTAGATTGGCCACGTTGCACTGAACTATCAAACAGCTGTCCATCAGTGGTCCAACCACTATAATGCACCGTCACGGTATCGGCAGCCGCAGGCGACTCAGAACCAGTACCCGCATGGAGCACTTTAGAGGCGAGGCCTGTTGCTGTTTGTTGAGCATCCGCAGGGATGGCATTTACATCGACTGGTGTTTCAATATCCATGCCTCATGTTGTTGCTAAATCACCATTTTGGGTCAATCGAAATCCAATCAAAGGTTTTTCGATCTACTTTTAATTGCCTATTTAAAAAATCGTTTAAAGGCATCACTTAAGTTGCATTTTAGATCGGTCAGCATACAATCAAAACTAGGATTATTGAAAATGAATCATAAACAAATCACACGTAAACGAACAACAGCACTCATCAGTGGAATTGCCCTACTCTGCGGCCTACTGATTGTATCATGCGCTCCAACAGAGGATTCACCCACTGGCTTCATATTACCCCCAGGCGATGCGATGACGGGCCAAACAACCTTTGCAGCGCTCGGTTGCATTCATTGCCATACAGTAGATGGCGTCTCATTTACCAGCAATGACGATATTCCGCCTAAGATGATCGTCAAACTAGGAGGCAAATTGCCGCGGGTCAAAACGTATGGTCAGTTAGTCACATCAGTCATTCACCCAAGTGCTACTATCTTAAAAAAAGCTGAGCAACATATTGATGCACAAGGCGACTCGCTGATGCCAAATTACGCTGACTTAATGACTGTTCAGCAAATGACAGATCTAGTCACTTTCCTGCAAGAGCACTACGATGTCGCTACGCCTGTATACGATCCTCAAGGCTTGGGCTACCCTTACTATTGAGGCCACTAGTTGCGCGCGATACCAAACATCACCCCGATCAGTAACTGTTAGAGCGGCTTGAGCAGCCCGCGACGCTGAGTCACGCCGCAACTAAAATGACACCAGCTCAAAGCTACACCTGACTCATGATTACCTACCGAGCCCCGTCGTTGCGCGGCAGTCAACTCAGTACGCGAATGATGCGAGCTAAGATAAGCGTTTCCGGCTCGACACAATGTAGCGCTGCTCAACATCTCTACAGCGGGGATATTTACGGTAGATATCGTGCATTCGACACTTAAAATGGCTCCCCTCCAAGGCACTGCCACTAAACGCGACGATTCGATTCTCGTAGCCTGCCATCCGAAAAACTTTCACATATGGAAATTGTGCGCACAGCATCGCGTCTGTCATCGGTGGCAAATGACGAACTTTACGCGGTTCGATCAGATTAAAAACCAACATGCCGCCGGGCTTAACCAGCTTCGCCAGATCCTGACACCACTCCAAATCTAGAGGCGCACAACGAACCGCAATCTGCTCTTCCTCTCCATACAGATCATCGACAATCATATCAAACAGGCCTCGATCTGGTTCGGCAGACTCTTCTTGCACCCACTCGACCGCATCCGCAGCAATTAGTTCGCAACCTTCGGTGCATTCAAAAAAACCATCTGCGATACTCAGATGAATCGGGTCTAAATCAATCCCCAGAATGCGCTCTGGCTGTACTAGTTCACATAGTTTACGTGCCACCGTACCCGCTCCGAAGCCAAGCATCAGTACACTCTTAATACTTCTCTTCGGCCGATACAGCGCCGGCAGCGCAATCAAATCCCAAATACAACCAGACAATGGTCGGTTCGGATTCCACTGCGAATGGTTCACGCCATTGCGATACAGACGCAGCGTCGCTCCCGCTGAGCGTACTTCATAATGATTCGATTCGATTGTTTGACTCCAGAGAATGGCCATGTCTGCTTTTGTGCCGAATGATAGTCAGACTTCAAGATTTTCAAGCGTAATTCGTAACAAAAAGCCCTAAAATTGCTGTAGGTAAAATTAGTCCTAAAGGACTATTATTAGAATTCGCGAATTATTTATGTCAGCATACTTTCCTACATGTCATACCAATTTATGGGTAGTTGCTATGACACGGACCGGAGGGATGCGCTGAAACAGTTTAGGGGGTTTTGGTGCATCTACTTCGGCCACATTTTAGATTAAACAACACTACTACTTGATTCCCTGGGACTTATTCTGAATTTCGGCTAGTGTTGCGTTTAAAATTTAATCTAGATTCACCGAAAGCGACAGCGTGAGCAGCCCGCAAAGTCGGCATGCAGATAGGTCTTCCAAACAACTCGCTTTATTCGCAGCATAGCCGCAGGTGGCATGATTTTACTTTTAAATAATGAATGACTCACTGCAGCCACACTAGCCACCATTCATACAGCGCGTCCAATCAGCTGCCGGCTTGCATGCGGCGCACCATTAGATGCGCCTCTTCAGGCACCCATTGCTGCCAGTCGCTGCCACCAGCCTGAATCAATTTTATTGCCTTGCGGCTGGTCATCGCCAGCAATGCAGGATCCCCGACTCCAATTGGGCGAATGCGGCCATTTTGTAATAAGTGTTTATAGAAAAACTCCCAATCCTCAGGTGCCTTAAAATTGTCCACCGTTACCAGTTCTAGGCTCTTGGTATTGTGCCAAGGATAGACAAATAGTTGCACACGATTTTTAAACAATCGCCCGAAAGACTCTAAAATGCCACCCGCCAAGTTCTCCGACCATTTCTCTTTAAACAGCTCATTGAGCAACCCGATACTCAAAATGATCGCAATCGGCTCAGCTGTATAGCGGCTCAAATAAGTCGCAATACGGTGAAACTCTGCACTGCGAGAAATCAGCACCGTCTTACCCAGAGCCTGCAGCGCATCTGCGCGATCTAGAAAATCACCGTGATCCACTGAACCATCGCGTAACAAATTGTTCATACTGATCTCACAGACTTCGATCGCTCGCTCCTGCTGTTCATCGGTCATCACACTCGAGAACACCGCCCGCGATTGACAAATCATATCCAGGTGTAACTTCATCACTGGCTTAAAGCTACCGCGCAGCAGCAAAATCGGGCGCTTATAAAGTGCGTCTGCGGACTGCACGACTTCGCCGTCCTTGTTAAACATCGCAGCATCCGTCAGACCACTTTGCACCAACTGCAGCGCACAGAGACGATTATCCACGTAGCGAAACCCTTCTCCGCTAAAACGCAGCATATCCACTTCGACTCGACCAGCGACCAGACCATCTGCCAACGACTCGACGAAATTCTGTAAACTTTCACGATAGTAAAACGCCGCATGGATCAAATTCACGCCAACTTTGCCTAGCGCATCCATCTGATCCTGATTGGTCTCATCCAGCAGACGTAAATGCAGCACTATTTCACAAGGTGGAGTATTCGGCTTTAATTGCAATCGCACACCCAACCAACCATGGCACTCGGCCGTATCCTTATAACCCCGGGCACGAACGGTATTACAAAACGAGAAAAAAGTCGTATCATCTCCACGTGATGCCCCAAGCCGTTCCTCCATCAAGTCATATTCATATTCTAGCATAGACTGCAGACGCGACTGTGACACGTAGCGCGAACCCTTACCATATAAGGCATCGCTCATCTTCATATCGTATGCAGAAATCGTCTTGGCGACTGTGCCAGCACTCGCTGAGACACGGAAAAACCAATTGGCAGTTTCCTGCCCAGCTCCAATCTCAGCAAATACACCGTATTTACTCGGATCAAGATTAAGTGCTAAAGCCTTTTCAAAGGTGCTAAGGATTTTACGTTCTAACATTTTTAAAAGAATTCATCAACACGACCAGGAAAGCGATGCCAATCGCCGTCATACTAGCTTACAAAAAACAATTATTACCAAATATTCCAACCGATCACCTAAACTGATCGCCATAAGACACGGGCGGACTGTTTCGCTAACGACTGCCAGACCATTTCGGTAAATGTCATATAGCGCACGCCTTGCTCGAACGTGGTCAGTTTGACTGGTGTATGGGCCCGAATCGATTCCACAAAGTCCGCTTCGACCTGCCAACCGCGACTTTGTCCACGGGCAATTGTGATCTTTGTTTCCTGAGTTGCACCAGCCTCACTAAAGAACAGCTGCTTTTTAAACGCATCAAACCGTAAAGCACCCTTCGACCCATTTAATCGAAACTCCATTCGTGGCTTGCCGGATTCAACCCCACTGAAGTGATACAACAAGCGAGCACCGCTTTCTGCAAAGCGGCCCAAAACACTTAAACTATCAGGCACCTCAACCTTAACTACGTCAGTCATACCTGGATACGAGCGAGTTGTCTGAAATACGGCACCATCCGCAATCAACCACTCAGGCTCATCCTCGACCCAGCGCTGTACCGTCTCGTGCATAATCCCCATTGTCAGTACATTGCGACCACTCAAGCTACGCTCCTGCCGCCACGTCATTGGAGCATCGGGCGGAGCCGCCTGCCCGCCAGTGTGTACCACCCGAACTTCCAATAAGTCGCCCAGTTGACCCGCAGTCATCATCGCACGAATCGTCGCATCGAAATCTAATGTAAAAGGTGCTGGCACAATCTGCGCCACCAAGCCTGGTTGCGCTTGAGCAACGGCATACATGTGGCGCGCCTCGTCTAGGTTGGCAGCCATGCGTGCCTCACACAGCACATGCTTGCCACTTTCAAGGGCCGCGATCGTCAACTGAGCATGCATATTTGGCCAGGTGCCAATACAAATTGCATCCAAAGACGGATCCGCCACCACCTCCTGCCAAGTATCCACCGCGCGCCCGATCCCGTCTGCCTTCGCGACCTTCTCAGCCGACGTCCGGCTTCGGTTAGCCACCACCGAAAGTTCTACATTCTCGATTTTATGGAACCCAGGAATGTGCGTCTCCCGTGTGTTTGCCCCCGCGCCAATAAATCCGATGCGTAATTTGCGATGCTCCATACTAATTTAGACTGATTTAAATTAACTGAACTGCCCGAAATGCAAGGTCATCTGATGCTGCGTGAGTTTGGCAAATTCGGGATTGTGCGTCACCAGCACCAAACTCTTCGCTTCTTCACCAGCGAGTTCGAGCAAAAGATCCATCACCGCAACACCGGTTGCCTCATCTAAATTGCCCGTAGGTTCGTCGGCCAGCACCAACGGTGGATCGTTGATTAACGCACGCGCCACGGCGACTCGTTGACGCTCCCCGCCCGAAAGTTTAACAGAACCATGCCGCAAGCGGTGCCCCATCCCCACACGCTTCAACAGAAACTCGGCACGATCAATCGCAGTGCTACCTATACGCCCTGCGATCCGCGCGCCCAATAATACATTCTCAAGGGCATTTAACTCTGGTGCCAAGTAATAGGATTGAAATACAAAGCCAATGTAATTGGATCGGCGGGCAGCTAACCACGACAACGAGCGCCCCGACACTTGCTGCCCATTCCACAATAACTCGCCGCCATCAGTGGTCTCCAAGCCTGAGAGCACATTCAATAAAGTCGACTTACCACTACCCGATTCGCCGCGGATACTAACACTCTCACCGCGTCGCAACTTAAAATCGACACCGTTTAGCACCGAGATCGCACCCTCCGGGCTGGGAAAAGACTTTTCCAACTGTTTTGCCTCTAGAATTATATCGTCTGAACTATTCACTTCGCAGGGCATCAGCAGGTTTCAATCGAGCGGCTCGCAACGCAGGCAACAAGCCAGCTAACGTCGAGATAACAACCGCAAAGCATGTCACGACGACAAAGTCAGACATCAAATAATGTACCGGGATCTCATACACATCATACTGCCCGAGAAAGTTGACCTGCGAATTGGTCAGCCACGCGTACCCCGCAAGTATCGGGCTACGGTAGTGTAGACAGATGACCGCCAAAGCGATGCCCACAGCAGTGCCAAGCGTACCAATCACAAAGCCCTGAAAACAAAAACTATACGCAACCTGATGCGGACGCCCGCCCATCGCAACGAGCAAGCCGATTTCGCGTGTTTTGCGCAGCACAGCCATCATCAACGCAATCGCAATTGAGAACGACGCCACCAAAATAATGAAGATAATGATAAACGAGATCACCCGCTTCTCTTGCTCGATCACAAACAAGAACTCACGATTCGAATCGATCCAGCTGATGGCTCGCAATCCAAGCGGCAGCACCCGCATCTCTAGCTCATTAGCAAATTGGTCCGCCTTTTCCCCAGCGCGTAACTTTAACACTAAGCCGTGTACACCATCTTCCAGACCATACAACTCTTGCATCACTCGCAGCGTCGAAATCATCGTATTACCATCCACCTGTGGCGAACCAGTACGAAACAAACCGATCACGGTAAACTCTCTGGGTAGTAATACCTCGTCCTGCTTCAATCGTTCCAGCATCAAGGGCGTAAATACCTCAACCACCGATCCAGTCCCCGCCTTCAAAGTACGCGCCAGCCCCTCACCGAGAAACACGCCATCATCATCAAACTCATCAAGATTGCCGAACGTCAGAAACTTCTGCAGCGGAATTACCCCCTGCTCCGCGATAGGATCAATGCCACGAATCATCGGGAATTGTGGACGATTGCCATGCTGCAGCATCACCACACCTTCAGCAAACGGAGCGACACCAATCACAGACTCTTCGTTCAGCAGCAATTCGCTCTGCTCCTCCCAATCGTAGATTACCTCATCGGAGCGAATACGGATGTCCCCCTGAGTCTCCACCAAACGCGATCGAATACCTTCACCAAAACCATTCATTACACTCTGCACGATCACCAATACGCAGACACCGAGCATGACCCCCACGATCGACATCAGTGAAAAAAAAGAAAAGAAGCGCCCCGAAGGGAATAGCTGCTTCAAGGCGTGGTATATATACCATGGCATCACTACTTTGTCGCTGATCCAGCGCCCAAGGAAAAGCGTAAAAAACGTGAATCTCATAAAAGAATGATTTTGAACTACCAAGTCCGACACTATTAAAGCAAGTGTTCTATTTCTGGTTACCAAATAAAAGATCATTTTTATAAAAATAGCCCTTTACACAGAAGACACATGCGCGTTTAGTCCGCAACTTCTTCAGATGGCTAGCCACATGATGATATTGCGTTTTTCTGCTTCAAAACGCTTTTAATAAATTTATTGCAGGGTGGAGCAGCCCGGTAGCTCGTCAGGCTCATAACCTGAAGGTCACAGGTTCAAATCCTGTCCCTGCACCCAATTTAAAAGTCGATCCGCAGCGCGGATCGGCTTTTTTATTGTCGGTGCATCAGGGGTGGAACCGAACACAGGTTCTTTCGAGGAGCGAAGCGACGACATTTTAGGATAAAAGAACGACCAAGCAATTCCTTGCGTTTAACCGAGACGGAGCGACACCATCCAAGTAACAATGTGCTTTGCATAAAAAAAGCAAAAGCCCCTCCCGCGAAGAATGCAAGAGGGGCTAACA
>JAQXBA010000015.1 GCA_029252625.1 Opitutia bacterium | reverse complement strand
GCCGAGAGTGATGTCGAACTGATTAGTCAATTTGGCACCTCGGAAGCCGCACTGCGCGAGCTCAAGGCAATGCCCGCAGGCAAAACACCCGACCTCATTTTACTCGACCTACGTCTGCCCGGCATGAGTGGCCTGGAGGCGCTCCCTCATTTCCGCGAAGTGCTGCCCAGCACCCCCGTCATCGTCCTCACGCAGTCAGACCACGAAGCCGACGTGCTGACTGCCATCTCCCTGGGGGCAGCGGGTTACCTGCTCAAATCCTCCACCCTAGACAAACTCACCGAAGGCGTTCACACCGTGATGAGTGGCGGCGCTGCGCTCGACGCCAACATTGCTGGTTACATTCTCAAAAGGTTGCAAACCAAACTGGCACCACAGGAAATCAGCAATGTCCTGACTCCGCGTGAACTCGAAATCCTAAGCCTGCTAAGCGACGGTCTGGTGAAAAAAGAAATCGGCACCCGCCTCGACATCACTTTTGCCACGGTCGATACCCACATCCGGCATATCTATGAAAAGCTCGATGTAAAAAATGCCCCCTCTGCCGTGCGTAAAGCATTTAACCTAGGGCTTTTCACTCCATCGGACGACAACTAGCAAGCACTTGCATGCTTAGGATCGTTTTTTTCAACCACCCGCTATCGCTGGAGACACTGAGGCACGGAGCAGGGAGAGAGTTGAATAGGGATTGTTACCGCGCCCTCTACGCTCCGTGTCTCAGTGTCTCCAGCAACCGACCTGTCCGCCGTAGCTTGTAAAGCGAAGGAGGGAGGGCGCGGGTGGTAAAATTCCCTTCGCACCCGACTCATTTCTATCACTCCCCGACGGCTGGGATCAGAAGCATCTCCTGATTTCCATGCATGACACAACTCATTCCATCACCAAAATTTGATAATACAAATATGTGTATAATGATATGCTGCCAAAAAAGAGATCATCTCCTGACGCTCAATTCGGATTCGCGGCAAATTGCTCGCAGTCCTGCCTCGCCTTCCAGTCATTAATTTTCAAATAGAATCCAGCTGCTTCGCTGCCGTGATTCGCCAGGAACAAATATTCAGGCTTTCCATCTTTCCAGAGAATATGAGGGCGTTCACTGCGCGAAAGTTCCACTCCGAAATACGAGGCATCCGTATCATAGCCGAGTTCAGGCCTTTCCCAGTGAATGCCATCGCTTGACTCAAACAGAAGCCCGGCCGCAACCCGCCATTCTTAGTTTCCTTCAAAGGGACTGAATCCCCACTCAGCGCACCAGCCACATCCATTCGGTCTTCGAGAATCATGTAATAGCGATCTTCATAGAAGAACGCATAGGGGTCTTCGATATCCCGCCCCAGGTGCCTAAAACTAATCAGCGGATTATCAGGAACATCAATATAAGGCCCCTCTATTGCATCTGCAATCGCTAGCGAGATTTCCCTCAAGCGGGAGCCCTCGCTCATAGATTTATAGTAAATCCGAAACTTCCCTTCCCGATCCACCAGAAAAGTTGGATTCGAGGCATGCGCCGCATTCGAGGTGCCCGCGACTGGCTTAATAATGGGATTATTCGGATTTTCAGTCCACGGCCCATACAGCGACTTGGCCGTCGCCATCCCGATCGACTGCAAGCTATCGTTGGTGGCCGGCTTCGACAAAAACACCAACACATAGGTATCCCCGACTTTGGAAATCTGCGGATTATGATAGGTCGCCGTCTCACTGGAAAACGCCGTAGAAACCAGCTCAAACGGCCCCTCAATAGAATCCGCAACGTAATGATTAATAATACTTTTGGTCGGCCAATAGCCCATCCCCTTTTTCCTCATATAAGGAATCGATGAGTTAAAAATATGTAACTTGCCCGACTCATCATAAATCGGCGCCATCCCCCAATTCCACCAGCCCTCCTTGGCCGGCAAAATATACTTACCGGGAACCAGCGATTTACAAAACGAAGATGCTTCAATCGCTGGTCCGGAGGTTCCGGCAGCACGCGCACTCATCGAAACAGACAAACTAAGTCCCATTGCAACCGCACAGATGAATCTGCGTCTAGGTTTTAAATAATCTAATCCAAGCATAGTCGTTGCCAATTCTCTCCCTCAAGAAAAAGCCCCGATGCCCATGGCATCCGGACTTACCCTATGATATTACCCCTAATATGAAAATGTATCGACGGCGGCGCACCAGAAGGAGTGCCTTGATTCGTTTGAGACACGATTGCCGTAAGTATGGCTTAAGTATACACGCCCACTCGATTTCCGTCTATCACGTGATTGCGTGATGCCCGCCTGGCAATGCTTGACCAGAAATTCCATAGTTGGTCGAGTTCCATGTAATCGAAAGGAACCTGTTTCTAGCAAAAATAACTATTTAATATAAAGGCAACGATAAACTCGGACTAACTCTTTAGCGGTCTCAACAAAATAAGTTACCTCAATTCAACTGCATAAGCTCGAAGCGCGGCCCCCTCATGCTCTCTCAGCAAACGCATCCGGACTTCACCAGTCTCACCCTCTCCAATCGCATAAATAAAATAAATATCACGATGAGTGCGGACCGGAAAAATCCGCGTATTCATCCCCTTGTAGAGTCCATCATCCATATGGCTGGCGATGCGCAAGCTGACATTCAAGCTTTCTGGAGCAAACCCATGGATATGACTTTTAAAGGCCGCCAGTTCCAGACGTTCCTGCGTTCCCGCATCAAGCAGTAGAATCAGTGGGTGGCCTGATAGGTTCACAAACATGCACGACCCGCCAGAAAGCTGTTCAAGACTATCTTCAACCGCAAAGACCCCATAGTCCGAAGCCTTCGGATAAAACACATACAATGGATTCTCCAGGTGCACCGCTACGGGCACTTCCAGCGTTACAGTTAAAGCACTTGCCTGGTCAGGCAATGCGCTACCTTGCTCGATAAAGCGCATCACTGGACTGCCTTGATACACGACTGACTTCGAGCGACGATGACTAGGAATATCCAAATCAATCACAGCTTCATCGGTCAGTAATGCTAAATCATCAATCGGATCCTCAAGGCTAATGGTTCGAAACGTGCTGCGCACGAGTGTCTCCTGCGCTAGACAATTGAATACACCAAAGGTATTCACAAAAATGAGAATACAGACGATATAAATGATTCGTTTTATAAGCATAGAGCGCATCTCAAAGGGTTACACTTCATCTGGATTCAGCCAACGAAAAGACACTCGTTTAAAACCACGATTATAGTCTGATGGGGCCACGAAATCAGTTCCTCGCTGGTAGATGGCTTCACACCAGACACGGACAATATCACCGGAATGATTGGAGGATTCTCCATAGGCGCGTATGCGGAATGTATCCGAGCGTGCCGAAATTGCAGGCCCGACCGCTTGTAATATATCTGCCTGAGTCAATGAAATCGGTGCCGTCGCGCTAGAGTTCAGCTCAAACTGGGAATCCGGATAATCACTACCATTGGCATTGTAGACCGCAGTGCTGAATTCAGTATCATTTGAGTAGCGGGTAGAATTGATCGCAGTGCGGTCGATCGCAGCCTGTAAAGTCCCCGCCTCCTCAAAACCAGCTTGACCTGGAGTTCGATTGACAAAATCCGCCAAACTCAGCGCAGGGATTGGAGTCGCAGCACTCCCTCGTGCAGCAGCACGAGCCATAATCTCTGCAACAATCGACTCCGCAAGTGCCTCAAGCTCCTCATCCGTCACTCTCAAAAATCCCGCCCAAGCAGCCGAATCATTCAATCCAGTATCGCTCGCCACTGCTGGACCAGCGGGCATGGAATGCCTCAGAAAAGCCGCACCCGGCATCTCAATATCCTGCCCAACAGTCGCTTGATTCGCATCATAATACTGAATGGCGACCTGACGATAGCCCGCAAGGAATGCCGCCCAGGCATCGACCGATGTTGAATTAACATTGAAGGCACCTTTAACTGAAAGGTGACCTGCTGCCTGCATCGGATCCATCAGTGCCAAACGTGCCTCCGCCAGACTGGACTCACCTTGCAAAAAGGACATGCGTGAATTACCGAGCGTTGAACGACCCCCCATAAAGCCGTCAATCACAGCTGGAATATCGCTCAAAAAAGGATCAATGGCACTCGCTGGGCTGACCGCCGAATAACTGACATCAGTGGGTCGCGGCGCGATTGAGGAGAAGAAATAAGAGTCCCAGATCGCCTCGTTGAGTAGATAATTCTGGTCATACCAAACAAATTCCTGTCCACCCACATTGGTATCATCATAGATACTTTCGCTCGTCAGTGCAGCATCCGATAGATAGGGCGAACGAAACGAATGCCCCACGGACAGAGCGGGATAATAGGGCGAAGGGTTCAGCGATGCGTGTTGCAATTGCCCGATCGACTGCAAAGGAGCACTGGGGATTTCTAAAATCACGCTATGCTTTTCGCCGAAACGACCATTATTACTCCCCCAGGTAGCTTTATCGCTGTCGAACAAATCCTGCATGGGAATACCACCTGATGCCGACGAAACCCGGAAACCCGCAGTATGCATCAGATCGCCCAAACCAGCAGCTTCACGCCGAAGCATTCCAGTATGGGAAAAAGAGGCCGCCAATGGATTTGACATTATGAAATTCGGAAAAGTTCTTTGCTGAGCAGTGGAGCTATTGGCCTGCCCCAGAATTTCATTATAATCCACAGGCTTGATAAAATGATCGACCACCAGATGCGCGACCGGCGAAGTCTCATAACTCTCTGCATAATCAATCAAACTGGTGTAGTCGGACTCGGCTTCCTGCTGCAACTGCGGTAAGGTTTGCAGTAATCTCCCATCACCTGCCATCGCGCCAGTCGCATGCATATAACTGCCCGCGA
Organism: Opitutia bacterium; assembly: GCA_029252625.1. Taxonomy (GTDB): domain Bacteria; phylum Verrucomicrobiota; class Verrucomicrobiia; order Opitutales; family Coraliomargaritaceae; genus Lentimonas. The sequence continues at coordinate 19,093 of JAQXBA010000015.1, read as the reverse complement.
CATTAAAATGCCCTGCAGCCGCATCATAGATCTCGTAAGCCATACTCACCCAGTTATCCATCACTATCTGTAGCATTATGTCGTCAGTAGCAGACACTCCCTGCAGCAATTGCTGACGCTCAGTCAGGAGGTCGCCATCATGATCAACATAAAGCGCAATATCGGGCAAACCAAGATAGATGCCATGACTCGGCAGATAGTCACCTCCAAACTCTTCCAGATCGACCTCACGCGTATTGAATGCGGCAACACTTGCAGCAGTAAACAGCTTGACCTCTCCAGGTGCGTATTGCGTCTCCACAAGGTTATAAGCGAGTTCCTTACCCCGTTTCCCAAAAACCTTTGGCGCGTTATCCAATGGATCAACGAACAGGGCAGAGTTTTCCAATTGTTGCCCCACGTCGCCAGTCAAGGAACTATAGACATTCCCCAGAAACTTATCATTGGAAGCTCCGGGATCGCCCGTCCGAAAAGGACGATCAGCAGCCCATTCATTGCCGTCATCCCGGCGGGCTATAATTTCAAACCGATCCAGTTCCTGCAGAAAGCGCATGGGCGGCGCGCTCACGCTCACATTGTAAGGATTGTGCATCGCGATAAAGGGCTGCACGACAACATCTAGATCATACCCTGAACCATTCGGAATGGAAACCGTTGAATAGATCACAGTAAAACGCGAAAGATAGGGCAAATAAGCCCCCTGGGTTGCACGCACCGCAGGAAGAGACGTGAGCGACCTCCCCTCCTCAAACTCATTGACTTTAACACGCTCATAGCTGCGGTTACTATCCGTTGACTGCTTAGCCCCTACATTACGCCAAGCGTGCATGCCAAGCGACTGGATCCATGCCTCTTGCTCACTGCCAGCCAAGCCAGCATTGAGAAACCAGGATTTACCCGGACCATAGGTATGGAGCCATGATCGCGGTAAGACCGGAGCCGCCGACACACTGGATGCGACGCCTTTATATAAGCGGTAGTAGTCCCTCAGCAGGTCAACCGTCGGTCCGTAGATAACACCATCCCCGACTCCTGCCAGGGGTTCTACAAAAATCAATGGCAGGGTCGCTTTAGCACCGGGTGCCCCAGAATAAATCAGCCCACGACTTGCTAACGACTCCATGAAATCGCTATTCGAGTCATCAAAATCATTCGACATTTGCTCAAATAATAACGATAAATCCGTCTTCAATCCACCCTCTTGAACATTCGTCTGAATCCCCTGCGAATAAGCACTGAAATCATGAAAATGGCTCTTCAATAGTTCCAACTTTGACATTTCAGCGGATGTGAAATCCAACAATTCCAGCTGCGGTAGAGAACTCACGCGACTTAAGTCCAACGCCAACTTAGGCGTTGAAATTAGGTCAATATCACCAAACCCACTAACGGCAGCGATACCAGTCCCCTGCATCGACTGCCCGGATAATGCATTGCGCTGAAAATCGGCAAGCCCCTCTCCCGAAGCATTCAGATCAAAGGCATATGGATCCAAGACATCCACTCGCGCCTTCCCCCCCTCATCTCCAACCCACCATGCATAGCGCCCGCCAGAATTGATCGGTTTGAGTGCAGCCACAACCGCAGGCATTTTCGATGGATCACTGGGGTTGGGCGCGACACTACCACTTCCAACCAGTAACGCGTAGTCGGAGTTGGTGGCCAAATACTGACTACCGTCATAGGTGATCGGCATGACTGCGTTAATGAAATCCGCGTTACTGGTGTCGGCCGTTTCTAAACTGGACACTAACCAGCGAACAAAGCTGCCGTCTGCAACACCATCATTATCCTGATCCGATGCGTCCCACACACCCACCAGATGTTCGGTCCCCGCCAGCGGATTCGCCCTTAAGCCGCCTGTCGCCGTCACTCTCTGATCGGGCCCAGCCGCCTGCTGCAATTCGCCAACCGCTTCGTATAGCCCCACCAGTGCGTTCTGGCGTGCCAGCAAATATTGCTGCTGCTGGCTTGAATTCACGAGCTCAACGCGAAGCAGTGCACTCATCGAGAGCAACAGTAGCAGCACAAAAGCCATCAGACCGAGCGCCATGACGAGCGCAAATCCCTGCGAACTTCGAGCAGTTCTAGAGACGATCATGACCTTCCGCTGATTCTGACGCTTCATCTTATAGATTATTGATTGATTCATCACTCTAGAGCAATCGCCCCTTTGCTCAGGCTACGCCATTTCATACTGAAAACAAGATTCCAGTATGAAATGGTGAATCATACATGTTTAGTGCTTCAACACGGGGACACCCTTCCAGCCACCAGTCCTCTCAAACCAGTCGTGCAAGGCGCGGTTCATCTCTGCTTTAACTGAAGCAAATTCCGGGTTATAGGCGAGATCGACGACTTCGCCAGGATCATTGCTTAGATGATAGAGAACCTCGATCGGTTCTTCGCGGTAGAGTGGTTCGTCATTCTGCGAATAAACCATATATTTAAATCCTTTACCACGCACCATGAAGTGCCCAGCCATCTCGGGCAGTATTTCGCGCTCTGCTTTCGGGTTTTTACTGATGCGCGCGCTGAAGGTGTAGGGATTGGCCTCGGAGGCTGCTTTCTCTCCAGTCATATACGGAACCAAGCTTTTTCCTGCGATTCCATCAAGTTGATCACGGTGCAGCAGATCGAAAATAGTCGGAAAAACATCCAATGTGCTACTAGGAGTGCGATTCACTTGCGGCTTCAACTTGCTGGGGTAGCGCACGATCAGAGGGATCCCGGCAACCTCCTCATAGAACGCCACAGTTTCCTTCCACGCCATCCCGTGCCCTCCAACCATATCGCCGTGGTCAGCAAGAAAAACGATGATCGTGTTATCCATCTGCCCGCTCTCTTCCAAAGCCTGTAGAACGCGACCGACTTGATCATCGAGGAATTTAACGTTGCCGTAATAGATACGCATGAATTCACGCAGACCGATCTCTTCGCCATCAGGACCACGCATATCAGTCACTACCCGACGAGCCCAATTAGTTTTGAAGCGCTCGTGAAGCTGATTCACATTCTCGGGAAGTTCGAGCTCATCTGGAGGGAACTGCTGATAATACGGAGCGGGAACAAGATAAGGATCGTGAGGCACATTAAAGGCCACGTTAATCATAAAAGGCGTCCCTTCGGCGGTGTGTTTTTTAATCGTCTCGATCGCGCGGTCAGCGACCTGAAAATCGTAACAGTCTTCGTGCTCAAGTTCCAAGCGTCCCATTCCGATCGCCATTTTAGCAAAGGAACTGCCTCCCCATTTTTCCTTCAGTCCATTGTGCTCAATCGCCACATTCATATCGTCGGTGATTTCGATCGGAAAGATCAACCCATACCAATCGCTAAATCGGCCATCACCCCGATCCTTATAGCTTTCAAACTTGTCCGCCATCGAATCATAAAACTCAGGAAAGTAGCGGAATTGATCAGGATACCAAGGCATGCTCTGCCCTTTCTTCTCGGGCTCCAAATGCCACTTCCCGTAGTGGTGCGTGGCATAACCATCCGCATTCAACACCCTTGGGTAAGTGTTCTCGTTCAAATTCATACCGCGCTGTTTCCAACCAGTGTTCTGCACCACCCCGTGTTGATGGGGATAGACACTCGTCACCAACGACATCCGCGTCGGAGCACAATACGGGGTCGGACACGTCGCCTCCGTAAAACGAACGCCTTCATCGGCAAGGCGGTCGATATTTGGAGTCGGCACCGGACCGCCATAGCAACTCAAGATATCACGCTGAAGTTGGTCCGGAAAGATCAAGAGCACATTTGGCTGTTGGACCGCCATCAGGCCTATCGCAGTCAGCTGAAGCGAGATAATGACCGAAACACATGGTAATATATACTTATTCATATTCGTCTAATTTTTGTTCTTATTTCGAGCGCTCACTCCACGGGTCTTCTGGAAACTGATCGATGAATTCAAAATCACTTTCGACCAATACCCGCTGAAGTTTCGCGTGATATTGCTCAACCAATTTCCGATAATCTGGATCTTCAAACAGGTTATCTTCCTCAAGTGGATCATTTTTCAGATCAATAAAGCGCGGAGGACTGTATTTTTTGTTATGATCTTTATCATTGAAACGCGGACAAAGATATTTGAAGCACCCATCCTCAAGGCCCATCACCCAGTAGAAGTCACTCATGTTCTTGACTGAATGATCAGGATTGCGAGTGGTGTTCATGAATTTCTCAAGTAAATGATAATCACGCCACTCAACGGGTTCATTTTCAAGCAGCGGCCGAATCGACATCCCATCGACTGCCCGCTCAAGTTCGATGCCCGCATAATCCATAAAGGTCGGCATCACGTCTGTTAGCATGACAGGCTCATCAATGACCTGCCCAGCGCTGACCTGGTTAGGGTAGCGAACCAGAAAAGGAACGTGGTAAAGACGATTGTAGAGGTTGTTGTTTATCTTACCAACATTGCGATGCATACCAACCATGTCTCCATGATCAGAGGTAAAGACAACCAGCGTGTTATCGGCGATACCCAATACATCCAACTGATCGAGAACCCGCCCGATCATCTCATCCATCATGTAAACCTGAGCATGATAAATGGCCATATACTCCTGAATCCCCCGGTCATCGACCAATTGGCCAGTTCGCCATGAAAGGCTGCTTCGTTGCTGCTGAGGATCGCCATTACCAACGATCTGCATCTGATCCATCAAGGGTTTGGCGATCTCGGAATAATAAGGCTCTGGAACATTCCACGGGTCGTGCGGTGGACTGAGCGAGAGAGTCGCCATCCAAGGCCCCTCGTTGTTTGCCTCAATAAAGTCCATCGCGCTTTCGATGACACCAGACTCCATCAGCATCTCTGCCGGAATGAGAGTTTCCCCCACAACAGCCCAGCTTGGCATCTTGCCATTATCAAAGGCCTTCTGCCAACTGGGAGTCTGGCGAATCGGCAAATCCAACTTACCCATGGTATAGCCACCTGTTCCAGTTCGCGTTTTCCGATCCCAAGGATATTGCGCCTTTACAGCCTTCTTGTAACGCTGATCCCAGAGAGGTGCATATTTCTCACTAAAGTCTTCATCTGCTGTGAATGCCGCTCCCCAGTCCGCTTTTTCACCGGCATGCCACTTGCCGCGATGCCCGACAGCATACCCCGCTTCACTCAAATACTGCTCAGTCACTTTAAAGCCATCCAGCGGCTTGATGCCCTCCATCCCAATGGACGGATTAATGTTATCGTAAAGGCGATGATTGTGCACGTATAAGCCGGAGACGATGGTCGCCCGTGCAGGCGAGCAGGAGGGCAAGGTCGTAAAGGCATTTTGAAATATCGCCCCTTCCTTCGCGAGCCGATCCAGATTCACCGTTTCAATATACTGGTTACCCTCACAACTGAGCATTCCAAATATCTGCTGATCTGTCCAAATTAACAGAATATTTGGCTCCGCTTCGGAGCTGATCAAACGCTCCCGTGCCTGCCCAGAAAAAAGCACCACTGGCAATGCCATCATACAACTGAAAGCTGCTAATTTGCGACGACTACGATCTCTGTTCATACGGCACCTCATCATTATATTAACACCTCCAAAAGACTGACACTAAAAATTAAGCGAAGATATGAGCAAACACCTCGGGCTCAGCAAAGTCAACAATCAACTGACATAATAATAGACACATGATCCAAGATTATCCCACTGCAAGTCAAAATACACACAGTAGTCCATTGTAGATAACTACCATACACAGCAACCATATCGACAATATTTAGAATTAATTGTTTAATATCTTGCCAGATGGGAATATTTAGGAACACTTGTTCACTTTAACTCTAATCTAAGGAGACCAATATTATGACAATTAATCCATCAGCATACCAACTAAAGCGCTACGAAGGAAACCCGATCCTTTCTCCAAAAGAAGGCTCCTCGTGGGAAAGCGAAGTCACCACCAATCCTGCAGCTTGGTATGACGAAGCCACGGGTCAGGTGCAACTCGTCTACCGGGCTGCTGGTGACGACGCTGAACACCGCGTGCATCTCGGCCTCGCGGTCAGCAAAGACGGCTACAACTTTGAGCGCGTATCCGAAGAGCCTGTCCTCACGCCACTCGTCGGCAGCATCGACAACGGTTGCGTTGAGGATCCGCGCATTGTTAAAATTGGCGACTGGTATTACATCACCTCAGCAACCCGCCCTTTTCCTCCAGGCAAATACTGGGAAAACGAAAACCACCATGCGGACAAAAACAGCCACTTCCCGGAAGAGTTTCCAATCGCCATGCGCGAAAACTTCACTTCCACACATCTGTTCCTCACCCAGGACTTAGCAGACAAAAATTGGCTGCGTGCTGGTCGACTCACGAACCCGAAGCTCGATGACCGCGATGTGGTCATCTTCCCCGAAAAAATCGGCGGCAAATGGTTTACGATGCACCGCCCAATGCAATGGCACGGCGAAGGCTATCCGAATAAATTCCCCGGCATCTGGATCGCCGAGTGTGAAGACCTACTCGAATGGAAAGACATGAAGCTCCTCGCCAAGGGCGAATACCCATGGGAAGAGAAAATCGGAGCGAACAATCCACCGCTCAAAACCGATCACGGCTGGTTGATAATCTACCACGGAGTCGGCGCAGACAAGCAATACCGCCTAGGCGCATTACTAGTGGATCTTAATGACCCAACAAAGGTCACGCACCGCACACCGAATCCAATTTACGAGCCAGTCGCCGACTATGAAACTCAAGGCCTCTACAAAGGCGTTTGCTTCCCTTGCGGTCACGTCGTCATCGATGGCACTTACTTCCTCTATTACGGGGGCGGCGATGTGCATTGCGCAGTCTGCACCACACCATTGCAAGATCTGCTCGGCCACTTGCTCGAAAATCCGGTCGCATAACGACCACGTCCGAAGACAACTTAATCCTGACTCCCTTTCCAAAGCACTCGCAGAGGAAAGGGAGTCTTTTTTTCATGTTCGAGTCCCCCCAAAAAAAGCTCGCCTGAGCATACCCGCCAGAATCCTTGAAACGCGCCGAGACATTACAATGGAAGCGCTACAATAACCGCGCCGGTGGCACTGAAAAAATAACAAGCTCGATCAAACTCAACTAGATCTGCCTAAAGGCAGGCAAGTCACTACAATTTGAATCGGGTGCACCGCGCATCCTCAGCGTCGTAAGCGGCGAACTAACAGAGGCAAACGGATCCACCGTGCCCACGAGTGCGAATGCCCTCCTACCTGCAGCTAAATCATTCGCGTTTACCGCATCGACCCACACCGAACTTCTACTCACCGAAGATTTCGTCTAGTCGGACATACGGATCGGGCGTTTTCCTTCATACTCTCATACCCGCTGTCAGTAACTACAGACGGCTGGCTGGTGCCTCTCGCAACTTGACGAGGCGGGCTTTCGCACTCAGCGCCACCTCAGGATATTCATTGATCAGGTTATGTTGTTCTTCCGGATCTTGCTCGATGTTGTAAAGCGCTTCCTCCACTGTTCTTCTTTTCATCGGATTGCCACCCGCTGCCGAAATCCCCTCGATGTATTTCCACTGACCATGGCGGAAGGCATGCACTCCGTTAACATCACGATTGACCAGGTGCGAGCGCAGTGCCTGAGCTGAAGGATCCTGCAAAACACTCCAGAAACTAAAGCTATCTGGTGCGGCTTCTTCGGCAGGTGGCACTTCACCATTCACAATATCAGCAAAAGTAGCGAAGAGGTCGACCGTAGAGACCAACGCATTGGAGGTTTGCCCTCCCTTGATCTCTTTAGGCCATTTAACAATGAAAGGCACCTTCAGCCCACCATCATAAATGGTTGCTTTATCGCCCCGTATCGGACCATTAAAATTAAAGCCCATATCGTAAGCGATGTGCTGAGGCGTGCCCGGTCGTTTAAGAATGTCACCACCATTATCTGAGGTAAAGATGAACAGCGTATTCTCAGTCAGGCCACGCGCCTTCAATGCCTCAATCAGTCGCCCTGCAACACGATCAACATCCTGGATGAAGTCGCCGTAGAGGCCTGAGCCGCTCTTCCCCTTCATGTGCTTGGATGGCACGATGGGATTGTGCACAGCGACTGCGCCGAAGTAGAGAAAGAATGGCTGGCCCGACTCTTGGTCGATCCAGTCGATCGCACGGTCCAACGTCACATCCATCACTTCAGCTGTCTTACGCTGCTCGGCATCATAACCGACATAAGGTTTCCCACCGTAAAAGGACGAACCATATGGCTCAATCTCATCTGAACGAAGCCCATAAATATGGTCGTTCTCGATGTAGACTTTATGCGTATCGTCCAGGTTATTAGGCACGCCAAAGTGATAATCAAACCCAACCTGCAAAGGTCCATACTCAATCGTCCCCAGCAGATTCTTAAAGCGCTCTTCTCTGTATCCCAGATGCCACTTACCAATCGCAGCGGTTCGGTAACCCTGCTCCCGCAAATAGGAGGCGATCGTCTTCGTGCCGGGAGCAATGAGCATGGGGTCATTTTTAGAGACCACACCCGCCTTGAGATCTGTCCGCCAGGAATAGCGCCCAGTCAACAGAGCATAGCGTGTGGGCGAACAAACCGAACCAGTGGCATAGCCATCGCGAAAGAGCATTCCCTCCTGCGCCAATTGATTGAGGTTTGGCGTATGGACAAACGCCTTCGACGCACCATAGGCATTGATACTACCGTAACCTAAATCATCTGCCAGAAAGATGACAATATTCGGTTTATCGGCCTTCAGCAGACTGCAAGTCAATAGCAGATAGATTATGACAAACGATTTCATCATAGAACATCGAATATTGCTACGCCTGAGATGCTTACCCGACGCAGCCCTTATCGACCACATTGTCTGACTGATTCAGCTTGCCCATCGCTGCTTCCAGCTCCTTCTCAAGCTTATGGTTAATCGGATAAAAGTAGGTCACGACTGCGGTCAGCACCGCAACACCTGCGGGAATGATACTCATCATCAGACGCAATGCGTGCTGAGTTTCTGCCGTCTGCTCCTGATTCGCAACATAACCTACGCCACTCAAGATCAGCATCGCCATTGCGGGGCCGACGGTCCAACCAATCTTTTGCGAAGCGGTGCCTGCCGAAAAGATAATACCAGTCGAACGATGACCGAATTTGACAGCACCATAGTCAGCTGTATCTGCAATCATAGACCAAAACAGTGGCATCATTGGAGCAGCCACCAGTGCAATCAGCAACTGATTGACAATCATCAAATTGAAATTATCGACCGGTATAAAATAGAACCACACCAGTATCGCCGCAAAAAGGAGATTCAGAACAATATACGCACGCTTTTTACAACCAAAGATCGAGACGATCCACTTACTGAGCAACACGGCCACCACCGCCGCCATTGAATTATAGAGCAACAACTTAGTTCCCCACTCCTCATTACCGGCCACATACTTAAAGAAATAAAGAATCGGTGTGCCGCGCAAGGCCTGCGCCAACACAGTGAGAATACTCAAAGAGATCAGAATCAACCAGGGGCGATTCCGCAGCAGTTGCTTGATCTCGGCCTTAATTGGCTCGTGCTTCTTATGTACGGGGCGGATACGTTCCGTGCTCGTCTTGAAGGTTACAAAGAAAAGCGCACCCGCCATACAGGCAATCACCACCATCGCCCCCGAGTAACCAAGCTGCTCATTGCCACCGCCAATCACCTTAACAAGTATCGGCAGTAAGAGTGTGACCGTAAAGATGCCTGCATTGGCACCAACAAATCGAAACGAGGCGAGCACGGTCCGCTGATCAGACTTTGCCGTCATCACTCCCATCAACGCACCATACGGCACATTGATGGCCGTATAGACCATCATCATCAAGGTGTAGGTCACGTAGGCGTAGACAACCTTCATCGTGCCATCCAAATCGAAGGTCGTGAAGGTCAACACGCCGAGAACCATGTAGGGGGGGATCATCCACAATATCCAAGGCCTGAACTTACCCATCGTGGTATTCGTGCGGTCGGCGATGGCTCCCATAATCGGATCATTGATCCAATCCCAGGTCCGCGTGAAGATAAGCATGGTAGCCAATACCGCAGGCGTGATACCGAAGACATCAGTATAAAAGATCGCCATAAAATTCATGAAGATACCAAAGTAAAGGCACGAAGCCATGTCTCCGGCGGCATACCCAAATTTTTCGCCCCACCCGAGCTTTGCAGCAGGATCCAAATTGGACTGTTTTGTTTGCTCTGTCATAATGATAATCTCCTTGAGCAAAATTGCCTAGTCTTCGATTCGGATATCGTAGGTCGAGCACTCCTCGATCCATGTAGCTGCGGTGCGATTGTAGGTTGCCTGATCCGGCAAGACACCATGCTCCTTTTGATACTGCCCAATAAACGCATTGGCTTTAGCCAGAAACTCTTTGTGCAAGTACCATACTGGTTGCTTATCACCATTGTCATCAATCAGCCAGTAACCACGATGCTCCCCCGTCGCCGGTTCGATCTCATTACAGTAGAGCTCCCAATACAGAACAAAAGGACATCCCCATTCCAAACACCACTTCATGATGGCAGCCGTATACTTTCTCTGCGTCTCTGCATCCTTAAATGAGGCCAACTCAAAGCCGTATTCCCCGATCAACACCCGCTTGCCCGGCACATCACTTTCCGGCAAGTGCGCTTCAATATAATCCAATGCCTGAAAAACCCGCTCCCGCCCCTTCTCGCCGCCCAACAGAGCCGCCGGTTTGGTCACGTCATAACTGGACCAGGACACGTAATCGGTCCGGATGTGCGGCAGTATCTGGTTTACGATCGAAGGCTTGTTATGATCCATCGATTTCGCGACGTGATTCAGCTCAATATAGTAGTAAACTTCCACACCTTCGTGAGGCACCTCACGTCGCGCATCTGCGATCGCCCTTTCACGCAAACGAAACCACTTGATCGCACCAGCAATTGCCTCAGGTTCAGGATCGAGATTATAATCATACTGCTCGCGTTGCAGGTGCCAGTCTCCTTCCCAATTTCCTAAAAAAAAGGACTTACCGCTGCCAGAATAGCGCTTGAGTAAATAAGCGGTGAACTCATACATCTCTTGATAAATTGCAGACGCCTCCGCATCACTCATTTCGCCCCCAGATAAGGCCGCTTTCGAGTCACAGAAAGGATAAACCCAGAGCATGACATTCCGGAACGGCATGTCCATGACCTGCAAGAAGGAGGGCTTCTTCTGAACCAAATCCAGAACCGACTGAATCTCCGAATCAGCCTCCATCAAATAGTCGTCCACATACTTAGAAGTGAGCGCAATTTTCAGCGCGTCTGCCCCCAGTGCCGCAATTCCCTTCGCACTCTCCACCAAGGCAGTGTCCTCAGTAAACTGATAGCGCACACCAATACTCTGAGTGCCGACAGAAAGACTAAAGGGCGCCTTACGCTCCGCGCTCAGCGAAACCAGCAACAAAACAGTCATCGAAAATAAGAAAATCGTTTTTTTCATCATTACCTCTATCGGAAACATATCCATCAAAGATGTAATATAGATACAGCCTCGCCCCATAGATCAAGCGTAAATGAATAAATATTGAACTATATATACACAATAATACCACAATAGGGAAAAGTTTTGACAGTACAAGGTCAGATGCAAAAAAATCGAACTCTCGTTCATATATTTGCCCATGCTCGCCAACAAAATCGCAGACAAAAATAATCAATCAAACCAGGTAAAGCACGTCGCACTACTACTGGAGTCAGACATGGCATTTGATCGCGCAGTTGCCAGAGGCGTTGGGGATTACATTCGCAGTCAGGCGGGATGGGTCATCCAGATGGACCCGATGACGAAGCCAACAATGAAGAGCCTCCAACACTGGAATCCAGACGGAATCATAACCAGTATTCACCTTCCAGCGATCGACGAAATTGCCAGCCTGAAAAACATTCCAATGATCGGCTTCGGCAGCTTCTCAGAAGAGTTGGACGGCCATTTAAAATTCCCCATCGTCACCTCGAATCAACATGAAATTGGCCAGATGGCTGCGCAGCATTTCATCAACAACGGCATACGAAATTTCGCATTTTGCGGTGGCGACGAAACCGCTCTCTGGTGTCGTCAACGGCGCGAAGGTTTCATCGAAGAGCTGAAAATACACAACCACTCCTGCGACATATTTGAGCCAAGCTTTAGTTCTCCGACAAATATGCCGGACGCGATCCATTCACTCAGCAACTGGCTAAACTCCCTGCCAAAGCCAACGGGTGTCTTTGTCTTTTTCGATGGCTGGGCGCGCTGGGTGCTGGATGCCTGCGTGCTCCAGAAGATTCAAGTGCCACAGCAGATCTCCGTCCTAGGGGTCGACAACGACCGCTGGTTGTGTGAACTATCTCAACCCTGCTTATGCAGTATTGACACAAATGCCCGAAATGCGGGCTACAAAGCTGCCGAGCTCATGAATCAGATCATGACGACCGACACTCCCCCACCAGCACTCACATTCATTTCGCCATCCAACGTGGTCGAGCGAGACTCCAGTAACTACATGGCTTTCGACGACCCGGAAGTCGCCTTTGCCTTACGTTACATCAAAGAGCATGCTTGCGACCCAATCACCACGGCTGACGTGCTCAAAGTCACTGACATGTCCAACTCCACCGCCTATCGCAAGTTCATGAAAGCCATCGGCCGATCCATTCATAACGAAATCCAGCGCACACAAATGAACCGAGTCAAAGAATTGCTAACGACTACCAATCTCAACGTCAGTGCCATCTCGCTACGGGCCGGGTTTGAGAATGTGCGCTATTTGACTCAGGTCTTCCGTGATCTGACAGGGCAAACTCCCACCGAATACCGACGCATACAAAGCACTCCCGAAGTCAGATAAAGCCGGCGGCGCAGAAGCGCTCAAGAACAGACAAAAGGAGCACTGCCACACACCCATTTCAGCTAAAAGGAAATAGCTCACCCCACAAATGAGCACACTAAAAAAGCTGTCAAAAATAAATTCGACAGCTTTGAAAATAGGATACTCGACGACGAGCAATGGCTTATCGACTGCGACGTGCGGCTGCGCATCCAAGCACCAACAGTCCCCCCCAAATGGCGTAAGTTGCGGGTTCAGGAATAACCGTCACAATCGTCTTTGTTCCATCAAAAACTTGGCTAAAATTCTCCGCTCCAACATTACCATCAGCCTTAATCAAGCCACTAGCAATATACCCGTTAAACACAGATCCCGCTCCAGTCTGATCACCGCCTAACCAGAGCTGTGAATCACCGTTCAAATTCAAGAGCGCAGTCCCAACCATGGTAATCCGACTACCGGAACCAGCTAACATCTTAAGGGTTCCATCAGTAACCGTAACCGTGCTGTTTTCTGCCATGACAAAAGTGCCCGCGGTTTCAAATATACCGCCATTATCGATACTCAATACCCCGCTGTACGTCGCGTCCCCAACGGTCGTATTTCCACCGGCTGTAACCGTTGCACCATCAACAAATAAGGACCCATTACCGCCTGCTTTAGCGATTTCAAAAACACCAGACGTGGTTAAGTTCGCCGTCACATTCAATGTCGCGATAGACGCACCGTTGCCATATCTTCCGAGTTTAACCACAGCCACTGAAACTGGTGAAGCAGACAAATCAATCGTGGAATTAGCCGTCTTTGACGAAATGCTAACAGTATCAGTAACTAACAATGTAGGCATTGACCCAAGTTTCCAAATAGCATCCTCGTGAAAACTATGTGAGCTATCCCAAAAATTCGCGGTAAGATTCTCAATATCGTAATTAACAGCAAAAGCGCCTTGAACCGCCGCAAGGGCAACGAATGAAGTCAGTAGGAATGTTTTTTTCATGATGTATTGATGTAGATCTAATAAGAGTTAAAGGGCTGCTAGAATTAGCTAAGACAGAAAAAACTCTAGCAACTGAGAGATCAGAGTCAAGGATATAGATTGTTTATTGCTATTTATTTCCAATATATGGTCATTTTCCGATTAAAGACCTACGCAATGCGCCACCGAAACAGTCATGTCGCCCATTGCATTGGCTCGCCCACTGCGATTGAAGCACTCGGTCTTTTCACAAATAGTCGTTTATATATCAGGATTGTGTTCCGACTATTCGGTTTCCACACATTCTACATGGAGTTCCTGGAATGCGGTATGTTCGCCGCCCGCAGCAGAACTCACAGGGGCCACCTGCCAAACGATCCAACGAAATTCCCCGAGGGCTCCCCGATCTGCGGCTCTCAGGGAGGCGGCGCTGAAGAGTTCCCCTTGACTGCCACGCGTGTCAATGCTGCCGATCGGTGTCCATTCGTCAGGATTCCAGCCTGGGTTCTGGTTTGAGTCACTGCCGTAGAGTGTCAGCCGCTGTGCTCCGCGTTTCCCCATCTGGCATGACCAACTAGTGATCGCCTTCACCGTTTTGACGCGACCCAAATCCATCTTGTAGGCACCCTCCTTGATGCCATTCGCGAAGACCGGGCCGTAGCTACGAGAGAGCTTCCCGTCCACCAGAGAATTGAGCGGGTCATTATTCGTCTTTGGGCTGGAGGAAAGCAGACGCTTCCGGGCTCCCGGAATGGGTAGCTGTTTCAACCCGTTTGCCGTCGGCGCGGTTTCCGTTTGAATCCAAGCATGCGGTTTAATCACGACCTCGCTCGTCGTCTGATTACGAACCAGCTTGAGCTTGAGTGATTTGCTTCCAGCGCGGGCAACGGCCTGTAGGAGCGCATCAGCGGTGCGGACGGCCTTGCCATTGATCTGTTGTATGAGATCCCCTTCCAACAAGCCACATCGCGCAGCCCCGGAATGCTCCGGCACCTCAATCAGCACCACACCGCCCTCTTCTTTGCCAACCCCGTAGGCGGAAAATTCTTCGCCGCCCAAAGTCTGCAGACTCGCTCCGAGCCAGACAGCTTGCATTGCGGACACCACTGCCGGCTTCGCCTTGGAAGCCTGCGTTGCCGCCTTGGCGGGTGCGACTCTCAGGACAGGCAACTGCGGCGTGCGGGCAATCTTTTTGAGCGAAGGCTTTTTCACCCCGAACTGGTCCATCGGGAAATTCTTGAACCCAAGCTTCAGCGCGGGCGAGCCATCCTTGACGCGGAAATCTCCGCTGGATGGGTCAACAAATTGCGGGTTAGCGAAGATCGAATTTTTGTCCCATCCCAGATTTTCCGAGACCGCTTTTGCCTTGGACTCATCGGCCACGAAAAATAGGTTTTGGTCGACCCGAGCGCTATCTGCATTCGGTCGCTTCATACGTGCAGGGCGGTGTGGAGACATCAAGATGTTGCCATACACCTGATCTTGGTTCCCCTCATACCAGACGTGCGGGTGCAGACCGTTGTTCACCGTAATATTGTTCCAGGCGTGGCGGCGGAAGCCCTCGCGCAGTTTCAGCCCGCTTGCCAGCAGCAGGTTGTTGTAGATGTCGTAGTTGCTCGATCCGTCGTCGAGATCGACATCCCAACCGTGGTCACAGCGCCAACGGCTGTTGCGGATGACCGTGGTTTTTACGGCATCCAGGAACGGCAGTGTCGGATCCTTATCGATCGCCCTCTGCGATGTTGTGACATCCTTACGCCAGAAGCGGTCGCGGCCCCAGGAGTTGAAAGAGCCGTGGTCATGCGTCTCCAGCACGGTATCAAACACGTCACAGCCTTCGATCAGATGGCCGCCCCAGGTGCCTTCGCTCACGTTAATGCCTGAGCGGGCACAGTCGTAGATGGAGATATCGCGCACGGTGATGCCCTGCGCCATGGAAATCTGCACGGCGGCAGGCTGTTTTTCAACTCTTCCGATACCGTGGATCAGACAATCCTCGACCATTGAGTCGGCCGGATAGTTGTCAGTTTTCGGCCCTGGTGTAAGGTCAATTTTCGACAGGTCGTTCACCTCGTTGTATTCAAATAGGGGGTCGCGCACGGCCTTCGGGTCTCCCACGAAACAGACCCCGCTGGCGCCCGCGTCGTGGATGTGGCAACCTTTAACCAAGACCCCGCGATTGTAGTTGTTCACAAAAACCGCATTCCCGCCGACCTGGTCAAACTCACAATCGAGAATGGACACATCCTCGGTTCCGGTCAGAAGAAAAGCCCCGCCGCGATAGATCGCCCAGTCGGAACGCAACAACTGTTCCTTGCAATCCATGAAGGTGCGTGCGGCATGGCGGACCGTAAAGCCCTGCAAGGTGATATATTTGACAGGCGCTTCCTGTGTTCCCTCGAATTCAACCAGATGCCGCAGACGCACCACTTCCACCTTCGCGGCAGAGAGGTCCGTGCCGGACGCTGGCATATAATAGAGCGTGGATGTCTCGGCATTATGGAACCACTCTCCGGGCGCGTCCAGCTCCTCGAAGATGTTCTCCACCATGCGGTAGTCCTTGTGCATTCCCATCTGGCGGTTGTTCTGCCAGCCACCTTCATACGTGACCTCGCCCTGGGCATCTTTGCCGTTAATGCGGTAGTGATATCCGCCCCACCTCACACTGTGCATGGCGTGAATGTAACCGCCCGCTGGATCAGCCCAGTTGGCCGCCCGCTCTTTCGAGAAAGCATCAGCAGCATAGCCCTGATAGGCAGCCGTCTTCTTTTTGGAATCGTAGTTCGGATAGCGCGCCATTCGTTGCGCCGCCCCGTTAACGAAAAGCTGGTCGATTTCTAAACCTTGCGGTGTCTTGGTTTGGTAAATCCCATCCTGATAGGAGATCCAGTTAAGATCGAGTTCGGAGCCACCACTCAGCACGGCACCGCCCTCGCTCTCCGCCTTGTAAACCACGGGGTTCTTTTCAGAACCAGAATCCGCGGGCGTAAAGACCAGTGTTTCGGGCAAATAATAAATGCCGTCGGCGACATGCACTGTGACTGAGTTCTTTCCCGCAAGCGCGCGCACCGCATCACGTGCTGTTGCGAGCGAGGCAAACGGTTTATTTTTCGTCGTCCCAGAATAGGCATCGTTACCATCGGGACTGACATACAGCTCCACCTGACTACCGGCAACTTCCAGTGTCTGCCCGAATTCAATCGTGTAGGTCTCCCCTTTCGCGGATACAAAGCGAATCTCGTCGGCTCCGTCGCGAGAGAAATTGACAGTCTTTCCAGCGCTGTCTGTGACGGTGGCCTTGCCGACACCGGGACAAACAACGCGGCATTCGCCGCCATTCCTAGCGAGGATTGAAACTGCGGTGGCAGTTCCACCCTTCCACTTTGCGGAAACCACAAAGTTGCCGCGAGCGACGAGGCCATCAAAATGCCCATCGCTCCACGCTTTCGGCAATGCCGGCAAAATATTGATCGCCCCCTCATGGCTTTGCAGCAGCATTTCCGCAACACCAGCCATGGTGCCGAGGTTACCGTCGATCTGGAACGGAGGATGCAACGCCCAGAGGTTGGTCGCGGTGCGCTCGCAGATGAAACGCTGATAGGCCTCATGTGCCTGATCCCCTTCGCCGAGTCGGGCACGGCTGTTCATACGGTGGGCCAAGGCCCAACCCGTGGTTTTGCTGCCGCGCAGATCCAACGTTTTGCTGGCCGCCTGCATCCAGTCGGCGTGCTGCGAATTGATCAGCGTCCCTGGAAAGAGCGGGCAGAGGTGTGAAATGTGACGATGCTTAGGATCGCCGATATCGCTGTAGTGGTTCTCCTCGCGATATTCCTTAATCTGACCGTCGGCACCGATCAGGATCGGGTCCAGTCGGGTGATCTGCTCGCGGATCGTGTTGAGGAACGGATCGTCATTGCCCAGCTTATCCGCCATCGCCAGTGTATCGGAATAGCTTTCCCACACAAAGCCCTGGTCGAAGGTGCACCCAGCAGTAACGTAATATCTGCCGCCTTTCAGTTGGCCCGGCATGCCTTCAGTTTGCTTGGCATTCGTTGTTTGTTCCGGAGAGGCGGACGGCTCGACCAGTAGCTGATCACCATGGGGCACCAGCACTTTCGAGTAAAATTTACTCAAGGAGAGCATCGCGGGATAAGCCACCTCTTCGAGGTAGTCCGGATCCTGCGTAAACAGGTAATAATCGGCCAGAAGCTTGGCAGTGAACCCGCCAGTGCCCGGACCGGAATGCCCGCCGGCACTGGGAACGTGGTAGGCGTTCGCTCCGGTTCCGATGATCCAGCCATTATCGCCCCCTTCCGTCAACTGGTCCGGATTGTACTTACGCACATAATCGGCGGCGTGCTGCTGCGCGGTTGGCAGATAGGCCTTGAAATAGTTGGTGTAGGCTTCGAAACACTCGGCGAGGTTCGCGCTCATCGAGCCCCAGTAATTCATCTGCACATTGATGTTATGCCAAAAACCTCCCGACCATGGCGTGTAATAATCCTGGCTCCAAGCGCCCTGCAAATTGGCGGGCAGACTCTTCTCGCGCGAACTGGAAATCAGCAGGTAGCGGCCATACTGGAACATCAGCTCTTCCAACCAGGTGTTCGTTGTGCCCTTTTGATATTTCTCTAGGAGCAGGTGCGTCGGATCGGCCGACGGGGTTGCGTTCAGGTTCACCGAGACGCGCCCGAACAGGTTCTGATAATCATTGAGATGCCGTTCCTTGAGCGCGGCATATTCTAGAGACTGTGCCGCATGAATACGGGCAGTGACCTCAGCGTGTGGGAATTGTTTCGGGTCGAGCTTTTCCTCGGGAGAATTGCTGAAGGTCGTTGGGCTGAGGCGATAGTTGGTGCCAGTCGCAATCAGCAGCGTGACCGCATCGGCCTGGCTGACCTCAACGGTGCCCTTTTCAGCGTCGGCGATCACCGAACCGCCTTCGTTCAGCACCTTAATCTGCCCCTCGTAATTACAGTTAAAATGGGAAGCCGTCCCGTTCAGCGTCAGCAGATTTCCCTCCGCCGTGATCGAACCGGTGCGCTGTTTTAGCTCGAGATACGGAATTTCGGGCCGCACCGTAAAGGAGAGCGCGCCCTTCTCATCGGCGGTCAGACGAATGACCACCACATTGTCTGGATAAGAGGCAAAATACTCGCGTTGATAAGCCACCCCGTCCTTCTCATAAGAAACGTGCGCGATGGCTTCATTCAGACTGAGCGAGCGGCGGTAATTCTCGATAGCGTCCTGATTAAAATCGAGAAATAGCTCGGCGAAGCTGGTCAGGCCGCCCTTGCCATA
>JAQXBA010000177.1 GCA_029252625.1 Opitutia bacterium | reverse complement strand
TAAGACGTCTCCTTGCAACCAGTCCATCAGTTGAGTAAATGCGTCGAGCTGCTTTTTGCTGGGGTGCGTTTTTTCAAAATTGCCGACTAAGCAGATGCCAATCGCGCTGAGGTTGAGCTGGTAGCTCTTAAGGTGGCCGCCGAGTAATTGCTTGGTCCAGCGCGGGCCGATCTCGATCTCGCCGTCGCCGGAGTCGATGCCGTTGCCAATCAGGAAGTGGTACGCGAGACCGTTTTGCATGCCGCGTCGCCGGTGAGCGGCGTGGTATTTCTTGGCGTTGCCGTATTTGATTGCGCTATGGTGGACGACGATGCGCTGCCAGTGTTTGCGCCGAACGTTGATCTTGGCGGTGGCAGCGCGTACTTGAGCGAGGAGGTCGTCCGACGGGGAGGCATGCGTGAGGCTGCCGCCAGGGACTTGAAGCCTTTGTCCGACGCGAATGAGGTCGCGGGTTAAATTGTTAGCCCCCTTGAGTTCGCGGATGCTGATGCCGTTGCGCTGCGCGATAGTGCCTAGCGTGTCACCCCTGACGACGATATATGTGCCCATTGTGATGGGGGTGGGGCCAGCGATGCTGGTGCTGTCGCCTGCTGGGATAGTCAGTTTTTGTCCGACTGTAATTAGATCGCTGGATAGACCGTTTGCCTGTTTGAGTTCTCTCGTGGAGACGTTTAATCCGAGTGCGATGTGTCCGAGGGTGTCGCCTTTTCTGACCGTATAGGCCGCTGTCTGTGCCCAGAGCGACGGAGGGAGTAGTATGCCGCCTGCGGTTGCAAGGAGTGCGGATCGGGTAAACTGTCGGCGGGTAGTATGCATTGGATTGATAGACAGCGAGACTGCATAGTTTGTGCCCTCTGTAAAGCAGAGGGCTACTTCGCTGTTAACGCTTCCGGCACATCAAATAGCTTGGAAAGTACGCCAGTGTTGAGCGCCGCGCTATTGAGTTGGATGTGACTTTCCGGTTTGCCCTCGACGGAGGCGACCATGTTGAAGGGCATCGGCATGCCATTAATATCGCGATAGTCGCTGTACACGGTTTGCTTGATTGTGCCCTTGGGTGCAAGCACGGGGCGAAGCCAAGGCACGGAGCTTGGGTTCTGTGTGTTGTATTGTAGCGAGCGGGTTTACCCCGCGATTCCTCCTGGGGTAAACCCAGTCACTTCCTTTTTTCTGGGCAGTGCAACGGTCTCCGTGTCTCCGCGACTCCGTGTGAAAAATGCGTCGTGCTGGTTCTTTTTAGGGAAGTGATTAGGATGGCGCTCTCTTAAGTGGGTTAATCGACATAGGTCATAATTTTAATCATAATCTCAACGCCTTGTGGTTGAATTGATTAAGATTAAGAAGGCAGTTTTCGGCTTAATCCAGTGCCACTCGAGAGTGACTATAGTAGTGCCGATTTTCACGCGGAGGCACCCGGTGCTCTAGCGCGGAGCCTTATGCGGGCTTCGGGCGAATAAGCAGCTCCCGGTTGCGGCGATTAGGCATCTGCTGAACGGCGTGGCTGGGATTTTTGAGTTTGCGAATACTGGTGCGACTGTCTCAAAGCTCGCCATATCGGAATTATGCCTTTTCAGTGCGTATACACTATGAATTCCCTTCGTCATTTTTCTTTGGGTGAGCCGTTTCCGGCTAGCCCCCATGCTGTCATTAGTAGTCTACCTACGATGGAGGATGTGCGCGGCTACGAAGAGCATGATCCGCGGGTCATGAATGCCATGAAGTCCGGCTATCCGCGCTTCGTAGTGCATGAATTTGTACAGAAGTTGATTAAGTTTTATCAGCAGCGCGAGGGTGTGGAGGGGCAAGCGTTGGTGTTGGTCGATGGTCGTCGAGCGGCGGATGATTTGTTGGCGGAGTTAGGCGGGCAGGTTAATAAGCGGCAAGTCGAAGAGGGGATTTATTTAGTTGGTTGCGATGTGACTGCGGTGGATTTGGCCAAACGTCTGCGTAAATATGTGCAGCATCTGGGCTGTGGGATCTATTCGCGCCAGGCGGAGGATTTATTGGTCAAGCATGGCCTCCTCTCGAGCCCTTACCAAGAAGCGCATATTGCGGGCAATGTGCTGGCAGATGTTGAGCGGGTGCTTGCCGATCAAATTGGATGTCGTGCTTCGGACGTGCTACTCGCTTCCTGTGGGATGAATGCGTTTTATGCGGGCTTTCGTGCAGTGCAGGAGTTTCAGCGTACGCGTGGTCGTAGCGCATGGCTTCAGCTCGGCTGGTTGTATTTGGACTCTGGTTGCGTATTGCAGGAGTTCTTGGGTGACGGTGAGACCTTAGATTATTCCTACGATGTGTTGAATGTGGATGCGATCATTGCAAAGATCGGTTCGTATGGGGAAGCGCTGGCTGCGGTGGTGGTGGAGTGCCCCACGAATCCACTCATCCGTGTTAGTGAAGTACGTCGTATTGCTGAGGCGGTGCGTGAACAGGGCGGGGTAATGGTGATCGATCCGACGATTGCTTCGGTATTGAATGTGGACGTTTTGCCGTGGGCGGATCTACTGGTGACGAGCCTGACCAAATATGCCTCGATTGAGGGGGATATTATGATAGGTGCGTTGGCGGTGAATCCGGACTCGCCATATTATGCTGAGTTGATTGGCCGAACTTCGCGCTATCACGTGCCGCCATATGTGCGGGACTTGCAGCGATTTGCGCATGAATTGCAGGATGCCCCTGCGGTCGTCGCGAAAATGAACGCCAATGCTGCGCGACTTTGCGCATTCTTAAAGAGGCACCCCGCGGTCAAGCAGGTCTCTTGTGCGGGTTGTTCGGAGCATATTCAGGAAGTTTCCAAGGGTGATGTGTCGGTGGGCGCTGTGATCTCGATCGAGCTGCACGGTGAAATGGAAAAATTCTACGATACGATCCGAGTGATGAAAGGGCCGAGTTTTGGCGTACGGTTTACGCTGCTCTGCCCGTTTATGTATCTCGCACACTACGATTTAGTCGCGACTGCGGAGGGGCGCGCTTTCCTCGCTAGCGTCGGATTGGATCCTGAGTTGATTCGTATTTCGGTCGGCGCGGAGGAGTATGCGGCGATCGAAGCGGTCTTTGCTGAGGCGTTGGACTTCTGCCTCCCGTAGTGTTTCTCTCAATTTTATTTTAGTATGGTTCCTATCTCTGTCATTCGCCATCCGAAAGAACGCCGCAGCAAGTGTAGTCTGACGCCACTCGAAGGGCGCGCGGATATTGACTTCTTTCGTGCGCGTCCAAATTGGAGTTTCGATATGACTGGGTTTACGGTGCTGGCCTTGGGGGCGCCCGAGTTGTCGATCGAGGATGCGGGGCGTCCGTTGCTGTTACTCGATAGCACGTGGCGCTTGTTGCCGCAGATTGAAGCCTGTCTGCATGGGGAGGGTATTTGTCGGACGTTGCCAGCGGTGCCGACGGCGTATCCGCGTATCAGTAAGATCGCGGATAATCCGATGGGAGGCTTGGCTTCGGTTGAGGCCTTGTTTCTCGCGAAGCTACTGCTAGGGGAACGCGACGATGCATTGTTGGCCGATTATTACTGGCGCGATGTGTTCCTAGAGAGCTTAGAGCAGGCGAATTTGTTGGTGTAACTCTGTGCGTATTGCTGCATTCTCAGCCCAAATGCAGATCTGAACCTGCATTATATGTGTATTTTAGTCGAATATAGCAAACTGTAAGTGGCTTGCTTAGAGCACGTTGTGCGCGCTCTAAATAAAAGCGTACGAGTTGTAAAAAGGAAGAGCTTGGCAAGGTTGAAAAAGCCACGCATTTTCTGCGGCCTTCTGAGGGGATTGGGCGCAAGCCTAATTCGCTGGAAAC
>JAQXBA010000169.1 GCA_029252625.1 Opitutia bacterium | reverse complement strand
ATCGACGGCTCGGGCAATGTGTCATTGGACTCAGTAGCGTCTACAGGTGGTGGTGCGCGGTGGAACCAAATTGACAACGCGAGTGCTGGAACTACGACATCGTCGTCTTTGTTTAATACGTCTTTCACTCTGACTTATTCAGGAACAGGGGCTGCCATACTTGCCTCCCAAACAAATTATGGCAATGCTGGTTCAGGTGCGGTCCTTGCAACCCAACAAGGTAATAGTAATGCCTTAGAAAGCGGTGAATCCATAACATTTACAGTCAGTGGCACTTCCACTGCCGTTGCTGGATTCTCTCTCGGATTAGACGAGATTTACCTCGATAACCGTTTAGGTAACGGCCAGTCGTCTTTTGGAGTTGAAACTACGAGCGCGAACTTTGTTGAAGCCCTGGTGCCCTTGGGTAGTGGAAATTCATTGCAAGGTCCACGGGCATTTAATCAAG
The DNA here is from genome assembly GCA_029252625.1 of Opitutia bacterium. Taxonomy (GTDB): domain Bacteria; phylum Verrucomicrobiota; class Verrucomicrobiia; order Opitutales; family Coraliomargaritaceae; genus Lentimonas. Next base: position 2,157 of record JAQXBA010000169.1, on the reverse strand, counting down.
ATTTATCAAGCATCAGCCTTTCCGCTGCTGGCGAGTCCATGACCTTTCGTACGATAGAGGGTAACGCAGGGGGTATTGGCCTGAGTGGCTTCGACTTTTCAGTATCTGCGTCTGCAGTACCTGAACCTTCTGCTACATCGCTGATACTAGGCACCCTTGCAATGGGCTTCATGTTCATGCGTCGCCGTCGCGCTTAGGTTTATTACACACGCTTTTTCAAAGGCTGTTCGCATCTAGCGTGCAGCCTTTTTTACGCTCAAATACTTTCAAGAAAGGAGCTGATGCCACACGAGGTGCATGGTAATATACGCATGCATTGAGAAAAGTTTAATCTGAGAGATCTTTCTCCTCGAGTATAAGTGCCTAAAATATAAACTGGAGAAGGTAACATTTTTGAAGGTATTTCAAAGTTATGTTACACGCAATATTAACACATAAAAGAGGGCGAGGAATACCGCCAACGCAATCAATCATTAGCATGCCAGTCGATGCTTCCTTAGTCCTAATTGCTCAAACAATTCATCAAATATAAAGTCAAAGACATGAAGAATATGAATCGACGTAAATTCATCCAAAATGCGGGTCTCGGTGCCCTCGCCTATGCAGCTTTACCTAAGATCGCGTGGTCCTGGGATGACATTCCCTCTCGCACTGGCAATATCATCACTGGTCGTAAGTTAAACATCGCCTGCATCGGTATCGGCGGACAAGGCCGTGTAGATGTCAGAAGTGTCGCCTCTCAAAATATTGTGGCGCTTTGCGATGTGGACAAGGAGCGGGGCAAGGAAATTTTCACTGAGTTTCCCGATGCAAAACAGTATCAGGACTTCCGCGTGATGCTCATGGAAATGGATGAGCAAATTGACGCGGTCACCATCACTACCCCCGACCATATGCACTTTGCCGCCGCCATGATGGCGATCAAAATGGGCAAGCACGTCTTCCTGCAGAAACCGATGAGTCACACGATCGCCGAAGCACGTGCACTCACCGAAGCGGCACGTAAGCATAAAGTTATGACTCAAATGGGCATCCAGGGACACTCTTTCGACGGCATCCGTCGGATGCGTGAATGGCATGCCGCACGAGCCATCGGTGAAATCACAGAAATACATATCTGGACTAATCGCCCGATTTGGCCACAAGGTGAGCGTCCGCAGCAACCCGCACAACCGGTACCAGCAACTCTCGATTGGAACCTTTGGCAGGGCATCGCCGCCGAACGCCCTTACAATCAAGCTTACATGCCCTTCCGCTGGCGCGGTTGGACTGAGTTTGGTTGTGGTGCACTCGGCGACATTGGCTGCCATGCAATGGACTGTTGCTTCGATGTGCTCGATCTAGGCAGTCCCACAAGTGTCGAGGCAGTCACCTCACCGCAGAGCGAATGGAGCTTTCCAGAATGGTCGATCGTGACGTTTGAGTTTCCCGCAAATAAGGCGCGTGGCCCGATTAAGCTGGTCTGGTATGATGGCGATAAAATGCCGGAACGTCCCAAGGAGTTAGAAGCATCTCGAAAGTTACCGGGCGGTATCGGTGGCCAGCTATGGTATGGCACAAAAGGCACAATCATGGTGAGTGATGTTTATTGTAAGTCGGCGCGATTGATTCCACAAACCGCATGGGTCGACTTCGCAAAAAACAGAATGCCTGAAAAAACTGAAGCCCCCTCGATTGGCCATAAGGAAGAATGGATCGAAGCGTGTAAAGGCGGCGTTCCTGCTGGAGCCAACTTTGATTATGCCGGCCCACTTACAGAGATGGTATTGCTCGGCAACCTCGCGGTTCGCTCTGGTAAACGGATCGAATGGGATTCCAAAAAAATGCTTTGTACTAACGTGCCCGAGGTGAATGCATACGTTCGTAAACAATATCGTAAATATTAAAAACCAATAACCCATAAAAACGGCAGCAATGACTAGAGCGTAACTAGTCAGGAACATTCACGCTCTCTATACACGAACCAATCGACTTCGCTTTCTTGCTCAGCTCATGCGGCACAGCGCCTTTAAGATGCTTTCTTTTTAAGAGTCTAAAGTGCTTTGCTCACGGCGCGACGTAACCGACAAATACGTGGCCAGAGCTGTGCGTTTCACTTCAGAGCATGGATGTAGCCATCGCCAACTCGAGAATTTCAGCTGCAGTTAAGACTCGGTC
>JAQXBA010000160.1 GCA_029252625.1 Opitutia bacterium | reverse complement strand
TGTCGCACTCCCCATTAGGCATGTTTTCTGATACTCCCCACTCTGTATTCTCTCCTCGCGCTCGCTCGTCGAACCGTGGCTTCACACTGATCGAACTGTTAGTGGTCATTGCCATTATCATGGTTCTCGCTGGCATCACTTTTGGCATCACACGCGGGGTGCAAAATGCTCAGGCTCGCACCAAGGCCAAGGCCGAGTTGGCGGTACTATCACAGGGGATTGAACAATTTAAGCTGCGCTATGGTGATTATCCGTGGCACAAGCAGGGTGAAGCGGATACGAATAAAATGCTGCTGTATGCGCTGACGGGGCGTTTGATTCTGGAGCGTAACTCGAGCGGAGTGCTAGAGGTGTTAACCGAGGATAGCCAATCAAATGCTATTGTTGAGAAACGTCCCAAGTTCATTGATGATACTAAGTTTTCGGTGAACGAAGACGCTTCAGGGAACTCGATTGAATTGTTAGACCCTTGGGGTAACCCTTATATTTATTGGTATAAATGGTCGAATTCCCCAGATGCGTGGGATGTCTTTGGCTATCACTTATACTCGACGGGGGCGAACGGTGAGACTGCGAATGCAGCGCTTAAAGGCAAGATGGAGAGTGAACAGACGGGAGTTTTTGATAATGATTACCGGGAGGTTGCGGATGAGCACGCGATCATTTTTGCAGGAGAATAACTTTATGAGAAATATGAATAAGAAATCTGGTTTTACACTGATTGAGCTGTTGATGGTCATCGCGATCATCGGTATCCTAGCTGGAATATTAATTCCGACCGTTGGCGCGGTGAAGAAACAGGCAAATATCGCCGCTTCGAAATCACAGTTGTCGAACTACGTGAATGCAGTTCAACTATTTAAGGGAGAATATTCGTATTACCCGTTTGTGACTGGAGGCAATGACACCACTGTCGATTTGTCTTCTCAAAGCACTTTGTTTATCGAGACTTTATCCGGTCGAAATGCGACCTCTGGCGATTCTAAAAGCGAAGGTGGTAATCGTCGTCGAATCGGGTTTTACAGTTTCTCTGAGTCTGAATTCCTGTTGGAGGATGATGATACAGTTGACCCCACTCAATTGGCTGATCGTTTTAATAATACTGTCATCAAAGTGCGGATTGACGGCGATGGCAATAATCAGGTCAACCCTGACGTTAATGGCAATGAGCCCTCTTCTCCTGACGAACCGATTCGAACTAATGTGACTGCATGGGTTGAAGCTGATCGGGATCTTGGGGCTCCTGGATATGGACTTTGGGATTAATTTTATATATTACGCATGTTTAATAAACCGAAACGCACTAGATGCAAAGCCTTCACGCTGATCGAGTTGTTGGTCGTCATCAGTATTATATTAATTGCCTCCTCCATTATCTTTATTGGTGGAAATTCGGGAGGGGGAGCATCACTGAGCTCTTCGTTGCGAATTGTATCTGGTATTGCGCAAGGAGCGCGTGGGCAGGCGATATTGAAGAATGCTGAAACGCGACTCATCATCCATAATGATCCGACGGATTTAGAGAAATATCGTCGTTACTTTGGTATTGTTTACTGGGGCGAGGATGTGAATAGCAGTGGAGTGGTGACGGCCACAGGCTGGAAGGCCGCCACGCAGGGGACGTCTTTACCGGAGGGCATCTATTTCGATCCGAGTATTAGCAATCAATTTGGTGCTAATCGTAATGGTATGAGTGAGACGATTAGCCTCGATTATCCAAGAATATCGGTTGGTGCGAATACTGATCTCCAGTCTGGTGCTGGTTCGACTTCTTACTATCAATACGCATTTAATAGCAATGGGACTTCTGCGAACCCAAATGAATGGTTGGCCATTCGTGCCGGTAATCTAAATGCGGACGGTGATTTGGTTGCATATGACAGTACTGGAGAAAACGGATTTTTGAAGGCGGCTTTGATTTTTAGACAGGCCGGAACCACTACGCCAGTAACAGATCCTGATGCTGTTCAATAACAGACATTATAGAACTATGAAACAATTACATCTTTGTCACTCCATCCCAAAAAAAGGCTTTAGTCTAATTGAGGTTGTTTTAGCGATTGGTATTTTCCTTGTTACAGTCTTAGCGCTGGTTGGTTTGCTCGGACCGACATTACAGTCGGTGGATGAAGTCGAGAAAACCGACGAAGTCTCGTCGATTGTGAATACGATCAATGCCTTTCTCCAGAATTCGCAGGAGATCGCGCCGGGATCGTCGAAATTCGATGCAATTTATAGTGCAGTATCGCAGGATCATGCGACGCTCCTAGTCTTTCGTGCGTATGACAATAACGATGTGATCTCGCTTAAGATTGGTTTCGTTGGTGAGACTGATGCTACGGCACGAGTTTCCTCAGCTGATGTGACTGATGGAAGTCAAGTGCTCGCCGCGGGCACTATTTATCGTGCTGTGCTTACGCCGTCTTCGGTGAATCCCGCTTTAGAAATGACGGCAGGAGCTCCAGAGGCGTATCCGCGTTACAGGATGAATCAAACAACCGCTGAAACATATCCAGAAGGCTCCTTTGCAATGGAAGTGCGTATTTTTGCAGAAGATCCGGCATTGAATTTTACTGTAGAGAGTAATTTGACTGCGCTGAAGGATCAGGAACCGATCTTTACCTATAATACCGCCATCGTTCGCTGATTTCTGCTTATGAATACTTCCAATATTAAAATGAAAAAAAGTATAGCAAAACGAGCATTTACTCTAATTGAAATCATGGTGGCGTCCGTCATCATGGTGGTGCTTGTTGGATTGGTGATTCAGATCACCAGTGAAGTCCTTAAAGTCTGGACACGTTCCTCCGGTAAGCTTGCAGCCAATGCTGAAGCACGCATTGCGATGGATATGATCACACAGGATCTGGAGACTGCGGTCTTTCGTAATAATGGGCAGCAGTGGTTGCGAGTCGATGCGCCGTTACC
>JAQXBA010000153.1 GCA_029252625.1 Opitutia bacterium | reverse complement strand
GTCATTATTTTTGCTTCCGACAACGGCAGCATGTGGGGCGCGCACGGCATCGCCGGTAAGTGGAACATGTATGAAGAGAGCATCCGCGTGCCCATGATGATCTACGATCCGCGCCTGCCAAAATCGCTCAGCGGCACCCGCTCGCAGCCGGCGCTCAATATCGATTTGACTGCCACCGTGATGGATGTCGCCGGTGTGCCCGCGCCCCATATGGATGGCATCAGCCTGGTGCCGGTTTTAAAAAATCCCGCGGCGCAAGTGCGTGACGATTGGTATTATTTGCACGACGTTCACACTCGAGGAAAAGGTGCTCCTCTGCCGAACTGCGAAGGCGTGCGTAACGAACGCTGGAAATACATTCACTACCGCGGCACCGACCCGGTACAGGAAGAGCTTTTTGACCTGCAAAACGACCCGAAAGAGATGAACGATCTCGCCAAGGACCCGGAATATGCGGAACTCCTGAACAAGCTCCGGGCGCGCAATGCCGCCTACAAAGCGCAGTTTGATAAAGCCGCCGGTGGTCGAAAACCCTACCGCGGGCCGGTTGAAGAAAAAAAGCCCGTGCTCAAGAAAGGTGCGGGTGGCGAGCAAATGCTGGATTCGCCTTTGAGCCTCGGGCGCGGCAATCTGTATGTATCCTTCCTCGCACAGCGCGATGCGGGCGGTGCCCTCAAAGTTGAGTTCAGTAATCAAAAGAAACAGGTGCGACTGGGCGTAGCGGTTGATACGGACGGCACGGTAACTCCCAAGGGCGCGGGTGTGATGACTGCGAGTGCGCCGAGTTTGTTTCAGGCGAATACTGCGTATCGGGTGGTCCTCAAATTTTCCAATAACGGCAAAACCGGCGGCGCGGTCACACGGGTGAAACTGTTTCCTGCAGCTGGCGCACTGCCCTCCGATCCGAACGGTATAGATTGGGACGTGAGCACGACTGGCGGCAAAACCGGGGTAACGCAAGATCGCGTATTGCTCAAACCACTTGCCGGAACGGTCGTGCTTGACGAGCTGCGTGTCGGTCGGAACTGGGCGGATATTCGTTAAAAGATTTATCGGAGAGCCATATTTAAGGACCCGCAAATGTGGCTCTTCATCCAGTGACTATGACTTTGCACTCATTTTTACCTCAGCAGACCAATTGCGCAGTGGATTGCGGCGCGCCAATCGGGCACTCTGGCCCAGGCGCCACCCGGTCGATTTAATCGGTCTGACGAGTGATTCCATTAACAACGGACGCACTGCACTGGCTCGTGAAGTCCTCGAAACAGGCAAAGTGCTGTATTCTAAATGAAGATCGTATGAGCGATGTGCGCACTGAAATTTGTCAATGGCTCGCGTATTCATCAGAAGACCTTTCATATGGAGAGCTTGGGCGTAATTGCCTGCCACGGGCAGCGAGTTGGAGTTTTCAGTAATCGGCAGAGAAGGCCCTGAAGGCAATTTGGTTACTTATCCCGCAGATGATTTACCGCCAGTAGATCTTCAGCTCGCGAAAGAGTATGAGGACGCCTGTCGCATTATTTACAGTTGGGCACCGCAAATCTTTCAAGATAGTGAGTAGTTGAGGGACGGGGTCCTTGAAGGTCTCAATGCCATTTAGAACCACTTCCGAGCGCAGCGACACTCAACTGCAAGGCGAAGCCAATGGACACGGATAGACTCAGATCTAATATTCGCTTCATTCAGTAGTGTGTGCGTTTACGCACGCCCGCAGTGTCTCTGCGCCGAGCACGACGCTATTTCTCACACGGAGGCACGGAGCTCATCCATTGCACAGAACCCAAGCTCTATGCCTTGTAAGGAATTTAGGAATTTAGAGGACACTCATGTTTAAAGCACCGGAAACGTGGCTGTCGTTAAATTCTGTTCGAATGTTTCACTTGACCTTTAAGTGCGTATTATGGATACTTTGGTTGTGCCTAAGAAGATTCGAGAACTGCTTAAGCTGTATATGGAGGCTGGAGCGAAGGTTGATGTGGCACATGGGAAGGGAAGTCATCGAAAAATTAAACATCCGAGCCTGAATGGCTGTTTAATTATTTCAGGTAAGGATGGAGACGATGCAAAGCGTTATCAGGAGAAAGATTTAGAAACATTCCTTAAAATGATCAAAAAATGAAAACACTAATTGAGTCATATTCGCGTGTCATCGAATGGAGTGACGAGGATCAATGCTACATTGGTCGTTGTCCTGAGTTGTTTCTCGGTGGTTGTCATGGAGATTCTATGGAAGTTGTTCGCGAGCAACTGGCCGAGGTGATTGCAGAGGTGGTCGTTGATTATCAGAAAGAAGGGAAGACGCTGCCTGTGCCCGCCAAACGCGCAGCTCGGCTGAATCACGCAGTTCTGGCAAGGCGTCGCACCGGTTTGAACCAGAAAAATTTTGCCCGAGCGATTGGTGTGGGTACTGGCACTTTGCGGAATTGGGAGCAGGGGCGCGTCCAGCCAAAGGGCACCGCCGCGACACTGCTAAAGGTCGTTGAGAAGCGCCCTGAGATCCTGAAGGAAATCGCGGGGTAAACCCCAATGCTATTGCAGAATTGAATTTTATACCACCGCTTCGCTAGAGGAGGGAGGTTGGGGAGGCTCATGCTTTGGTAATTGGGGCTTTGAGGACTTTCTGTTCTCAAAGAGATTTTCTAGCAATCATAAGCTCCCCAACCTCGCCCGCAGGGCCTTTTATTATGCCCTTGGGTGCTAGCACAGCGGTTGTAGGACAATCATTTCGCAGAAAGGCGCATTGCTGGTCGAAGATGTAATTCGAGTTGAAATCTGCGTCGACCTGCGTGCATTGGCTGATTAGCAATCGCGCTTTAATACGGTTTGAATGGCATCGATCTTTTGCGTGTCCACGCCTGCGGCCTCGGCGTGGGCGGGCCAGTTCGTGATCGCTTCGCTGACCTGACGCAGGAGTGCTTTTAATTTGGGCAGTGTGCCGACGTTGCAGTTTCTGCCGCAGGTAATCAGGTCGTCGGTGGTGATGTCTTCGCGCTTTCCGTTGACAGACATTTGCTGACTACGCGTCCATGCGCCGAAGGCGGTACTGTGTGCGTAAGAAAGGTCGAAGGCTGGGGAGATATTCCAGTCGCCTGCGCGGCTCATTAGGAAGCCGAAGTTTTTAACGTGGTCGTCTTTATTAAAAGCGAGGACGTTGAAGCACATCCGTGCAAAGGCTTCGCGTTTCGAATTGATGTGAATGTTGAGCTGATCGATGACGCTGAAGTAGTCTTCGTAGCTATGCTTGTGGCTGCCAGGTGCGGTATAAGCCATGTGGTTAATGCCGAAAAGGGAGGCGTAGTGCAGCTTCTCTGTCGCACCGATTCGATCAAAGCGCTGTGTCATGAAGTGGGCGCGGGTGCCTTCTTCGAGGAGGCGGCACGGTGCCATATCGATGCCCGCGTCGCGGGCCATGAGGGAGTAGGCGTATTCGATGCGACCGTAGCCTTTGGGGTCTTTGATGCCCTCAAAGGATGCATCCACGCCGTCGAGTTTGAGTAGCCAGTGCTCGAAACCTTGTGGCGCGTCGCTTTGACCAGAGCGTACTTCATTGGTGTCGGGGTTCCATGCGATCACGGCTTTGGCGCGTGCGCCGCCGGCACTGGTGCCGACTTGTATAATGGCCTCCAGATCGGTCTGATTTTCCAGTTTACTGTCTAGCTGTTGCTTGGATTGTAGTGCTTGCGAGGCGAGTTCGATCAGACGTTCCACCTCGACTTTTTGAGCGCCCTTAGACTGGCTGCGCATACTGGGGCGAAATTCCAGTGCGCCCATCGCGCGTGCGCCCATGTAGCAGAGTCGTTCGACTGGAGTGAAGCTAGCTGGATCGCGATCCTGCGAGCGTAACCATGTGTCGATCAGAGCGTTGCCGTAAGTGTCGGGCAGACAGTCGGCCAGCATGCCGGGGAGACCGGTAAAAGATGCATCGAGGTTGTTAAACTGATAGGGCGCACGTCTGCGCTTGAGATGGATGGGGGAGAGCTCGTAGCCGGACTTTAAAGTGTCGTTGGTGTATGCGAGCGCACAGCTTTGTCGAGCGGCGTCCCAGTAAATTTCACAGACGTGTTGCCCCTGATAGATGATATCTACAAATTCTGTTGCCATTAGCGAACCCGTTTACGTGTTGTTTTGAGTTTCCGCAGCGCGATCGGATTGATCGCTGGCTCAGGAAATAGATCCGGTAATTTGGAACTCTGACCCAGAGCATTTAGAATCCGGTAGAGTGTGGCAGTGGTCATCGGATAGCCACGCTCGGCTTTGGAGAGTGTGGCGAGACTGATGGCTGCTTTATCGGCTAAGGCTTGCTGCGTCATCTCGGCGTATATTCGTTCCTGCGCGATACGTTTTCCCAACTCATGGAGACTCTCTGCTTGGTTCATTGACGATGAGTATGTTGAAGTGCTTTTGCTTGTCAATACGTATTAAAGTATGTTTTAACGTTAATAATTGATTTAATGCGTATTTTAATGCGTGTCGATTGTCGGATCCGAATTTAGAGGGCAGCCATGTTTAAGGCACCGGAAATGTGGGTGTCCTTAAATTCTCCTATTAGCTATCAGCGACGCACTACATTTTCCGTGTTTAAAAGAAAAGGGATTACATCTGCCGGAATACGGTCAATTGATTCAGATCCTCCCCCTGTTTTTTGGAAAAATCCCCTGATTTATCAAGCTTTTGCCTGATCTTCGTCCTAATGGTCGGTTTTTTCAACCTCGTGGTTAACGTAATTTGCCGATTCTTGCTAGGATGTGAGCTTACTATTCCTCAGGAATCTAATTTGAACCGCAACTTTGGTTCATTTCACCCCCATACTAATCATTA
>JAQXBA010000141.1 GCA_029252625.1 Opitutia bacterium | reverse complement strand
GCATATCCAACGACCTTGTTTTCCCAGAAGTCAAAGACTGCACAGTTCACACCAGCTGGTAGACCCGCTTCTGCAAAGTCGATTGAGACTGCTTTCGCGTATTCAGGATCACTTGCCTTTTGATTGCGGTGATCGTCTTTGGCATGACGTGGATTGTAGAGATTATAGACGGCGAAGTCACCATAAGTGCGTTGTACCGCGAAGCCAAAGACTTGATTCTCGGCTGACTTGCCGAGCGTGAGTAAGCGTGTCGTCTCCGTATGCGCAGGGCGCAGTATCTCATAGTTACGCCACATATCCTTCACCTCAGCCCCGTCGATCGGGTCACTGATCATGGATGTGCCACCCACGAGACCAACGGAGTTGTGCCAAGTCTTCCACATGCCCTCACCTTGTGGTGTGCCACCCAGAGAGCGTGGTGTGCCGTCCACCCTAGTGCCAGTTGGGCTGACGTAAGCAACGTCTGGGTCATTTTGCCACCAGACATTATCGTAGATTTGGAAGCGAAGCACTGAATCTAGGCACTTATTAAAGTGCGCGGGGTGTGAGTCTGGTCCGACACGAGCCGCGTCAATAAAGCCGACCACACCACGTGTGGGCTGACCGAGGCAAGACAAGATGTAGATGTCCTCGCCCGCAGCATCGCGGTAGAGTGTGTAGAGATCACGGAATACTTGTAGGCGTGTCTTCTTCTGATCGACGAAACGATTACCGATACCATTGAAATCAATCTTAATATAGCCGAAGCCACGCTCACGTGCATCGGTGATGATCTTGTGCAAATATTTCTTAGTCGCAGGATGATCGGGATTGACCCACTTCGCACCGCCGGGGTGGAATGGATTCGGGTTCATAAAGCTAGCAATGCCCTTGGCATTGGTCTGAATCGCATCTGGATTCTCATCGATCCAAGGATGCTCCGGATTGATCATCAGTGGCGCAAACCATACACCTGGAATGTTGCCAGATTCACGAACGCGCTGTGCAACCGCTGCCATGCCCATCGGGAATTTCTCATTCGCGCTCCAATCGCCATCCATCTTCTGGTAACCGTCATCGATTTGAACGATCCCCTTACCGAAGGTATTCGGATTAGCTTCGATGGTTTCGGTGACGTTAAGCACATGTTCTGCGGTGATTCGGGTGGTCGTGTCATACCAACTGCACCAACCGTAGACTGGACCGCGATGCAGACGCGCACCATGCGTCGCTGCCACCCAACGTGTCCACACATTCGTCGCAGTCTCAGTGGGCTCAAAGCAGAAGATCATCTCTTCACTACGGCGACTCTCACCTGCTGAAACGAGCACGTTGTCCATGCTGACTGATGCGATCAACTCTTGGTTTACGAACTGAACATGTGTGTAAGCATCCGCAGGTCCGACCGGGCCGACGAGAAAACCATCTCCATTCGTATTTTTAAACAACGCAGCTTCGTTCAAGCGCTTTTCAGCTTTATCAAATGTAGTCGCAACTGAATCCTCCATCAACGGAGTGACCAACCAATCAGAAGGCTCTGCCACAGTCAGTAGGCCCCCCTGCCCCTTACGAGCGTCAAACAAATCGAAGTTGTGTAGGCGAATGTCTTCGTCACTACGATTGTGAATCACCGCTTGCACCGTAAACGCATTCACATCCCGCAAAGATTTAATTTTAAGCGTATACTGGAATGGAAAATCCGCCCGACCATAAGTCGCCTGCAGGAGGTCCGCATTACCGAATGGCGTGGCAACCGTGCTTTCGCGAATAGCCCCAATCAGCTGAGTGCCCTGGGTGCCAATACGACGGCGCTTCTCTCCGACCGAAAAGACAGCCGATGAGGCACCTGAAAATTCGTTAAAGGCAGCAGACTTCACTGCGACCACCGCAGCGTCATCAGAGAACGCCGCCCTCTGGCCACTCTCCGCATGGAGACCCTGCAAATGAAGCGCTAACGAAAGTAGCGGGATGGTTAATTTGGTAATTTGATTCATGGATAGTCTGACTCTGCAATAGATGAAGTAGAGATAGTAACATTCTCGAAACACTCGGCCTATCACACGTTCGTGCGATGCCGGCGTAACACAGCCACTAGTAAAGGCTGGATTTTACATCGCAAGCACGATACCCGCAATATACGTAAACACGTAGTGAGTGCAGTGGTGCCGAAGAGGATGGCGTTACAAAATCAGAAACCATCCCGTAAGGATATGAATTTCAACTAGCTACAATTTTGCTAATCTCGTTCGCGAAAACGGATATAAAAATAATTTCAATGAGAATTGTCGCTACGCTCGGATCCATTTAGCGATTCCATCCCCGCAGGTCACTTATCGGGATGGCTGACAAACCGTTTTCTTACGCGATTCGCAGCACCTCCTTTCCATTTTCTCGATGATAGTAATATAGCCCCGATCAAAGATCGGGCATTTCAATAAATTTGGCAGAGAGGTCTACGGCACCGACAGCCTGAAGGATGACACCTTCACAAAAATAGCATCATCAGAGGTAGAGGATGTCGTGATCACCTACGACTCAACGCGCTGGGGTCAGGCGAATCGACTTGAGGCTGCTCTTGACTGGGTCGCCTTCGACTAGGCTCACCATGATCTTGTGCTTACCGGGCTGCTTAAAATTCAGGATACCAAAAGGATACGCATGATATCCAGACGTGGCCGCCTGTTGATTTTGCAGTGTCACGCCCTCGTCAGTTGCGATGCTCCAGACTGGGCGGTCTTCGCCGCGATAAGTAAGGTCCAAGTAGTAGGCACCCGCCTCGGCGACATCGACCTCCCAAGTGGCAAGGCCATTTTCCTGCCACTCGCCCACTTGAGTCACATGCTTCCACTCGCCGAATTTCTCCATCCAACGCAGGCCCTTCTTGGTCGCGCCTTCAGCGGTCGCAAATTCTGCCAGTAATAAAGTAGAGAGATTTGGATGCACGCCCAGAGTCGGATCGATCACTGGTGCTGCCTTGAGTTTGAGTTCAATCACCGAAGCCAAACCAGAAGCCTGTTCCCGCGTGAGTCCACCAGCATCGACCATCACCCAGCTACCTTGCTTGCTCCATTTCAGTGGCAGCAGTTCGCCATTCTCGGTGCGCAGTCCAGCGCTGTCGATATCAGCCTCCAGCCCGGAGAGATGAATGCGGCCATCAGTGGGCCATTCGAACACAACGAGATTGAGATGTTCCCCATAGGTAGTCACATCACCCCATGGCATTGCTGCACCCCACGGCGAAGGCCCCGCGGCATACACGACATTTGGATGTTTCTGTAGCCACTCACCCGCCTCGACCAAATACTCGGCCGCAGGTGCAGGCACACGCCCTGTCCCATCGGGACCGACGTTGAGCAAATACGAACCACCACGCCCCACGGTCGCCACTAAACGATGCAGGATGGTTTTCGAATCTTTCCAATTTTGATCATACCATGCGTAGGACCACGAGTCGTTGGTCGTATCGCAGGTTTCCCACAGTCCTTCATGGTTGCGCGCAGGCACTTCCATATCACCAAGACTGAGGTAGTCCCCCATCCCATGGCCAACACGGCTACACAGCATCGCATTCGGCTGTGTCTCACGCACCAAATCGACCAACTCCATCACAAACTCCTTGGGCATCGAACCGGGCGTATCGAACCAGACGAAACTCAGCGGCCCGTAGTTGGTGCAGATCTCTTTGACCTGCGGATAGCACTTCTCGCGGAAATATTTCTCAAAGGTGGCCTTACTGCCATCGGGGTTCACCTTGGGACCGCCATGCGCGCCCGGCGAGGTCCAGTCCTGATTGTGCGAATAGTAGAAGCCGAAGCCGAGATCTGCCTCGCGACACGCATCGGCCAATTCTTTCATTGGATCGCGTGCAAACGGGCTAGCATCGACGATATTAAATGGATGCTCAGAATCAAACATCGCAAAGCCCTCGTGGTGCTTCGAGGTGATGATGATATATTTCATCCCCGCCGCTTTAGCAGTGCGCACGATCGCCTTCGCATCAAATTGCGATGGGTTAAAGTCCCCTGCCAGCGCTTGATATTCGTCGCCTGGGATTTGCATCTGCCGCTTAATCCACTCGCCGATTCCGTAGAAAGTCTGATTCTTCCATTGGCCGCCTAGGTTCGAATAGAGCCCCCAGTGGATGAACATGCCGTAATTACTATCATCGAAAAACTGTGCGCGCGCAGACGTTTCTGCACTGGCTTGCGTGTGCGAGTCACCCCACATTTTATCCATTGATTCGTCTGCCAGCAGAGGCTGAGCAAGGAGGCCAGTGGCGAGTAATGCGGAGAGTGTATATTGTTTCTTAAAAATCATAATCAGTTAAATTGTGCGAGCCACTGAAAAGTTCGGACCCCTTGAGCTTCTAGAATACCTAAATACCTGAGCTTGAACATCGTGCATATAGAGGATGTTCAGCATTATCCACGCGTCTCAAAAATCACAACAGACCAAGTTTATAAATCAATGTTAGTAGACGATATTATTGCAACAATTTTAAGAATCAATCCTCCAGCTCATGTCCCAATCCCACAGCCCACTTAAATCCACAGCGATCCTCGCTACGCTGCTTTCAATCTCAATCACGCACAGCACTCCAGCGAATTAACCTCAATTCATACAAAGGAGATAAACTAGACGATCAGAGTAACCATCACTCTGCGGCCGGATTCCAGTCAGGGATGCCACTCGTTTTCAACTGATCCTCATAGCGGACGCTCAATGGCTGCTGCTCGGCCTCAACCCACGGCAGGCCCTCATTCACGAGTAAAGGTGCGGTCGAGTCCCACCACTGATCATAGGCCCCGCTCAGCTCTTGAACGACCTCGGGATACTGAGCGGCGACATTTTTCGCTTCTCCTGGATCAGCCGAAATATCGGAAAGTTGAGTGCGCACCTTGCCCTTGTGAAAGTCGTAGACCAAGCGCCATCGCTGCGTGCGAACTGCAGCACCATGGTATTTGTTGGCTTCTCTATTATTAAAATTCCAGCGCTCATCGTCCCAACGAGCACGGTGGACGAAGAGCTTGCGATCCGGCCAATCGGCCTGCGGATTTTCAAGCAATGGCAGCAAGGACCGCCCGCCGGGCTGCAGTTTGCTATTGGGGATTTCCGCGCCTGCCAACTCACAGAAGGTTCGATACAAATCCACATGTGCGGTCAACGCGGAGATGTCCACCCCTGCGCCGAGCACGCCCTGCCACTGCCAGAAAGCGGGCACATGCGTGCCGCCTTCCCATGCGGAATTCTTTCCACCCCTGAGACCGGCATTGTGCGGCGTGATGCGCTTCGCGCCTTGCTTGATCGCGGGCATGGCCATGCCGTTGTCTGTCATAAAAATAACCAGCGTATTCTCAAGCGCGTTCCACTCGTTCAGTTGCTCCATCATTTGGCCAAAGTTGTCGTCGATATTTTCAATCATCCCGTAGCGACCTGCGGTCTTCTCATCGTAACCTAAATCGAGGAAACGCTTTTTATAGGACTCTGGTGCAATAAAAGGGCCGTGCGGAGCATTCAGAGAAATATAAGCAAAGAATGCCGCATCCTCTGACTCCTGACTTCTGTTCTCTGACACCTGTTTCCCGATCCATGCGAGTGCGGATTTGAAAAAGATATCCGTGCAGAAGCCCTTGGTCTGCACGATGGTGTCGTTGTGCAGGAGCACATTATCAAAATACGTGTTCTCACTATTGGGCTCGAAATCCCCATAAATATATTGCCCGATCCCGCCAGCGCCGTGCATCAGCACTTCATCAAACCCTCGATTCTGCGGTAGGTATTCTGCCTCATCGCCGAGGTGCCATTTACCGAATAGTCCGGTGGTGTAACCCGCCATCTGCAAGGCTTGTGGAAACGTGACCACATCCAAAGCCATGCGCTCGCGTTGAAGGACGGTATGCGTGACACCTACCTCCAAGGGACGCCGCCCACTCATGATCGCGGAACGCGTCGGCGCGCAGGTTGGGCTCACATGAAAATCTGCGAAGCGGGTCGCTCCGGCATAAAACCGGTCGATCTGCGGCGTGCGCAGGATGGGATTGCCCATACAGGAGAGGTCGCCCATGCCTTGGTCATCCGTGATCACTAAAATAATATTTGGACGACTGCCTTGCAAAGATTCTGGCGCATCGGCTCCGCAAGCGACGGCAGAGAGCACACAGCTCACTATCAGCCAATATTGAAATGGTTTAATCATATTTCTCATAGTTCAAATCTGGATACTTGACTATTTTCCCGTCGAACGCGATGCCGATAAACACGACACAGGTGGCTCTGTTGGAAGCGTCGCCTTCCACGCCTGCGTTTGCTGCGTTAATTGATCGACGACTTCAGGATACTGAGCAGACAAATCGGTCGTTTCCGCCCAATCGTTTTCAATATTGTAGAGCTCGGCCTTACCGAGTTGCTCGTTGATCAGCAGCTTCCACTGTCCCTCGCGAATCCCTAAATGCGGCCAGACTTCGGCATGCGCCTGCGCCGGTGCCCACTCCCAAAAGATCGGTTTGCTGCGCTCGAATGGCTGCCCCTTCAATGCGGCGACCATGCTCACTCCGTCCGGTTGGTAGTCCGCTGGCAATGCCTGCCCAGCGAGCTCCATAAAGGTCGGCAATAAATCCACCGCGGTCAGTACTGAGTCGCGATTCACACGCTCTGCGGGAATCACACTCGGCCAACGCGCTATAAACGGCACGCGAATGCCACCCGCATAGAGCGAGCGTTTTTGACCTTTAAGGGTGCCCTTCTCGCCAACGGAATAGTAAGAGCCGAGCCCGGGCCCTGTGGACGTATCGTCCGAGTGCTTTTTCATGCCAGTCCACTCGGGACCGTTGTCGGAGGAGAAAATCACCAAGGTCTGCTCATCGAGGCCGAGCTCTTTGAGCGTATCGAGGATGAGACCAACACCTGCATCGCCTTCGGCAACGATGGCCGCATAGACCTGCTGCTGTTCGTCTAAGTCTTCAAATTGATCAAGATACTGCTGCAACGGATAGTGCGGTGTATGCGTCTCATGAATCCAGAGGTTAATAAAAAACGGCTGGTCTTGGTGCCGTCGGATAAAGTCGGCCGCACGTGGACAACTCTCGGCGGTGGGCATTTGCTCGGGTGCGAGGTTTGGTAAATTGAACGCACCGTATTCATCATATCCATACGAGGTTGGCATCGGCGCATCCGCGATATGATCATTGCTCAAGTGCCACTTGCCAAAGTGCGCGGTCGCATAGCCAGCGGCCTGCAACATGCGCGGCAGCATCGGAGCCTGTGGATCGAGCCAATCCGGCATGCCAGCGCGCACGTGATGCGCGGTCGATGCAAAGTGCTGGTGCACACTGTTGCGCGCAGGAAACTGGCCAGTCATCACCGCCGTGCGGCTCGGCGAACACACCGGATGATTCACCGTGAAATTTTGAAAGTCGGTGCCTTCTTTCGCCATTTGGTCTAGGCGCGGCGTCTGACAAAACGTGCTGCCATGGATGCCGAGATCCGCATAGCCCCAATCATCGGCAAAAATGAAGATGATGTTCGGTTGCTGAGGCGGAACATCTGGCACATGGCTCATTGCAGTCAGTGACTGCACGCCGATTAAAAGACCGAGTATTTGCTTAACGATAGCTGTCATAATCTAATTCAGGTTGTAGCACCTTCACGCCCTGCGGACGCGTCACCAGTGATTCGCCACTGAGTATGCCATGTTTCACAAGGAACTGATCCGACAGTTCCACAGACCAATAAAAGTAAGGGTTTTGCGGGTTGCGCCCATTGCAAAGGCCGTGCTTGCCGCCTTTGCCGACGTAGAATTCGGACGGGCTGCCATGTGCGTTGAGGTCATCATTAAACGCGACAATACTCTCCACTGTGATCGCTGGATCTTTGTCACCTAGAAAAGTGATCATCGGCGGCAAACCATCCTTCACGAAATTCGGCGGCGAGAGCGAGGCTTCGCATTTAAAATACGGGTTATACAGAATCACTGCGTTTGGCTCACAGGAAATTGATAAGTCATAGCAATCATCATTGGTTTCAAAACTGGTTAGCGTCGCCATGGCTGCTGCGAGTTGGCCGCCAGCCGACCCACCGGCGATCACCATCTTATCCGAATCGACCTTCAGGCGGGCCGCGTTTTTACGCAAGAACCGTACTGCGGACTTGGCATCCTTAACGCACTCCAGTGGCACCTTAACGCCGTCGCGTTTACTGAGGCGATAATCGACCGACACTGCAATCATCCCGCGGCTTGCCCAATACTCACAGTCGGGATAATGCCAATTCGGCTCACCGACCGCCCAACTGCCACCATGATAGACCACAAAGGTTGGGAAGCGCTTGTTCGAATCGGCGTAGCCTTCGGGAAGGAAAACCGAGAGCTGCAGTGCCTTGCCATCGATTTCTTTGTAGGTCCACATGGCGTCGGGCTGTCCCTTGATTGGCTTGCCAGCTGCGATCTGCGTCGCGGCAGGCTGAGCTGCGGCCCAATGTAAATCATTGAACACCGGTTCTTCGCCCTGCCACTGACCGCCGAGCTGCACGTTTGGCTTTCCACCCTTGCCTCTGAGAGTCTCTTTTGAATTTAAACGCAGTTCTTTGATCCCATCAAAACTCGCCAAGTGCTCGCCTGCTGCATTCTTAAAGTCAGTGGCGCTCAGTTCAATGGCTTCCCATGCGGAACCACCGTGCAACTGAACCTCAGCGGCATAACCATCGATTCCCACGACGAGTTTGTTCGCCTGCGCACTGGAAACTTGCAGCGCGAGTGTTGCGCCCGCTGGCGCCTGCCATTGTGGGTCGTAGACCTTGTGGGTGCTGCGCGCCCACCCTGGTCGATAGCTAAACCACTCTTGCTGCCAATCACCTTCGAAACGCTCGATCATGGTGGTCGGCTTGAGCGTGGTATGCACACCAGCTGCTTTCAATTCCGCTGGCGTCGCCGCCTGCATGAGCGACGAGAGCACGAATGTATTGGAAGTTTGGATACCATAGTAATAGCCCGCAGAGCTAACTGACTGCTCCAGATCATAGGTTACATTCGCATACGCCCAAAGTGGTAGTTCCATGCTGATCAGTGGCAACTCCACCACCCACTCGTTACCGCGACGCGTTGCTTTAGCATGACGCCAAAAGCGGTTCTGGGTATTATTTCGATCGTCCTTTGCCCCATCAATCTGCCCCTGCTGCGTGTAATACACAGCGACACTGCGCACTGGCTTTGACGTATCCACCTGCACCGTGGCCGCAGGCACGCCTGATTTTGTAGCGATTGTCATCGCAAACTTCGGGGTCTCAGGGAACTCGAACGTTCCTTTCAGGTATTGATCAAACCAGAGCTGACTCGCCACTTCATACTCGGCGGTGTCTTGGTGATTATGATGCGGCGAACTGGTAATGCGCCAATCAGACGTGCGAATCTCTTCGACGGCGGTGGGCAAATCGTTGATCCGTCCATGGAAATCATTGGACGGTGAGAGAAACAGAATCGGGCATGAGATCGCGCTCAAACTCGGGCCGTCACCGACAGTATTGTTCTGAAGTACGTTTGCATCATAGCGATCACTGATACCTCCGCAGGAAGGGGCGGCGGCCTTGACGCGTGCATCGGAGCCAGCTGTCAACACAGTCAACTTGCCCCCCATCGAGTGACCATATACTCCGAGTCGATCCGCATCTACGATTGGTTGTTGTTCCAAAAAAGTCAGTGCACGGCGCGCTGCCATGGTGCTCAAAAACCAGCCACTATTCCGAGGAGAAGGCACCGGGTCGAGTGTATGTTCAGACGGCGAGTTAAACACAAAATTACTACCGGGAAACCTACAGGGCGCATGGTAGGCATCGAGCGTGCCCCAATCTGTGGTGAGTTTATAATTCGGATCGTCGGTTTGATTCGCAAAAAATAGTTTCACTTCGGCAGGCGAGACCCGGTAGTTCGGGGCCGTCAGCCGCCCCGCCCATGCAATGGTAATCGTCGCATAGCCGCGCTTCGCATTGGCGAGACAGGATTTATAATCCGCGTATTGCCCGCCGCCATGAACATTGACCAGCCCAGCCAGTTTCGCCCCGCCCTTGGGATAACCATAGACTGCCGCGACCATGGCCTTCTCGCCTTTAAAAATGCCAACTCGGTAGCGCAGCACTTGTAGCATCACACCGTCTTCTTCCCACTCATGCAGGACTTCGACATCCAGCGGCTCAGCACGCGGATCAAAATCCGCCCAAAGTTCAGCATGGTTTTGCGGTGCGATGCCGTTGACTAAAGCTGGTAACGTCTCGGCGAGTGCGCCAGAGCGACCACATAAACTAGCAAGTGATAGAGCGAGCAAAACGAGATACTTTGATTGCATATAGACTGATGGTTAAACAGAGGACTACGAATTCGTTGATCACAACAGCGACTGTTAATACTAACCTACACACGAGCTCTAATCTCAGTAAAGTGAAAAACACGAGAACCGTATCTAAATTCAATGACTAGCGCCCCTCGCTCGCTCAAAGAACACCCGCATCCGTTCCGCCCGTGTGATTAAGAATCCGCACAGGCCCGAACAGGCCCGAGGCTGGATCGCCGCGGTAGGAAGACGGTATGGTCTGGTAATGGTTGGACAAGGTGTTGAAAACCAACACTTCGATTTGGTTCTCACCAGCATGAATGGATCCGGAGAGATCGAAGGTCCATGGCGGCGCCACACGCACCCCGACCCGCTTGCCGTTGACCAAAACTTCGGCGGTGGCGGTGACTTTGCCAAGATCGAGCTCTAGCTCCTCTGCGGCCTCCTCCACGGAAAGCTTAAAAGTATTCCGATAACGCACCCCTCCCGAATAATTATTCAGAATCCCCATCCGCGACCAATCGCCGAGCGCCATGCTCCCGTCTCCACTGGTTTCGATCACAATGGGCTCGGGCATCGCCGCCCCACCGCTGCAACCGATTTCCGGCACCAAGCGAATCGCGACCACTGCTGCGGTATCCGCCGGGGTCGGCACGGTGTAACGCCCCTCCCCTTGATCGATCATCCGCTCATCATCGCACCAGACCTGCACCGCTTCGCGCGATTTTTCCTGTAGTTGGATCGCAGTCGTCCCCGGAGCGGAAAGAAAGCGGAACCATTCGACTGACGCTTCACCGCCATTGATATCAAACGGAATCACACTCGGATCCTGATACCACGGCATCGACAGGGCTTGCGTGGATTCGATCACTGCCGCACCCATTCGTCGCAACACCACGTGCGCCTGCCCGAAATCCTCGAAGCGGATCAAGATGGGATTCGCACCAGCGCTCAAAGCGACAGGCTCTTCAAATACCTCCACCTGAGTGCCATTCATATAAATCGCAGCAGGTGCGATGACTGGTGACGCATTCCGCGCGGGGGCAGCCTGATGACTCATCACCAGTGTTGCAGCAGTCGCCTGATCGACCACAGCGGTGCTCCATAAGTAATAGCGCTGATGCGCTTCCTTCGCAATGACTTTAGTTCCATGAGGCCCATCTGACATCGCACCAAGACGAATAAAGTCCTCAGAAATTTGTCCTTTTAAACCATGAAAGCCCTGATGCCCGGCGTCCTCTGGATGTCCATAACGCCACGAAAATGAATAAAGTTTCCATTCGAACGATTCTCCACCGACATCCACTGGAATGGATGGATCAACCTTTGTCAGCTTGGCGAGCTCTGCATCGAGGGCCACTGTATCGATCGTGTCGGGGATCGGCCCAAGTTGGTAAAATTTAGGCCCGAATCCATGCAGCTGCTCCTCCGAGGAAAAATCATGATCCGACGAGGGGCGTCCCCCTAATCCGGCTTCAGTCGCCCACTGAAAACGCCGAGCCTCGACACCGATCGACTCATTCGCGGCAGTGACAGGGAGTCTAAAATCACCGAATTGGTTATTCATCGTCGGCTCAAACGAAACCGTCCATGGCCCAACTAATTGCTTCAGAATACGCAGCTGGTTCGTTTGCAACTGAGGGTTTACATGCACTTTTCCCGGAGTAAAAATAACTACCTGCGCCTCCTGTGCTTGTAATGGAAGTTCCACTACAGTACCAGTCTCGGTCTGTTCGGCGATACGAAGCGGCTGAACCTCTCCCGTCCAAGGATCCCACAGCTCGACCGCACCTTTCGCACGAAACTCAACCTGCGTTCCAGGCTCTGCATCCATCACCATATAAACATCACGAAATCCGACCTTTCGATGTAGCGCGCGAACCGTCTGATCCATGCCACGCACATCCGGCACAAAGGCCTGCTGGATCGCGGCAATCGCCTGCTCGCTTCGCTCAAATCGATACCCTGGCTGGAATGCTTGCTCATTCAAACGTGCCAGCTCCGGATCATTTCGACCTGCGTGATCGGACACTTCAGGCAAAGTCCCGACAGCCATCACATGGCCGCCAGCTGCTGCAAACTCGGCAGCCGTTGAAAGACTCTGCCAACGAACCGCATCCATATTTGGAAAAATCAGCGCCTGGTAGGATGCCCCCGCATCTGCCACCAACAAACGACCATCCTTCACGGTTGACCTCCCCAACGAATCGTTGTCAATAAAATCAAAATTGATGCCCGCAGCCATCAGCTTTTGAGCCAGATCAAACGCAATCTCCTTGGCCGCATCGCCATTAGTTTCCGCCTCGTAAGGAGCCACTGGATACACCACAGCCACATCGCAGACATGATGTCCTTGGCTCATCAGGTAAGACAATCTTTCGAAATAGCCGAGAAACTCCGCCATATGATCCCAATACGGCATATGAAAATGGTAGCACGGCGGTGCCCACTCCCAATAGGAACCGTAGGTCGTATAGTAGAGCCCATGTAGATTCAGCAAGGTGCAGCCGTAGAGGTAGTTCTCACGGGTTGCAAACATCAGCTGCTCAGGCGTCGCTCCCCAGCCCATGCTATGGTAGCCTTCCAACCAGACGCGTGGCTGTTGATATAAGTTCGCCACCGACGAGGACACCTTGCCCTTAATCAAGTCGGCATTGCCCCCAGGCGTATCGTGCCCTGGTGCGGTATACCAACGAGTGGCACGAAAGTAGTCCCCAAACTCATGCGGATTCGTGCCGCGCCCCTGACTGTCACAGCCAAAGATAATGCCACGCGACGCATGCCAATCATGTATTGGCTTAAAGTAGCGCTTCTCCATCAGGCTCATGCGCACATCGGCATAGTCCATGCGAACTTTCGGAGTCACATCGCCGATATCTTCCCACATTGCAGGTAAGAGCTCAAATAGATCGTAGCCCTTACGCTTTCTGAACTCCTCAGGAAAATCCGAATTCCAAGCAAACTTATCCGCGCCGATATGCAGCTCGTCATTAAAGAAATAGTTGAGCCCCTTAGATCCCTGCCCCGGATTGTGTTCCTCAAAGGGCTGAAAGAATTCGCGGATCACAGTTGCTCCCGAATCAGCGAGTAGCGGATTTAGAGAGCCAGGCTGACGCACCGACACAAACTGCCATACTTCCCAATCTCCTGACGGTGCAGTCCAAGCAAGCGTATCGCCCTCTATCATTGGGCTCAAATCGATACCGCCACGAAGCGGTCGACCATCAATGATTGAATACGCACGTATCGCAAGCATCTGCTCATGAACGGTCAAATCCAGCACCTCGCCTGCGCTTACTAGCTGACGTCCCTCTACAGCAATTTCCAAGGCATTGAGTTCAGGCTTACTATAGAACAGTTCCAAGAACAGGTTCTGCCCACCATGCGGCCAATCGAGCGTATAGGTGCTCAAACCGATCCCCATATCTAGGGAGGCGCATTCTTCAGACACACGAGAATAGATTGCCCACCACTCGTCGGAGAAAATCGCCGGCTCCTGAGGGTCTGTCGGCCAGCCTGGGGTATCGGTATGTGAGTAGTTCACCTGCACACCACTAATGCCTTTTTCGTGCAATTCGTGCAACTGCCAGAGAAGTCGATCCACATTGAGATCCTCCCCGGACCACCACCAAAACGGCACCTCACTATAGCCCGCTGGCGGATTTTGAAAACCGGGCAACACATCTAGGTCTGCATCGCGACTGGGCCAGCCAGGAGCACTCGACGTAGGCCCGCCCCACTCTAAGCCCCCCGACATGGAAACAGTCGTTGCGATAAAGAGTGATGCCATAACTATAATTTTGATGTGCCTCATAATTTCCACTTTAAAGAGTTTAACAGAGTCCGAGCTCGCTCTCAACCACTCGAACTAACAGTCATTCTATTCCAATAAACACAAGGATTACACGATAAATCTCTAAGCAGCTGACTGGAAGACTCTACCAATGGCTGAATGACAAAATATCGACCACAGAAGAAAGGAATCTTTGAGATAAACAGGCGCTCTAGTATCTAACGAAGCGCAGTAAAACCTAGCGCTAGTGAGGGCGACTCGCAGTCGTATGATTAAACTAGAAAATTTCATGAGGGAGGTTTTCTACGAGATTCGAAAATGTATCAATCCTCCACCTTTAGCACCCAGATCGACCGTCCCAGATCATCGAGCGGTAGGTTGAAAGTCATCTTGTAACTGCCGGACTTGGCATCGTAATCGGTCTGCCAGAAATCGTTGCCGTGCACGGATTGATCGAGTGCCGTCTCTACCCCATCAACCACCTGATAGAGCGTCGTGCCTGTAGCGCGCATGAGCCCTTCGAAGCGGATCGGCACATGGCCAACACCGCCTTCGATTACCACCGTCACTTCAGCAGCTTCGGCCTGAATGATGATCGGGTAGTTGTGCAGCAACGTGCCGCCCTCAACAGCAACCTTCAAGTCGTTGCCAATGGCTTCACGATAGGTGGTCTTCCAGGAAGATGGGTTCTCAGCCACATGCGTCCTGAAAGTTTCATTCGGCCCATAGTAATCATCCGCAACGCGCGGCAAGGTGATCCATTCGACAACGAACTCCAAGCTGTCTCCGGCGTTGAACGCCGTCACGCCTTCGGGCGCCGTCAGCAAGCAATCGATGTTTGATAAGCCAGCGCCTGAGGGGTGGTAAGGAGGAAAGGACACCGTCGGATTGCTGTATTCCTTGCCGCCGATAACCGCTTTGTAGGAGCGAATCACCAGCGCACGGTAGCCTGTGCCCCAATCTCGATTGTTATTATGGTAGGCACCCGGAAAAGCCACCCACCACGGAGCAGCGCCAGTCAATTCGGTTTTTCCGAGAAAATCATCTCCATTCTTTAAGTCACTCGGCACTACATGTTCTTGGATCAAGCCCTCGCGGTTGCCGTAGGCAACCTTCGGTGTGACATATCCACCAGTGCGACCCATTTTAAACAACCATCCCTTCTCGACGGATACTGTTTGATCAAAGGTATACTTAAAGGTTTGAAAGGTTCGGGCATAATCATCAGTGCGCAAGGTTTGTACTTTTACTTGCGTATCAACTTCCTGCTGGCTGCCATAATTCCCGTCATAGCGCACTTCGGTCAGGCACGGGCCATGCGCTAAGTATGCGGTCTTCATTTGACTAAAGTAGTGCTTCTGCCCCTGGGCGTCATTTACGCAAAGCCAGTCCCCGCCCCAGCCCGCGTCGGTCCAACTCCACTTGCCGCCGTCCTTACCATTGCGCGCCATCAGCATCCGCACATCAGTGACCGCCACATCCACGCAGCTCATGTCCATATCGAAGCAAATCGTCTCGCCCCAGCAACCAATCGCCAGCTGATCCCAGCGCCCCAAGCCGCCATAACCGACGAGGGACAGCTGCGCATGGCTCGCCGACGGCAGCGTGCCGTAAAATCCGTAAGCGATGCGTAACTTGTATGTCTTCGATTCGCCTGGGCCGACGGGCAACTGCATGGTGCCGCGAAAATACGAGCCCAGCTTGGCATAGTGCCAGTTCTTGCTGAGCTGCACCGGAATGCCAGTCGGCACGCCGCCAGCATCGCACAACATGGGCAATATTCCGGTAATGTTCGCAGTGTTACGCAGGTAAAAGAGAAATGGCACATTGATCGCGGACTCTCCGGGATTTTCCACAACCACATCAAAATCGTCATAGTTACGGATGTCGGTGTAGCCAGTCTTCCAGTCTCGAGTCACTTTGCTGACCTCGGCCACATAGCAATTGTATGCAGGATCAAACACGGCCTGCGTAGCACCGTTCTTTGGCGTGTTCACCTTCACCGAGATCGCATCCTGCGACCCCGCGGCGGCATCGAAATCGCAATTCAAGGTGAGCTGCTTCTTCTCCCCCAGCTCCCAGACGCCAGCGATCTGTTTTTCAGCCAGCCATGTGTCCGACTCGTTCTCACCTTTCAGGCGAATACGAAAAGTCACATCGTTCCACTCGGGCGTCACCACGCCATTCGCACCGTAGCCGTCAAAGCTCTCATCATATTGCAACGCACGCACATGCCCGACACGGCTCGGCTCTTTGTTGTGCGCCTGCACTTCTTGCTGTGTCAGCGCACGGTTCCACACCCGCACCTGGTCATACAAGGCCTTAGTCACGCCACCATGACCATCCGCACGTTGCCCGAGAACAAGTTGGCCCGTCCCAGGTCGACGCGGCAGATCCACCACCTCCGTGCCTTGCAGCGCGCCATTGATGTAGAATTTCATGGCCTTGCCATCATACGTCATCACCAAGTGATTCCATGCATTTGCCTTAAAGGGACGCCCCCGCTGAGCAATCGATTTACGTGCCTCCGCCCCCGCTGCCACATTCATATTCGCCGTCACCGAGCTATGTCGAATACGAAAGCTATAGTGCCCTGGCGAGCCCTCGTGACCATTCTTCGCCAGCAGATAACCATGCGCCGCCGATTCAAGTTCCTCCGGGATCTTCACCCAACACTCCACCGTCAACTCCTTCGGCTCCAGTCGCGCGTCGTGCGGCACCTTCCATGGTTTCTCAATCACACAGAGTCCGTTGCCTTCGACGCCATGATGCCAGCCATCCGTATAGACGTAGCTCGGTGCGAGCCCGGTGGTGAAGCTCAGCGAATTCGGCCACATCACGATATCCAACGAACCATAACACGCGAGCGCACGGCCATCGGCATCTTCAAAATTCAAATCCAGCAGCTCATAATGCTGCGTCATCCTAGCCGACTCCCACAGCCACGCATCCTTCAGCTTCCGTCGATCAGGATCCACACCGCCCTTGCAGGAAACCGCGCGGAACACCTTCCCCCTCGATTCCAATTCGATCTCAAGC
>JAQXBA010000071.1 GCA_029252625.1 Opitutia bacterium | reverse complement strand
CCAGTAAGAGAAGGTGAAGTTGATGAATCATATTAGATATATTTAGGAATCTTCGAGTGCCAGCCCCGGCCCATAGTCAGCCAGCGCAGTCATAATATAGTCGTTTACGAGATGTTCTTCGTGCTCGAAGCCAAACTTCCAGATACGCGCATACAGCTCTTTGATGATGGGTTGATAAGCCGGATCCGCCGCGAGGTTTTTCATCTGATGTGGATCTTTCTGCAGATCATACAGTTCATCATAATCAAAGCCGTTATACACAAAGCGCCATTTCTCCGTAAGAATCGAACGCTGTATGCCATAAGTTTCGTTGCCATTACTCTGAAAGAACAAGGCATCGCGCCAATCCGACGGACGCTTACCTTTAAGCAGCGGCAGCAGACTCTTGCCGGTAAACTGCGTCGGAATTTCCACGCCGGCGGCTTCCAGGAAGGTCGGCCCAAAGTCGCATAAGGACACAAACTCATCGCGAATCACACCTTGTTGTCCACTAGGCAGCTTTACAATCGCCGGCACATGATACGCACTCAAAAAAGACGGCAAGCCCTTACACCAGAGTCCGTGATCACCTGCGTAATCGCCATGATCGGACAGATACAGCACCATGGTATTCTCATAGTCGCCACGTGCTTTCAGTGTTTCCAGCACTTGCCCGAACAACCAATCCTCGTAACTACAAAACGCTAGATAGTGCCGTATCGCTTCAATGTGCTCCTCGCGGCTCAACTGATTAAAACGATCGCGGGTGCGACGATACAGGCCGGGTTTATCCAGCATCGGGTCGTCAAAGCTCTCCGGAAGCTCGATCTCCACATCTTTATACAGATCTAGGAAAACCTGCGGCGGCAAATACGGATCATGCGGCCCGAGTGTGCCGACATACATACACCAGGGATCTTCCGTATTCAAAGTGTCGATACGATCAATCGCTGCATGCACCACGGTCTTATCCTTAAATGGATCGTCGGGATCGTCCTCATTAAAATACTGCGCGAGAAACGGGTTATCACTACTACCGTAATGAATATAAGGCGTCTGCCCGACCCGCTGAATCTCGCCCGGCGCACGCGCTGCACTCGACGCATTGACGTGATACTTCTTCAGATAGTTCAGCTCTCGCTCGCAGGCTTCGCGCTCTTGCTCATCCAAGGTCTTCCCTTCCCCATGACACATGCTCTCCGGAAAAATATGCTGCCAACCGAAATCGCGTGGCTGCTCGTAATTGCTAACATGCCACTTGCCGGCAAAGTGCATATCGTAACCGGCCTCTTTCAAATCAAGCGACCAGGGGCGGGCCGAGTCTTTGAGACCCCGGGTAATCGAGTTGCCCACGCTCACATTGTGCCAGACTCCGTGCTCGGTCGGCATCATCCCGGTAAAAAACGACGCCCGCGACGGACAGCAATGCGGCGCCGGGCAATAGTGCTGGCTGAAGGTCGTCGCCTCGTCGCGAAAACGGTCGAGCACCGGCGTCTGCGCCTGATACGGATCGCCTGGCAGCACCGTGCCACCACGCTGCTGATCCGTCATGAAAATAAGTATGTTTGGTTGAGTCATGCTACTTTTTCGCTCCAGTTGATCCATCAGGCTTCATGGATGTTTCCATATCACCATACGGCCAAGGCTG
>JAQXBA010000056.1 GCA_029252625.1 Opitutia bacterium | reverse complement strand
GTGTCGTCACGAATCGCAGTGTGCGGGCAACCACCTGTCTCCACACCAAGAATACGGCTCGCTTCGAGCGGACTGTTCTCTACGAGGAACTGCTCATCCTCCTTCGTATAAATGTCATTGGTAATCGCAACCAGCTTGTAGCGCTCATGGAGCTTCTCGATCAAGCGTAGCAATAGCATCGTCTTGGCGGAGCCAACAGGGCCACCAATACCAATACGAACGGGACGAATAGGAGTGTTTGAATCTGTCATGATATAAATAGTCGCGAAAATGCCGTCGCGTGGCGGGCTGATTGAATATCAAAGGCTGGAGCGAACCAACCGGCGGACGCACGATCGACCTGCATCGAGTCGGCGACCCAAGCAGGCAGCTGATCGAGCCCATCGTGTAACGCCGCTTGAGCGGCTTCGGGGCTAATGCGTAAAAGTTTAATCGATGCGGAAACGAAATTTGCCAAACTCTGGTAGCCGTAGGCCATCAGCGCGGCATTGGTCGGCACGCCCAAGAGCTCGAACTGTATCGCGGAAGTCACGAGATGGTGCCCGCGCACATCACCTGCAGTAAAAGCAGCCGCATAGGTCGCGATCAACTCACTGTCTGGCCACAGTTTTTTTAATAGCCTCAACCGGCCTCGCCCCTGCGACACACTGGCCTCACGGATTTCGATCGCCCACTTCCACGCATCAATTTCGGCATCCAACTCGTAGAGCTCAGGCCATTGCTCACTGACGACCGCTTCGCGCACAAAGCGTAAGTAAGGCAGCTCCAAGCGAGCCAACGCTGGTCCAGCATGTGTCTTAAAAAAATGCTCTAGATCTTTCCCCGAAGTAAACCCACAGGAAGCAGCCCACTGCTCCAAGCCCATGGAATGCGCATACCCGCCAGTCGGGAACAAGGGATCTGACACCTGCAAGAGTGCTGGCACCCATGCGGCGAAGGTATCCTGTTCGGGTTTATTCGATTCGGTCATCGGTTAATGAAGCGCTTGTCCATAACAGAGCAAAAGCCACGCGCTACGAAACTTTGGTTACGAGCACACACTAGTGAGAATGCGAGTGATCGTGACTGTGCGAATCTCCATGGTCATGTGAATGACCGCCTTGCTTCGCTGGCTGAAAAACGCGTTGCACTCGGTGATAATGTATATGTTCACGATCCAACATTTGCTCAACTGCCAAATCATCCTGCACCAGCACGCCTTCGTCACTAAACGCCGCCTTGAAATGAAGGTTGCCGACCATCCAACCCATCCATGCTGCTTCTTTCGCGCCTTTCAATGCGATCAGAAAGCAATCCTCTGGAGCTTGATCAATGACATAGGCCTCCGCATCTGAAATATGAATACAGTCTCCGTGAGATAGTGCTTCGACTACATCGAAACCAAAGTCGGTGCCATCCGCTGCCTTACCACGCCAACGACGGCGCGCCAGCTTGTGGCGATCGACTGAAAGTGGGATGACTTCGAGACCTTCGGGAATTGAGGCTAGAGGTTGGGTAATTAAGTTCATTGATCGTAGAAGCGACACTCCTGTCGCTTTGCTCTAGAGTAAAAA
>JAQXBA010000055.1 GCA_029252625.1 Opitutia bacterium | reverse complement strand
GTGTCGTCACGAATCGCAGTGTGCGGGCAACCACCTGTCTCCACACCAAGAATACGGCTCGCTTCGAGCGGACTGTTCTCTACGAGGAACTGCTCATCCTCCTTCGTATAAATGTCATTCGTGATCGCGACCAATTGATAGCGCTCGTGTAGCTTTTCGATTAAACGAAGCAAAAGCATCGTTTTACCCGAGCCGACGGGGCCACCAATACCAATACGAACGGGACGTGTAGGAGTGTTTGAATCTGTCATGATATAAATAGTCGCGAGAATGCCGTCGCGTGGCGGGCTGATTGAATATCAAAGGCGGGAGCGAACCAACCAGCGGACGCACGATCAACAACCATGGACTCGGCGACCCAACCAGGCAACTGATCGAGTCCATCGTGCAATGCGGCTTGCGCGGCTTCGGGACTAATGCGCAAAAGCTTAATCGAGGCGGAAACAAAATTAGCGAGGCTCTGATAGCCGTAGGCCATGAGTGCTGCATTAGGTGGCACTGCTAGGAGCTCAAACTGTATCGCTGAAATTACCAAGTGGTGCCCACGCACGTCGCCTGCAGTAAAAGCGGCTGCATACTTTGCGATCAACTCACTGTCCGGCCATAACTTTTTGAGGAGCCTCAAGCGACCTCGTCCTTGGGATACACTGGCCTCACGAATTTCGCTCGCCCATTTCCACGCATCAATCTCAGCATCGAGCTCGTAAATTTCCGACCATTGCTCACTTGCCACCGCATCGCGCACAAAGCGCAAGTAAGGCAACTCAAAGCGAGCCAACGCAGGGCCGGCGTGTGATTTAAAAAAATGTTCTAAGTCCTTCCCCGAACTAAACCCACAGGACGCAGCCCACTGCTCCAGCCCCATTGAGTGCGCATAGCCGCCGGTGGGAAACAACGGATCCGACACCTGTAAGAGTGCAGGCACCCATGCGGCTGAATTGTCCTGCTCAGGTTTCTTTGATTCAATGTCCATGATTGATGGTAGGCTCATTAAACAACGTAGCGTGCAGCTTTAGCAAACGTTCATTGTATGAGCACTCAACCGCTGAACGTTTGCTAAAGCTGCACGCTACGAAACTCTGATCGCGATCAACCACTAGTGAGAGTGCGAGTGTTCGTGACTATGCCCATGATCATGGTCATGTGAATGCCCGCCTTGCTTCGCTGGCTGAAACACACGTTGCACGCGGTGATAGTGAATATGCTCACGATTCAACATTTGCTCGACTGCCAAATCATCCTGCACGAGCACGCCTTCGTCACTAAACGCTGCCTTAAAATGTAGATTGCCAACCATCCAACCGATCCACGCAGCCTCCTTCGCACCGTTCAATGCGATTAGGAAACAATCCTCAGGAGCTTGTTCAATGATGTAGCTCGCTGTATCTGTTGTGTGAATACAATCCCCATGTGACAGCGCATCGGTCACATCGAATCCGAAGTCTGTGCCATCCGTAGCCACTCCACGCCAACGACGACGTGCCAACTTATGGCGATCGACTGAAAGTGGGATGACTTCGAGACCTTCGGGAATTGAGGCTAGAGGTTGGGTAATTAAGTTCATTGATCGTAGAAGCGACACTCCTGTCGCTTTGCTCTAGAGTAAAAA
>JAQXBA010000054.1 GCA_029252625.1 Opitutia bacterium | reverse complement strand
ACACCTTCGAATGCGGCGAAGAGATTCTCGGGGCGTGCGTCGGATGCGACGACGAACTCACCAGTCGTGAGGTCGAGCCAGGAGGCGTGGAGCTTCTTTTTCTCCAGCGTGAGTGCGAGCAAAAAATGGTTACGCTGTGCATCGATCTGCGTGTCGGCGAGGCGCGTGCCTGGTGTGATGATGCGAGTGAGGGCGCGTTTGACGAGTTTGCCTGGTTGTGGGGTCTCGACTTGGTCGACGATGGCGACTTTGACGCCTTGATCGAGCAGCTTCTGGATGTAGCTCTCTGAGGCGTGAAAGGGGATGCCAGCCATCGGCATGCCGTGGCGATGAGTGAGGGTGATGCCTAAAAGTTGCGCGCCGCGTTCGGCGTCTTGCAGGAAGATTTCGTAAAAGTCCCCTAAGCGAAACATCAACAAGGTATCATCCGCGAGCTGGCCACGAATCTCGTGCCATTGCTGCATCATTGGGGTTACTTTTTTGGGCTTTTCGGCGGACATAGTCTGAAAGGAAAGAGCCCATTAATTAAGCGCATGAACGCGAATCAAAAATAATGCACACTAGAGAAAACTGATGAATTTTGGTTCTTTTTATAATCTTGTGCGTTCTTTAACGGAAATGATTCGTGACAATTCATGCTATTCGTGGGCAAATGCGAGACATATGGCAGCCATAAAGCTCAATTCTCTTCGATTCGAAAATCCTAAAGCACCTGCATTAGTCATTCTGCATGGGCTCCTTGGGGCGTCGCGCAACTGGCAGACGATCGGCAAGGCGCTAAAAGACCGTTTTGATGTTCATATCCTGGATTTGCGTAACCACGGCAGCTCGCCACATGCGGAGTCGATGCGTTGGTCGGAGCTCAATGCCGATTTGTCGGCTTATCTGCGGCTGCATGATCTGAAAAACGTCACACTGCTCGGACATAGTCTCGGCGGCAAGATTGCGATGCGGTTTGCCTGTGACTATTCGGCGGTGGTCGCGAAGCTGATCATTGTCGATATCGCAGCGAAAAAGTATCCGCCGTATCACGATGCCGAGTTTCGTGCGATGAAGCGCGTGCCTGCAGGCGCAATCGAGAACCGCCGCGAAGCGGAAGAGTTATTGAAGCCGCTGATCCCAGATTGGGGACTGCGTCAATTTGTTATGACGAATCTGGTGCGCGGGGAGTTCGGTCTAAAATGGCAGTGCAATCTCGAAGTGCTGCATGCGAGCTTGCAGGTACTGCGGCAAAATTCGCTTAGCGGTTTGGATCAGTTCAGGGGCCCGACCTTGCTCATCACTGGCGGGAAGTCCGATTTTGTTAAAAACGGTGACGTCAAAGCAATGCGCGAATGGTTGCCGAATATTAAACTAGTCAGTCTTCCGAAGGCGGGACACAATGTGCATGTTGATGACCGTAAGGGTTTCTTAGATGCTTTGAACCAGTGGTTGTAACAAGGTATGAAGGTAGGAAAGTTCCAACTAACTGAGCTTTACCTTTGCACCTTCCTACCTTCTGACTTTGATACCCATCAACATGATCACCCGCTCACAGTCCGAGGCCGATTCAGTCGCCGCAGCCGGTTTTTCCGAAGTGTACCAGCCGGTAAAATCCTACCTGGATGATCTGGACATCTTCTTGCAATCACAGGTTGAGGAGCTCGAGCCAGAGGTACAGGAGCATGTGCGCTATGTATTTGGTCACAGCGGTAAGCGTTTGCGACCGATGCTGGTGGCTTACAGTGGTTGGCAGGGGCCAGCGGAGAACTGTGCCGAGGATCTGGTCATGTTGGGCTCGGTCATCGAACTGGTGCATCTCGCAACCCTCGTGCACGACGATATATTGGATGAGGCGGACACGCGTCACCGACAGGAGACAGCTGCGAAGAAATACGGCCCGGCAGCGGCAGTATTAATTGGCGATGTGCTGTTCTCGCACGCGCTCAAATTGGCCTCTGACTTTGATACCAACGAGGTCTGCCGTTCAGTGGCGCAAGCGACTGCTCGTGTCTGTGCTGGTGAGATTGCACAGACCTACCAGCGCGGCGAAGTGAACTACAGCCGCGCGTTTTACTTTCGTGTGATTCAGCTCAAGACCGCAGAACTGTTTGAAGTTTCCTGTCGCTTGGGAGCGAAGATTGCCGGTTACTCGGAAGCCTTCAGCGAAGCCGCGGGACTGTTCGGTCGCCATGTCGGTATCGCCTATCAAATTTTTGACGATCTGGTCGATCTATATGCCGACGAGTCGATGATCGGCAAGACCTTGGGCACTGATTTGGATAAGGGTAAGTTTACTTTGCCGCTACTACTACTGCTGGAAAAGCTCCCCGAACAAGAGCGTGATCAGCTAATGGCGCGCTTCAAAGCCGGCGATCAGTCGGTCTCTGCTGATTTTACCGCGCGCTTACATGATTTCCCTATTTTTGAAGAAGTGGTGGCCACCTTTGAAGCTGAGCTGGCGAAAGCCACCGATGCCGTCGCACCGTTTAGCGAGTTAGCTCCGGTCGGCGCGATGCAGAAGATCGCCGAGTTGGTCCGCGCACAGCTAGGGCGGATTCAGTCGGTGTGAGATGTCTATGCCTGACTGGTGCGGATTCTAAAACGATCGATAACGCACTTGACTTGCATTAAGTCATGTGACCCTTTGCACTGCTAATGTTTAACAAACAGCAATTTTGTAGTGTACTCACCCGATCTGTATTGGGATGCCTTGCGCTACTCGTGTTGCTCTTAAACATGGCACTGGTCAGCCCGCAGATTCACCAGGCACTGCACATCGACTCTGAAGATCACCAATCGCAGAGCTGCAGTGAGCACTCTCACGATGAGGCGCCTGCGAACGATTGCGACCACTCCTGTGCCGTGGCACTGTTTGGTCAAGGCGCGATTCCGATGCAGCCTTTTGTCGAACTGCCGGAACGCACGGAGATAATTATTGCGATTGTTCCGCAGTCTGCGGAAATCGTCTGGTGCGGACAAGCGCTGATACGGCGCTGTAGCCGTGCTCCCCCGATTGAAATGATTGTTTAGATAATATTCCGAGTGCTGGTCGTTGCCAGTCTCGTACTGCCTGCGCGCAGGATACGCAGGTTTAAAACAACAACAACTTTCAATCAATCTAATGAACTACATCTTACTTAAAAGCAGTGTGTTTGCATGCACTGCACTGGGCTTTGCCCACATTATGAATGCAGAATCGTCCGCAGAGACGGTTTATCAACTAGACGACTACATCGTCTCCGCAGGTCCGAATTTGCGCTCAATCGCAGACTATGCTGCGCCGGTCAATGTCGTGACCGCGCAAGAACTTAGCCGCCAAAGTGGCAGCACTCTCGGTGCCGTGCTCGATTGGCAACCTGGTGTCAGCAGCTCGTCCTTTGGCGCGGGTGCTAGCCGGCCAATCCTACGTGGCTTTGATGGCCCGCGTGTCCGTATTTTGGATGCAGGGATTGAATCCATGGATGTGTCCGACACCAGCCCAGACCATGCAGTGACGCTAGAGCCGCTGCTGACTGAGCGTGTTGAAGTGTTACGTGGCCCAAGTACGTTGCTGTACGGCAGCTCCGCTATCGGTGGCGCAGTGAATGTCATCAGCAAAGAAATGCCACGCCAACGAGTGGATCCGAAGGGCTACGAAGGTGCCATTGAGGCGCGCCACGATTCGGTTTCAGGCGCTGACACGCTTGCCGGTTATACGACTGTTGGCCAGGATAATTGGGCACTGACTGTTACTGCTGTAGATCGTGATGCGGATGAGTACGAGATTCCTGACGACGCGCAGGAGGAAGATGCGGAAGGCGATACACTCGAAAACAGCTTTGTCGAAACAGAACAGTACTCAGTGGGTGCGAGCTGGTTCTTTAGCGAAGAGAATCGTATCGGCTTCAGCTTTTCTAATTATCAAACGCGCTACGGCGT
>JAQXBA010000049.1 GCA_029252625.1 Opitutia bacterium | reverse complement strand
ACGGCCGACACAGATGACGACGGCATCAACCAACTACATGAATTTGCATTTGGCGGAGACCCCAACGTCAACGACATCAGTATCCTGCCCACTCATTCGCTACTCGAAGACAGCGGCAGCACATACCTTGAAATCACACTGACGCGTCCAAAGAATCTTCAAGGAGTGACCTACATGCCGCAAACAACGACTGATCTTTCAAGCTGGCCGAGTGACTCCACAGGTATCGCCGACAACAACCCTACTCCAATCGACAATCTCGACGGCACCGAGACGCTCACTTACCGCCGCAGCCAAGCCGCAGCTGAGGCGGAGCAAGCCTTCCTGCGCGTCGAGATTTC
Source organism: Opitutia bacterium (assembly GCA_029252625.1). GTDB lineage: Bacteria > Verrucomicrobiota > Verrucomicrobiia > Opitutales > Coraliomargaritaceae > Lentimonas. Next base: position 31,871 of record JAQXBA010000049.1, on the reverse strand, counting down.
CGAAACGCCATAGGAATCCGATAAAGGCTTGACCCATGCATCAGCTGCGCCATTTTTCGCCTTTTCTGAGTCGGGCCGTAGCGCAGTCTGGTAGCGCACTTCGCTGGGGGTGAAGGGGTCGCAGGTTCAAATCCTGTCGGCCCGACCATTTAAAAACGTCAACTTGTTGGCGTTTTTTTATGGGCGCATGGCCGACAGAGGTTTGAACCTGCGAGCTAGCAGGTTTAACGAAGTATTCCAGCAACGAATGTTGCGAACAGGAATGCGTAGATGGCGAAGCAATCCTGTCGGCCCGACCATGAAAAAACGTCAACTTTTTGGCGTTTTTTATGGGCGCATGGCCGACAAAGGTTTGAACCTGCGAACAAGCAGGTTTAACGAAGCATTCCAGCAACGAATGTTGCGAACAGGAATGCGTAGATGGCGAATTGGGCAATGTCCTCACCCTTGCGATGGAAAGCGTGCAGAGCGCAACACACGACAGCCTGTGCAATGGCGCTGTTTTTATTAGAAAAAAGTTATTGAGTGTACCATTCTACCTCATCTAAAGCAGCATCGGATTTGCTAATTATTTGCCAATTTCGCGACAAAACCCCGCATTTTACCACACTCAGCTGCAATCAACAAAGTTCACAAAGCACTGACGGTGGGCTGGCTGAAAGCCTGCAACTCATGCAGGTAGTGACGCTCTAGAAATAGATCACCAGCGCATTGCGCCAAATCGCATCATCCTTCGGGTTACCATTCCCGATGTCGTTGTCGAATTTTTGATTATACGAGAACTCAAAGCCCAGCAGATCAGTCAGCCGTAATCGCACTGCGGCGGTAAGCACGTAATTATATTGTTCAGTAGCTTCTGGATTCCAGTAATAGTTGAATTTCTGGATGACCGAGGTGCGTGAAAATGGACGCCAAGTGAACTCTTGAAATACATTCAACACCTGACTCACCCCTGCCCGTGTATCATCAAACGTTGTTTGGTAATCTTCAACACCGCCACCACCGCCAACCAACAGTTCAAACTTCTTTGTTGGTTTATACTTATAGCCGATACCGATTGTATCCTGGAGCTCAAGGTCTATCCCTTTGACCTGATCCACACGAGCGCCCAGCGCATTTTGAAAAAACCAATTCTGTTGGAAAGAGCGACGATAGGTAAATGTACCGTCGTAGCGGTCAGTTGACTTAAAGGTATCACCATTATTCTTCTCTGTCTCACGGTACGTGTACGCACCTGCAAGACGGTAAAAATTGCGACTGCCCTTTTCCGCAATTTCTAATTTCCCGCGCAGTGCGGTTTCGGTCCACTGCTTATCACCGCGACTGATATTCATTCCCACGCGAAGGTTACCCTGCCATGAGTCAGGCGCATTAAAACCCAAAAAGCGCTCGTAGATGCCGGTTTCTTCATCGACGAACTCAATGATTTTAGCAGCTTTTTCGGCTCGGTCACTGAGTTGCTTTGGCGTAATCTGCGCGCCCTCTTGCTTTGCGGAAGTCCCTGTAAATGTAACTTCTTGCGGAGTGCCTTCACTCTGTGGCGCTCGTTTGTGTTTAGGCGTATTCGATCCGATTTCCGCAGCGGGCGAGGCTTCGATACGCAACACACTTGAACGCGGCAAAGAGATCTCGCCGAGTAGTGTGGACTGCAGCACCAAGATCTCATCATTCGACTTTGGCAGTACTTTGCCCATCACACGCTCGCCGCTGGTCAACATAACTAGATCCGCGCGCGCCGACAAGACGCCAGGAAAAAAGAGCCCGAGGCATGCGCAGATGAGACTTACCTGGCTAGTAGTGCGGTATAAGAGAAATCGCGTATCATTGAACATCGTTGCTAAGTCGCTTGCGTAGGATTGAACCATTGAGTCTAAATTTAAAAAATATTGAACCACGAGTGGGCACTGCCATTAGACCGCGGTTTCGGTAAAACGTTGCTCACGAATCACGGTAATTTCAATCGCACCCGGATAGTTCAATTCCTCTTCGATCCGTTCACGAATATGTAAGGCAATCTTGCGGGCCTCATCCTCATCTACTTTTAAAGGCTCGACGATCACGCGCACCTCACGCCCAGCTTGAATCGCATAGGCATCCGAAACGCCGCGCACTTCTTTGGCGATTTCCTCAATACTACGCACCCGCTGGATAAATCCATCAATCGACGACGCCCGCGCGCCAGGCCGCACGGCAGATAAGGCATCCGCCACCATCACCAGTCCCGCATAGGCACTCTCAGCGGGCACTTCTTTATGGTGCGCTGCTGCCGCATTCACCACTCTTGGGTCCTCACCATGTTGCTTAATAATATCCGCTCCGACTGCGGCATGGCTGCCAGCATACTCTTCGTCCACTGCCTTGCCCAAGTCGTGAAACAGTCCCGCGCGCTTGGCAAGCATCGGATCTAGGCCGATCTCCGCTGCAATCAGAGCGCACAAATTGGCGACTTCGATAGAATGAGCCAAAGTGTTCTGATTATTCGAGAGACGATAGTGCAGCTTGCCGAGCAACGCCACCACATCGGGATGCACATCATTCAGGCGTAGTTTACGTACCGCTGCTTCACCCAGATCGATAACATTGGCATTCATTGCCTCTTCCGCCCTCTCAACTTCTTCTTCGATGCTTGCAGGGTGAATACGACCGTCGCGCAGCAATGCGCCCAAAGCAATACGGGCGATCTCGCGACGTACCGGATCGAAGCATGAAATGAGCACCGAGTCGGGCGTCTCATCAATCATCAAGGTCGTGCCAGTGGCATGCTCAAAGGTACGGATATTACGGCCTTCACGGCCAATGATCCGGCCCTTCATTTCCTCGCTTGGAAGTGCCACCACCGTCGCAGTCGCATCATTCATTGGCTGGCTGGTAATGCGCTGCATCGCAGCCAGCAAAATACGCCGACTCTCGTCAGCCGTCTCTGCATCCGAGCGCTTCAATAAATTGTGCCGCAACTCACGAACCTCTTTTTCGCATTCGCGCTCAGTCGCAGTGATTAATAACTTACGCGCTTCGACTTGATCCATTTGCGAAATTTGGTGCAGCTTTAGACGGTACAATCGCCGCGTTTTCTCAGCCTCATGTTCCGAATCCTCCAAGCCGCGTTTATCACGGGCTAATTCTTGATCACGCTCATCCAGTTTCTTGGAGTCTTGCGCGTATCGGTCACTGGTACGTGCGAGCTCACGTGCTCGTAAATCGAGCTCCTCATTGCGAGAGGCAATACTGCGCTCAAGCTCCGCCGCTCGATTCTTAAAATCTAATTCGCAGATCGACTTCTCTTCGCGTAGCTTCAACTGAGCCTCACGTGTTTCCACATCAAACTTCAAGCGCTGCGCCTCTTCACGCCGCGCGAAACGCCGAGCAATCAATAACCTGCATGCGACCATTCCCGCAAGAATGCCGCATACGACCCCAACTATTTGATCAAATTCCATTTTTCTGTAGAGATTGGCGATCAGCTGGGGTAAGCCGATCGCTGCGAGCGTCTGCCGCCCGAGTCTTTGGGGTAAAAGACTATTAAACTGGTATATGGTTGATATTCGGCTCGTTCTGTAATTTCAAGGTAAACTTTCCTGAACCTGAGCAAACCGTCACTTGCGCTGATTAAACCAACGCAGCACTCCTGCACAATCCCGACTATTGAGCACTTGCTCCTTTTCCAGCCAGCCTTTGCGCGCGATATTTACCCCAGCATCGAAATAGCCTAGGCCGTCCGTGCTGTGAGCATCCGGATTGATCGAACACATCAACCCACGCTCTGCGGCTCGACGCCAAAGCCGCCAGTCCATGTCGAGGCGGCGCGGATTGGCATTGATCTCAATAATCACACGATTGGCAATCGCAGCGTCGATCACCTTGCGCAAATCGATTTTGTAAGGCTCGCGGCGCAGCAGGATGCGTCCCGTCGGATGACCGAGCATGGTTGTCGCCGGATGCTCAATCGCGCGAATCACACGCGCCGTCATCTCCTCCTCCGATTGACTGAACGAAGAGTGCACCGACATCACCGTATAATCGAGCGCGCCTAGTGTACTCTCTTCAAGATCCAATGACCCGTCAGGTAAGATATCACACTCAATGCCGGAAAAGACATGCACTGCCGATGCGCCAGATTGATTAAACGCGCGGATGCTCTCGATCATTCGCAACACGCGGGCATCATCTAAACCATTGGCTTGATAACTCGCCTTCGAGTGGTCCGCCAAGCCTAGGTAATCCCAGCCGAGCGCCTCTGCGGCAGTCGCCATCTCTTCGATCGTGCCGCGACCATCTGAAGCGGTGGTATGATTATGAAACACGCCGCGAATATCCGCCGACGTGACTAAATTCGGCAGCTGCTGTGCCTCCGCTGCCTCAATCTCACCCAGCCCCTCGCGTAGCTCAGGTGGGATTTCTGCAAGCCCGAGAAATTCAAATAGCCCCTTTTCCGTCTGGATTGTATCAGGTATTTCAGCTTGCTGATCTCCCTCCTCTCCCTTCTGTGCTAAGCCCCATTCGCTCAAGCTATAGCCACGCGCCAGCGCACGTTGCCGCAGTGCCACATTATGATCCTTGGAGCCAGTAAAATGGTGCAAGGCAAAGGCAAATTGCTCCGCTGGCACCACACGTAAGTCCGCCTGTAAGCCCCCTTCGAAGCGCACACTCGACTTCGTGGCCCCATGCGCGGTCACCTCAGCGACGGCGGGCTGTGTGACAAACCAATCCATCACCGGCTGCGGATCAGCCGAGGCCACAATAAAATCCAAATCGCCAACCGTCTCGCGCAAGCGCCGCAAACTCCCCGCCACCTCAGCCCGTTCAGTCTGAGGCAATCCACGCAGACCTTCGAGAATCGGCAGTGCCACCTCCCGAGCGGTCCACCAATGGTGCCGCTTCGCATAGGCCGCACGATTCGCAATCCCCGTCAAAATTTTCTCTGCCGATTTTTTGCCGAAGCCCTTAAGCGCTTCCACTGCACCCGACTCACAAGCCACCTGTAATGCGTCGATCGATTCCACGCCGATCGCATCGTGTAGCTTCTTCACTTTCTTGCCTCCGAGGCCAGGAATCTCAAGCATCTCGATCAGGCCCGGCGCCACCGACTCGCGCAGCTTGGTATAATATTCCAGCTCGCCTGTAGCATGCAACGTCTCGATCTTATCGACGAGGGCCGCGCCGATGCCCTTCACCCCACTCAATTGTCCCGCTTCGATCAAATCACCAAGGTCGGCCTCCATGGTCTCTAGCACACGCGCACCACTTGAGTAGGCGCGTATCTTAAAAGGATTGTCTCCCTTCAACTCTAGGAGTACGGCGATGTCCTCCAACACGTCAACGATATTCGCTTTATTCATATCCGGCTACGCTGCCCGCCTCTAATCGAAAATGCAATGCTCGCTCGCACTAGGCTTACAGATTTCGCACACTCTTGGCAATTAGCAGCTTCACCTGGCTACGATCCACTTTGCCGCGTTCATCCAGCGGCAAGGTCGGAACTTCAATCATCTGCTTCGGGATCTTATAATTAGCCAAGTCCGCTCGCAGCTTCTCATTCCACTTGCTCGCATGACTCTGAGCCACAGACGGGACATAAAAAGCAACCAACTGCTGGCCCCACTCAGAGTCGGGCCAACCGATGACCAATACCTGATTCACTCCACCTGTATCAATAATCGCCCGCTCTACCTCCTGCGGATCGATCTTTTCACCACCGCTGATGATTAGACGATCACTGCGTCCGACGATATGAAGCCGTCCAAGCGAATCGAAATAGCCTTCATCGTCGCTCAAATAGCCTAGCTTTGAAACGCCACCAGCGCGACCGTGGTAGCCCTTAAACATCGAACGCGCATTGATACGGATGCGCCCAGACTCGCCGACTGGACACATGCTGCCATCCTCACAAACCACTGCAAGCAAAGCATGGCTCAATGGTCTGCCAGCATTGGTATTTCCAGCCATGAATTCATCGACTGGCAGCGCCGTGACCATCGCCGCCGTCTCCGTCATGCCATAGCTCAAAACCAGCGGCAGTTTTAATTCCCGCGCGCGCATCTCGACTGCGGCCGGTACTGCGGCACCACCCACAAAAATGGCCCGCATCGCGATTAATTGATCTGCGATCCGCTGCTGCGCCATCAATCGCTGCAACTGTGTCGGCACTAGCGACAGGCACGTCGGATCTGCAGCGAACACGGGAAACTCCCCCGCCTGCAACGCTTTAAATTCGGGAAATGCAATTTGCCCTCCGGTCACAAACGAACGTACCAACTGCATCAATCCGCTGACGTGATATAAGGGCAGAACGCAGCAAGAATTGATCGGAGCTAAACCGATGAACGAGCTCAAGCCTTCGCTTGCCGCCACCAAGGTGCTCCATTGATGGATGGCAAACTTCACTCCCCCAGAGCTCCCCCCAGTCGGAATCAAAATAGCCCCTGGCTTTGGGTGCTGAACCTTAGCCCGTGCTGATGTCGAAATTGATGACTGACCAAAAATCACTGCGGGGTTGACTAACTCCTCCACTTCTTGCCACTCGACGCGTCGCCACTTCGGGTTTGCTAGAATCACTGGCACGCCGGTGTGCACCGCCGCAAAAAAAGCCACCGCAAAGTCTAGCGGATCGTGCTCCAGGATCATTACCCCGCGCAGTTGCGCTTGCTCGCCTGCCAGTTCGATTTGCGCTACCTGGCGCAGCACCCGCCGAAAAAAATCCTCCCCGGCGATCCCTCGAACCCAATTACGGTTCAGCCTTTTTAGATCTAGATTGGCAGCTGTTTCCATATCGTCTCTGAAGTCAATCCTGTGCGTTCAGCTGCACTAATAATAGGCGCCGATTTCTGCGGGGAAAGACCATCGGCAAACGCTGTTAAAGTATCAAACCCAATCGCTAGCTTATAATCAGGTAATTGGTCGGCAATTCGCAGCGTATTTTCTAGGCCGACTGCCGTCTCAAAAACAGAGGATATCACCACTCGCTCCGCCACCGGACGCAAGCGCTCGACTAGCGCAGCAATGTCGCCCATCAATGCCGGCTTCACCACCAACGGCCCGCGCCATTCCCTCAGCCACTGCCATCCAGCCGCCGAATTTAACGATTCGTCCAAGGCGATCGGCACACCAAACGACTCGGCATACTCTGCCATCAATGACTCCTGGCCAACAGTCAAGGGCTGCTCCAAATATTCAACCTGATCGGCATACCGCTGTAAAACCCACAACCAACTTTCCAGGTCGGTAATACTGAATCCGCAATTCGCATCTAATCGCAAACGCGCCCCGGTCGGCAGTCGTGCCATCATTTTTTGAAACAAACTCTGCTCCACTTCAGCAAAGTCAACTCCGACCTTCCATTTAAAAGTCTCATAGCCACGAGCCAATTTAGCCTGCAACACTCGCAGCCCTGCAGCCCCAGCAGGCAACAGCGCCGCCACCTCATAATTACGCCGACCGACCGAGGCCGGATTCGACAGCATCTGCCCCTGCGCTGAGCTCAAGCCAAAGGCGCAACACGGCAACGCTGCCAACGCCGCCACATCATCTGCCAGCTCGGAATCTGCCACCAGACCCCATAAAAAGGCCTCTGCCGCTGCCAGCGTCTCACTGCCAAACTCCGGTATCGGCGCAATCTCGCCATATCCCACGCCAGATTCATCCTCTACGCAGACAATAAATCCTTGGCGTACCGACCACGCCCCACGCGCGGTGCGAAGCGGCTTCGTGAAGATTCTCTGATAAGCTTGGAAAGAAAAGCGACGACCCATTTGCCCCAAACTGTCGTTTCTACTTGAGAAAAGACAATCTTTTGCTGCATTCAGTCTATGAAAGCACACGCAGCTCCCAGTCTCGCAGATTTCTATCAGCCCGCCGATCGGTTCTTCCACAACAACTTACCGACTGGATTGACCTACGACGACGTCTCGCTCGCCACACTCTACTCCGATGTGTTGCCGCGCCAGACCAACCTCGCGACTCGCATTTCCGACGCGCTAGAATTACAGATCCCCATTATCTCTTCCGACATGGACACCGTGACCGAATCGAAGATGGCGATCCAGATGGCACTCAGCGGCGGCCTTGGACTCATTCATTACAATATGAGCGATGAGAAGCAGATCAAAGAAGTCGCCCGCGTAAAGAACCACATTCACGGCTTCATCCAAGAGCCGATCAAAATCGGACCAGACCAGAAGATCGGCGAGGTGCTGGAATACATCGACTCCCGCGGCTTCGGCTTTAGCACCTTCCCCGTGGTGGATGCTGGCAATAAGCTTCTCGGCCTTCTCCCTGGCCGTGCCGTCAAACCACGCTACGCCGATCGCCTAGTCTCCGAGGCCATGACCCCACGCGAGCAAGTCTACTCGCTGAACGAGAAGGAAATGGGCCATGACCCAATCAAGACTGCCGACGACTTTTTCACCAAGCACCTCGGCATTCACAAACTGCTCATCGTCGATGACCACGATTGCCTCCGTGGCCTCTTCACACTGAGCGACATCGAGCGCATCAGCGAAGAGTCGCATCAGTTGGTCAAGCCCGCCCGTGACGAGCACTTCCGTCTCATGTGTGGCGCGGCCATTTCGGCACACCGCAAGACTGACGGCTCGCTTGATAAAGATCGTATTATTACCCACGTCGGCCAACTGGTCGACGAAGGTGCCGACGCCATCGCGGTATCCACCGCACATGGATTCTCCAAGGGCGTGGGCGACTCGATTCGTATGTTACGCCAAGAATTTAAAGACCTGACCCTGATCGCTGGTAACGTGACCAGTGCCGAAGGCGTTGAATTCCTCGCCGATGCAGGTGCCAACTCGGTTAAAATCGGTCAAGGCCCTGGCTCGATCTGCACCACGCGCATCGTCGCAGGTGTCGGCATCCCACAGATGACCGCGCTCTACGTCGCCTCGATCGCAGCTCGCAATAAGGGCGTATCGATTCTGGCCGACGGTGGCATCACCAAATCGGGCGACATGGTCAAAGCGCTCACCCTCGCCGACGGCGTTATGTGTGGCAGCCTTCTCGCAGGTTGCCATGAATCACCCGGCCAAATCATCGAGATCAACGGCAAGCTTTATAAGCAATACCGAGGCATGGGCAGCAGCGCAGCGATGAAAGACGGCTCCGCCGCTCGCTACGGCCACGACCGCAAAGACGTCGCCACCAAAGCCGCCGCCGAAGGCATTGAAGCACTTAAAGAATCCGCTGGCTCACTGTCCGGCGTCCTTCGCGAACTCGTTGGCGGCATCCAATCCGGGATGGGCTACCTCGGCGCAGCCACACTCTCCGAGCTCCGCGCTAACGCTCGCTACATTCGCGTCAGCCCAGCAGGCCAGAAAGAATCTTCCCCGCACGACGTCATCACCGTCAAAACCAGCGACCACGGATCAGACAGTTCTAAGTAATCACTACGAGAGCATTGGAGGGAAATACTCTGCCATTTCCACACATCAGGCAGCCCACCCTTCAGCTTTTCCAAATTTCAGATTTTCCGTTTTTCAAAATAATGCTCACTCCATTTTCCTCACAACTCATTGCCGATACCGGTATTTCCACAGGCGACGAAGGCAAAGGCCGCGTCATCCTCGAAATCGTCAATGAACTTCGCGATATCACTGGCCGCCAGGACTCCGTAGCCGCGGTCATGAAAGTCAACGGTGGCTCCAACTCGGGGCACACCGTTGCAGGCCTCAAGCTCAACCTCCTTCCAGGAGGCGTCGCTGACCCACACGTGCCACATCTGCCAATCGGTTGCGGCGTCGTCGCCGATCCGCGCAAGTTTCTGTGGGAAGTCGCTTACGCCGAGCAAAACGGCCACGTCGCCCTCAAGCGCCTAGCGATTGACGAGCGTTGCCTAGTTTCCGATGTCTGCCACCGCCTACTCGACCTCGCATTCGAAGACTACCGCGTGCACGTCCTCAAGGACGACCCACGCGGCTCCACTGGTCGCGGGATCACCCCCGCCTACCTCGACGAAGTCGGCCAATTCCAAATTTTCTACGCCGACTTCCGCGGCCCGAAAGAAGTCTTTGTCACTAAGCTCCGCAATCGCGCCGACCGCGCACTGCGCATCATCGAGCACGTCTGCCAAGTCGCACCCGAGCGCTGGGCTAGCCTATTTGACACCCTCACCAGTGCCGAAACACGCGCCAACAAGGAAGTCATCGACAGCGGCGCCTTCACCGAGGCCGAGTTCGACTTCAGCCTCTTCGCTGGGGACGCGCCATTCACTTTGAACATCGAGGCACTGATCGAAGCGTATTGGTCAGCAGGACAAATCCTCGCACCACAAGTCTGCGACGTGCGCGAACTGATCCTCCGCGCCCAAGATGACGGCAACTACATCATTGGTGAATTCGGCCAAGCCTACTGGCTCGATAAGCGCCACGGCTTCGCGCCCAACGTCACCGCCTCACATACCTTTACGCCGGAGTTCTTCCAGTCCGCAGGCATCCCTGCGCAAGCGATTCACAACGTCGGCTGCTGCAAGGCTTACGACACCAAAGTCGGTACACACGTATTCATTTCCGAAATCGACCTCGACCACCCACTCAGCAGGCAGCTGCGTATGATCGAGTTTGGTGCCACTACTGGCCGTCAACGTATGGTTGGCTGGTATGACGCAGTGGAAAAGGGCGACGCCCTGCGCTACGGCGGCTACCAGGACCTCGTGCTCAACAAGCTCGACGCACTCAGCCACTCCGGCGACTGGCAAGGCGACCTGCAAATCTGTATTGGCTACGAGGATACAGCAGGCAACGTGGTCTACCACGTGCCACGCGACGACACCTACCGCCGCACCCTCAAGCCTGTTTACAAAACAGTGCCTGGCTGGAGCGAAGACATCTCCGGCGTGCGCAACTTTGCCGACCTCCCCGAGGCTGCGAAGCTTTACGTCGCATGGATGCTCAAGGCACTCGTCGACGTCGCCAACCACGGCGACCAGAACAAGAACAAAATCCCTAATTTGCGCTACATCGGCGTCGGCCCGGAGCCGAGCCAAATCATCAAAGACGTGCCGGCTGTCGAAGAACTACTGAAACTCGCAAAGTAATGTCTATGAAACCAAAAATCATCGCGGCCTGTGAAGCCTTCTCTCTTGGCCAATCTGCCAAAGCACTGCCACAAATTGCTGACGAAGCGGAGTGGCACATCGTAGGCGATCACATCATCGTCGGCAAAGCAGGCATTGAAGCTACCTGTAAGGAAGCTGAAGCTGAGGGCAACCCGAACTTCAAAAACATGCGCACCATTGAGGGTAAGTTCCATGTGATCGTCGAAGGCAACGACCTCGACTCTGATATCCACTACTGCGACATCTACACCATCGAAGAAGACACGATCTACGAAATCACGTCATACTGCCTCGCACGCCAAGAAGATGAGTTTGGCGAGGAAGAAGGCGAAGCGGATGCGGCAGACTCGTAGTGCGACTCTACCGAGATGCTTATTTCCGATAAATATAGGTTCATATTGATGCTTCCACAAAAGTGTGCGACCACCACACTTCAAATTCGGCTCAGAGGCATCAGTGATGTCTCCGAATATGGTGGAACCCCTCAATATAACGAAGAACTGGGCAAGCTACTCACAAAGCACGTCACGGCCAAAGACGCTAGTAAACTGCAAGCCTACCAGAGCCGTTCCGACTACTACAAAGCATGCTTCGTCAGAAATCCATACGACCGCATCTATTCATGGTTCAACTGGATCATTAAGAACAATGAGAAACAGCTGATCGAGATCGAACAGGATGCACCCACCGCTCCGCTCAGCGCTAACGAGCAATTCGTATATAAAAATAAGCTCAAATACATTCTACACATGCAAAAACGATTGGAAGAAGTGAATTATGACTTCAATCGTTTCGTGCAGAAGAAACCTGAGCAGTTTAAAGCGATATCAAAATATACGCATCTCAATCAAGTATGCCAAATGGACCGCATTGGCCACGTCGAAACCTTCGAGAAAGACTTCGAAACCCTTTGTAAGCAGATTCACTTCGAGCCCCGCTCAAAGGCGAACGCCAACGTGCTCGGAAAGGACATGAACAGCTCGAACCACGAAACCAGACAGCCTCAATACATCAACAAATATACTCGTAAAACGCTACGTATCATCAATAAGACCTTTGCGGCCGACTTTAAGAATTTCAATTATAGCACAATCTCTTCCTAGAAATATAAGACTTAAACAACTAACTCTCACTGAAGAAAGCAGCGAAGAGATCCACCACTACAGACTGATTCAATCCTTTCGCCGCCAAGTCACCCCCAAAAATCCCTGTCATGCTCATCAGTCATCGCTACAAGTTTATCTACACAAAAACGGCTAAAACTGCTGGGACATCTATCGAGTCTTACTTCGAACCATTCTGCCAACCAGAAGGAGAGTGGGAACAACTACACGGGAGGGACTCCTATGAATCGGATTACGGAATCATAGGCGAACGATCTTCATCCAGTCGCCGCAAATCAAAATGGTATAACCATATGCCTGCAGATGAGATAAAAACACTAATTGGCGATGAAAAATGGAATAGTTATTTCAAGTTCTGCTCAATACGTAACCCTTGGGATAAGGCCATCTCTGGCTACTTTCATTTCGGCAAGAATATCGATCCCAGTTTCAGAACACGAGTCATTCAAAGAATAAAACACCCGACACTGTCACAACAGCAGCACCATTTTCTGAGCTGGTTAAAAGAGTCTGGTCCTCCAATAGACAAACGCCAATATTTAATCAATAATACTCCCTGCATGGACAAATTCATTCGATTTGAACACATGGAAGAGGACATTCAAAGCATCTGCGAAATCTTAGACTTACCACGAAATGAATCCTCGCTGCCACACTTCAAAGGTCACCATCGAGACCCATCCATCACACCACCAGAATTATATTCGAAACCTGCCCACAAAGTGATCGAGGAACTATACGCCTATGAAATTGAACACTTCAATTATTCTTACACGCCTGAGTGATCGTGACAGCATGATGCAAATGCGTGGAACCTGCCCACATCAATTCTGATCGACTAGACACATACCATCAGGAAGCTCGAACCGAGAAGTCCTAATCCATCATACGCTCGAACCGATCATCAATAGGACGCTGAGCACTCGTCGAATCCCAAATCCAATCCTCGATTCCCGAGCAAGAGAATAGCGGTGCAATACGTTTTGCATTCGCGCGATAGCGCGCATTATTTTCAGATTCTGTAATGTTTACTACCCCCCGATTAAAATCCTCTGCGTCGTAAGAAACAACACATCCAATCTCATTTTGTAAGACGAACCGAGCGACTGCAGACTCACGACTGCCCACCACAAGAACTGGCAACCCTCCACCCGCGACGAGCAATATGACTCGACTCGGGAGACTTAACCTCGCCACCTTCTCCATCGGATCCTCTTCACCATCCAGTGGCCCCGTAGGAACCAAGGTATAGAGACGAGCACCAAAATCTTTCTGTAATAAATCTGTTTCATGGTCTAGAGGCGCATGACGATACAGACCATGATCCTCCATGCTATCGACATGCTGCAGCATCTTCTTTGCTTTAGGATTATTCGCATACCAATCCACTTTGACGTCAGCTTCAACAAGCAGATCCATGAGTTTCTTCAACCAATCGGAGGACCAGATATTACCAATCATCACTGGACGCTCTAGCAGTGGCAATTGATAGTCAGATGTCATCCCGATCCAATCATCGGGAACAAGAGGCGGAAGATAGCTCACCTCTATTTTGAATTTTTCCTGATACGCATGCACCAACTCAGTTGAAATACCGAAAACTATGTCTGCCTTAGACAGGGCTTCAGCGATCACATCCTCACGGACCTTTCCACCAAAGAGATGATTGTCGTCCATAATATGAATACAGATTTCACACTGGAAAATATCTTTGAGTGCAATCGCTAGGTGGAAATCTTTATCCGTATACGGCACAACATATACCTGCCGTGGAGGATGATGCGCGAAACTCTCCAACACCTTTGCATACACTTTTTGGCGAGCTTCACTTGTAGCACCTACATAACTGACTAAATAACGAGTCGAAACACACTTACCTCCATAGTATCTACCCGTAAGAAGCACTCCATAGTCAGCAATGTCGGGAAACAAGTGCTGCAGTAAAATGCCAGTGCCATGCCGACCATTAATCTCGGAGTGAGACACGATTAGACGATCGACACAGGGCAACGCCTCCCCTGGTAGCTCCGCAGTTTTAGCCAACACAGTTGCAGTCGGCTTCATGAACTCTCGATATTGCCAAACAGGAAGCACAGGCTCAGGAATTCTAGTTTTTTTACCGACGAGGTGACGGAGTCTTTTCTTCGCACGAAAGGGAATCCCGAGCGTCTGACCAGACCAAGGCTCAACCGTCAACGTCCCCATAGGGATACCCAACTCCCTGCCATCTTTGATGGATACCGATGGGGCAACTGTAAATGTCAACAATTGCGCTCCAGCGGCTTCGACACTCGCAGATCTAACAATGAACTCTATAGAACTCGAGTGCACTCGTAGGTCTTCTACAGGAATACGTTGATCATTTACATATACAGCCACTCCGACCCGAGGCAGCGAACGCCTCAAGGAACAGGTGTCAACACGGCACAAATGATCCTTCCTATTAAGTGAAAGCCAGATCGAAGAGACGCTCTTGGTCCAACGAAACTGCTTCCCCTTATGCTCTTCTGGCTCATTAAAATTAATTAATTGAGAATCGTCAGTGTCGCATAACGTCACATTATAACCATCATCACACTTAACATCAGAATCATCCTCTCGCGCCGGAACAACATAGCCTAAAGCAGTGATTTCTTCACTCATTTCGAGATTACAGCGCTCCAGTAACTCTGGGGCCATTTCTGCCTCAAAGCGTGTTAATACCGCCTTGTTTAATTCATTCACCCCACGCGCTCGACTCGCCTTCTCTTCATCAATCAAAGAATGAATCAGTTCATCTGATATCTCTATATTTAAATACCGAGCTAATCGACGCAGAGCGACATCTGGCGATCCAACTAAATCCTCATAACTATATGTGTGCACAGAGTCCTGATCGATATGACTCAGACTTTTAACTGCCCACATTTTTGCATGTTTAATCGCATTATCATTAGACGAGAATTGATACAATACCTGCTTGCCATCCTTTTTCTCGATTCGCCGATGGTGATCACGAGCAGACAAAATCATATCACGTGGATCACGGTAGCCATACGTCATAAAGCACCGACCATCAACGAGTGCCTGCTCTAATTCAGGAAACATGCTAGAGTGCATCTTAACCACCAAAGGCCCATGTTCTTTAACAATCTCAAGTAACTGCTCAAGAACTTCAGCATTAAAACCAGAAACGAAATACCCCACACCATTAAACTTGCCTGCGTCATTTTGCTTAATCAACTCGAGCTCGGCGGCATCCCCTGAGACATGCTGAACCAACCTCCGAGTATAATAACAAAACAGCGAGGTTGCAGACTTAGGAGTTCCATTACTTAGAATCAACATAGCACTCAGTAATCAAATGATATGAGCCTAATATCAAGCACTATCCCCTACCAACTCACTCAGCCTCAACAGTATCTCCGCCGGCAGATTTGATTCGTCGAAATGCTTCCGAACGTGCGAGCAATTCATCCACTGAACCATCATCCACGATTCCTCCATTTTCGAACAGGAGCACTCGATCCGCCATCTGAATCGTTGAAAAACGATGCGCAATGAAGATCACCGTTTTGCCGACCATCAAACGATCAATTGCAGTCTGCACTTTACGCTCACTTTCGGTGTCCAACGCCGAGGTCGCCTCATCTAATATCAAGATCTCAGAATCCCTTAAAAATGCACGGGCGATGGCGATCCTCTGCCGCTGACCACCGGACAAACTTGCTCCACGTTCGGCAACGACTGTTTCATAGCCCTCACCCAGTTCAGTGATGAACTCATGCGCATTCGCACGCTTCGAAGCCTCAATCACTTCCTCATCACTTGCCCCTAAACGCCCAAGTCTTACGTTTTCTAGAATCGTATCAGCGAAGAGGAAGCAATCCTGAGGCACAAATGCCATATGCTCACGTAATTTAGACTCCTCGATACATTTCATATCGATGCCATCAATCCGAACTGCGCCTGTCCTTGGATCATAAAACCGCCCCAGTAAATTACAGAACGTTGATTTACCCGAACCACTCTGCCCAACCAATGCCACAACCTCGCCCTTTGATATTTTCACCGTGAGGCCCTGAACAACCAGATTACGATTATACCCGAAGGCTACTTGATCAAATTCGATATCGGAAGCGAATCGTTCAAAATCCTGCGGGTCCTCCACGACTAGCCTATCCTTTGACTGATACACTTTCTCTACACGTTCGATCGCTAACCCCGCACGCTTGATGTCGGCATAGATCACTCCCACCTTCTTAAAAGGGTCGTAACACATATATAATGCGATCAGCAAAGGCACCATGGTCTCGAGCCCGATATGACACCTTGCAGCATAAAATATCGCTCCCGCCACACCGCAAGCAGACAGCACTTCCACCCCAGGAGAGATCATCCCCCTTAGTTTCATCAAACGAAGCAACAGCTCCCTCAATTGCTCCGCCCTAGCCCGAAACCGAGTCATCTCTAATGCCTGTAAGTTAAAGGCGCGAATCTCGCGCACAGACGCTACGTTCTCATGTATAATGGAATGCAACCCGCCTTCACTCATACCCAACTTACTTTCCTGACTCCCAATCTTTCGACCGACTGAACGAATCGGCGCAATACACAGCGGCAGCATCAGAAAAGAGATGGCAAGGAACCCGAGCTCCTTCTGTTCATAGGATAAATACGCGATCACCGCGAACGCACTGAGAATCGTAACAGGCTGCCGCACCATATCCGTGGTGACCATAGTCACTGTCGATGAGATGCGTTGTGTATCATTCAAAATACGGGCCATCACATTACCAGTTCTAGTGCGATGAAAATAGGCCAATGATAGCGCCTGCAGATGCGTCATTAATTCGTAGCGTAAATCGAGACAGATCTTCTGATTGCAGTATCCCATCAAATATGTGCTAAAAAAGCCCGACACCCCTCGAAAAAGCGCTACCAGCGGAATCAGTAAGACCACCCCGATGAGAAGGCCGGTCGAGACCTCCTCATCGGAAAAGACATACGGCAACACCTTGGCAGTAATAAACGCCATACCAAATCCGCTCATGGCACCGTTGATAATTCCAGAGATCAAGCCACCCAAGTAATGCCACTTGTAGGGCTTCAAATATTTAAAATATGGAATTATGTCTTTCAAAGAACGAATTATTCATTTCTCTTTTCGAGCGAGCAAGCATTATAGTGAATACTTCAGTTGCATAAACTCATGCTCATGCCACAAATTCAGCAGTCGAACATATGATACCATTTATCACGAACCTACTGAAGGAAGCTGCTATAACGTTTCTACTGAAATCTAGCGACTACAGCCTGAGAACATATTCGCAAGCAGGCCAAGACCTCTGGGTCCATGCCGAGCTGTATCCACAACGTAAACGTGGATTCTTTATCGAAATCGGTGCAGTTGACGGAATTCAACTCAGTAACACCTACATGCTCGAGAAGCATTTAGACTGGCGAGGCATCTGTATCGAAGCCAATCCGACTTCTTTTGAATCACTGAAAAAGAATAGAACATCAAAATGTGTCCATGCCTGCCTGGATGACAAAGAGCACGAAGTCGACTTTGCTTTAAATGACCTAATCGGGGGCATCGTTGACAACGAACTAGACAACACTCCCGTAGAGCATGGCAGCGGCAAAGTGATACGCCTCAAAACCAAAACATTGAATCAAGTGCTTCAGGAAGCAGGGGCGCCAAAAGAAATCCACTACATGTCTATAGATGTCGAGGGCGCTGAAGAACGCGTGCTCAGAAACTTCGACTTTGAGGCTTATCAAATCAACGCAATCACAGTTGAACGCCCCACGCCCAGCCTAAGAAAACTGCTCGCAGACAAAGGCTATATCATAGTGAAAGAAATCTGCGGTCTGGACTGTTTCTATGTGCATGAATCCCTATACGATAAGAACAGAAACTCCATTATTACAAACTTCAGAAACGGTGTGTTCGTCCACAGGTATACGAAATAATGCACCACCACAATCACCTTGCGAACAGAGCCGTCAACAGCTTCAAGTAGAGCCTTGAGCAGCCACCGACGATGAGCCCAGAATCTCAGAATAAGCTGCCAATCACCGCGATCTTCCCCACGTATAACTGCGGAGGTCGGATACGTCAGCATATTGAGCAGTCAGCAAGCTGGCTGAAGCACGTCGATGAGTTGATCGTTGTCAATTCTTACTCCACAGATGGGACCATAGATGCAATCAAAGAAGCCTTCGAGGGCTCTAAGGTCACGATATTACAACACCCCCGAGGCCTGTATGAATCGTGGAATCATGGAGTTAGAGCCGCAAGTAACGACTATATCTATTTCTCAACAATTGGTGACATCATCACTCTAGATGGACTAGAAAAGCTACTCGCAACAGCGCAAGAGCTCGGCTCCGACCTGGTTGTCAGCCCACCCTCATTCGTAGCCGACGGCCCTAAGCTAGACCCACTCACAGGCATCGAATGGCCCATCCATACGTTGATTCGAGAGCTACAGATCAAAGAACCAACCATATTCCCGGCACGATTAACTTACGACTGTGTCCTCATCTTTATGGAACGCGCCTTATTGGGCAGTAGCGCCAGTAATCTGTATAAGACATCTGCCCTCCTAAAACACCCATTCTCCGACGAGTTCTTCTCAGCAGGCGACAGCCAATGGCTAATCAATAACAATTTCGAAATACGATTAGCAGTCATGCCAGAAGTCGTCTCGACCTACCTCTTTCACCAGAAAGATTGGTCATTCGACAATTCTGAGAGCGAACGTGGGTATTGGCTCAGATGCACCTTTGCATACGGCGCATTCAACACCCACCTTGACCACTCGCCATCCTTTCAGCCCGAAGTGATTCAACTACTGCGAAAGATCGTTGAAACCTCTGTCGGACAAGCCGACGAACCACATAAAGGGGAAGTCATTTGCATTGAAGAACTCACAGGACAGATCGCTCAGATCGATCCGCAGACAGACAAATACCAGTTTACGATTCAAGCAATGCTAGCTAGAAGCAACTACTTGATATTCAGGCAGCGCGAGCGAAAATACAAACAACAGCTAGGCCCCATCCGATTTATTTGGCCCAACGCACTAATCAATCGAACACGCAAAAAGCAAAGCAAACGCGAACTGCGGGGCCTAATGAGGACAATCAAGAAGTCTTGGACTGCACTCAACAAAAACAACGTTTAGCACCACCCAACTCCTACTGCTTGGCACGCCAAGAAGGTGAGTTTCAGGACGAAGAAAGCGAAGACGCATAGTCAGACTTCGAGAATTGATGAAGGTCTACACCTTTTACGAGGACATCCCCACGCGCTCATTTCGAGATTCGGATGCACTCCTCGATCTATAGAGGACCTCATGGCAGAAGCGAGGCTGGACACCCATCGCCCTGAATATCAAATACGCCAAAGCACATCCGCTCTACCAGCGGCTGAACCCTGCCTTTGAAGCACTCCCCCTCGACTAACTATG
This sequence comes from Opitutia bacterium, assembly GCA_029252625.1. GTDB lineage: Bacteria > Verrucomicrobiota > Verrucomicrobiia > Opitutales > Coraliomargaritaceae > Lentimonas. The sequence goes on along the minus strand of JAQXBA010000049.1, from coordinate 12,231 downwards.
CTCAGTATGAAGCCGCCTGCTTTCGGCCCTGGCTCGCAATGGCACAGTGCATCGGGCAGCTAATGGTTGACTACGAGTCATCAATTACAGCGACTCAACTGAAGACTTCTCTACACTACACCCCCATAGTCAGACACCGCTGCAACTTTTCACCCTATCGGGAGACGCATGCCCCTGCACCGTCTATTCGACTAATTACACCGCAGCCGCTCTACTTTTTGCGAGTTGGAGAATCAGCAAACTAGATCGATTCATGGGACGTAAGCACGTGAGCGATCAAGGCATCCTCGCTGAGGTGAAAAAATGTTATCATACCACATATCAATGTTACCCTCATGCTGCAAAAGCCTGGAAACCGCCCCAATGGTGCACTATCAAAACGCCACCATGACCAAGCACCAACCTGCTCGGAGTGGATTCCGAAGGCTACGCCCTTTAGGAACGGCTCTCACCTCCAGATAGCTCAGTCAACAATGCCAACAGCTCCTTGCGGTGTTCTCGGATATAGCTCTCATGATCCCCTGGGCTAAATGAAGATGTCACATTCGCAGACTTGAGCGCGCCCGACCACCAGTACATATAATCACTCACGCCCGACTGCTCTTCAGCACAACTGATCAAATGCACCTTCCCGAAGTAAAGATCAGGCTTCGCGGCTCTCAACAAGCAATACAGACGCTTAATTGGGTCTATACTCTCATGGCCAGGGCTTCTGTCATCAATACGCCCGACACCCGTCGTAGGGGCGAGCAGAAACACCCTAGGTATTTTCAACGAAGCTGCGACCGATAAAGCGAGTGAGCAGCTGACACACTCACCGAGGAGATTAAAAGGACGCCCAGCAAAGAATGCCACCAACGCATCCTCAACTTCTCGTTGCATCGCCTCAAAACTAGCCGGAAGAGCTTCCCAGTAGGCACCGAACGACATTCTAACACCATACACTGCGGGTCCCTCATTTATCTCAGAAAAAACATGTGTAAAAACAAGTAGCTCGTCAGCACCAGCAAATCCACCAGGAAACACCAACCAGGGCTTAGATTCATCCCCATCTCTTAAGCATATTACTTCTACCAGAAATTGCGATGTCACTTCCTCCACTAGCTGATTTGAAGGGCTCGAAATCCCCTCGATCATACGCTCAATCGTAGGGTGTTTGATCAACCAAGCTGGGCTAATATTCCAATTCAAACGTTGAGCTATACGCGCAATCAGCTCGAGCCCTTTTAGTGAATCACCACCTAACTTAAAAAAGTCACTAGACACACCAATCTCGGCCTCTGGCAACTGCTCTTGTATCAGTTCAGCCAAGGCTTTTTCAGTCTGCGTTTGAGGTGCCACAAAGTCGGCTCTCCTCCTCTCGCCACGCCCATTCAGCAAAGCCTGCCGATCAACCTTTCCTCCCTCGGTTCGCGGCATCTCACGAATCACTTCCAAACAGCTAGGTATCATTTGAGCCGGTAATAGAGCACGCAAGCACTCTAACACCCTAACACTGGAGTCAATCGCTTCTACAAATGCAATCAGGCCAGGCTGCTCAACCGAACCTTCAGTCGTAACAAACGCAGTGTTCACTCCCGAAATCGATATCAGCTCAGCCTCAATCACATTGAGATCCACCCGAAAGCCGCGAATTTTGACAACACGGTCCTTACGTCCAATAAAAAACAAAGTCTTTGTGGCATCTAATTGCCCCCAATCTCCTGTCCGAAATTCAGTTCGGCCCCCCGTCAATTGATGAAAGCGGCTAGAGGCTCCCCTGTCCCCTAGATACGAATGAGTGATCAATTTGCTCCTCAATACAATTTCACCCTCCTCCCCCGTATCTACTGGTTGCCCCTGATCATCAATTAAAGCCAGCTCATAGCCAGGCAACACCTTGCCCACAGGTAAAAGCCCTGAAGCATCCGCATTGTACTGCGTCAGATCACAATGGCAGATATTGCCTCCCGCCTCACTTATACCAAGTCCATTGACAAGCCGGCAACTCGAAGGGAAAGATGCGCGAAACAAGGCCAAATCCATCGGGTAGACTGATTCCCCCCCAAGCTTCACACCGCGTATCCTCGTAAAAGAAGTGCGATCACTATACCTCGCCATTGCACGAAACAAACTCGGAGTCATATGCAACAAAGTCACCCGCTCCGATTTCATCCATCTTGTCATCGTGCCCAAACTCCCACTCATTAAACGAAAAGGACAGAGCGCGGCACCGTTTAACAACGCTCCATATAACGCTGAATTTGACGCAGCCACTTTAGGAGAAGCCAACCAACCTACCTTATCTTTAATGCCTAACTGCATCGTTTTTTTGAACTGAGAGGCATTATTCAACACTGCCTCACTGCGCACCTCGACTAATTTAGGGGCTCCCGTCGAACCGCTCGTTTGAATCAAGCAACAGATGCCACCACTCTGGTCAGGTGGCAGATTAAGCTCACCAATCGCTCGGATTTGACAACTCTCTGTCGAAATCAAGCACACATCATTCAACACTGAACCAAAACCCTTGTTCAAACTGCTATCCACGACGATGGCCGCACAGCCTGAGATTCGCAACACCGCCAAGTGCTGCTCCACCGAATCATTGGGGTCTAAATATAGGTAAGCACGCCCAGCCCCCAGAACACCAAATAATAACGCCGGTAAAAACCGATCCTTAAGATGACAAATCGCGATCGGCCCAGCCGGCTCGATCGCAGACAGGTGAGCCACAACAGACTGTACTTGATCATACAATTCCTGATATCTGACCTTCGTCCCCTCTGAACGCACCGCAACCCGCTTCGGCCACTTCTGCGCCGCAGACACAAATTCCCGATACACAGGATGCTGGTGCACTTTCGCACGGCGCCATCTCTTCCCAAAGAACATAGTAGTCTGCCCCGCCTACCGCTTTTTCAACAGCATCTTCCGGAGACGTGAGTCCTTCTCATCAATCGGAGCGGAAAACGGCGACATGAATGTCTGAGAGAAATCAGCACGACACGCAGAAGTATACGCATACATCAATTGGAAACGCGGATCAATCGCCTTACGACTACCATAGTGGAAGCATCGACTCGAATCGATGAACAACACCGTGCCCTTCGGGTAGGCAAACGTAATCGCCTCTGCCGGATCAACCACATTATACATGGCCTCATCTGTCACACGATAAGGCACCCCCTTTTCTTGGTAACGCAATGCCTCGACAGCACGATCCGAGGTAGACATGGGCAAAAACGTCCAAGGCCCTCCATCCATAGTCACGTCCTCAATCAGCACTAGCACATAGACCAACGGCGTATCATGAACATCTAAATGATAAAACTGGCTGGCTCGATACGGCCCGTCGGAACCAGGATCCAACGCGTCATTCGACTCCATAAATCGCACACCAGGTGGCCGAGTCTGTGAAAAGACTGGCACCGTCTTCATATAATCCATCACAGTTCCCATCACTTCATGGGAGGTAATAAAGTCTAGCAGAGCTGGATATTTCTCCATGTCTCCCGGAAACATAATATTCCGCAAGAAGGGTTGCTGCACATCACTATGTGTCTTCCCCCCACGCTCACTCACGATCTCTCCCGCTTGCTCTAGCAACTCAGACAAGTGAGGAAGCGTGCGGCTGGTATCAATCGCCCAACCATCCTTCATAATGTTGCTTGGCTTAAAATCAGCAGTTGCACCATTTCCCTGCATCAAAGCATCCAGCTCACAATCATACGCTCGTTGATGCGCTTTAATACGCTTGGCATAACGCCAAGTATTGTAGCGCTTCGCCCACCGGATAAGATTACTGATCCCATGCGTCTGAATACCATCATCCTGCACCCAAGTCGCAGCTTTTTTCTTCAATATTTTATCAATCTTTTTTCTCAACATAATTCGTGTTAGGTTTCGTAGATAGCTTGTGGTTTCGTATAAAAATTCCTGTTTGCAGCACCATGCTGAGGAGGCCCCATAGCAGAGGCCTTCCAGCCTCCAAAGGGCATATCGAGGCCAGCTCCAGCATGGATCGAATCGAGATTAAGGATGCCTGCCTGCGCATGCGCCAAAAACAAACTTCGGCACAGACCATCTCCGCCAACAAGCCCCGCAGTTAATCCAAAACGCACGCCATTTAAGCGCTCAAGCGCTTGATCAAAATCAGGCACTGGCTCAATCACTAGAACGGGGCCAAAAGATTCTTCCTGCACAATCTCATGTGTAGGATCGTCACAGATTAAAATCGTTGGAGGAAAATAATCCTGACCAGTCGAAACCGCCCCCTCCACACACAAATGCGGTTGCTCAATCAAGCGCATTTGAGGACGCGCCCGCTCTACCAATTCTTCGAGACGACGCGCTTTTTCAGTGGAGCACAACGGCCCAACAAGTGTCTCTTCGCTCAAAGGATCTCCATAAGGTAAGCTAGCCACGGCGGCCAAAAGACACGGCAAGCCGGCTTCCAAATCAGACTCAGGCACAATCAAACGTCTCACCGCAGTGCAACGCTGCCCAGAAAATCCGAACGCGGCATGAGCGATCTGCCTGCAAGTTTCAGCGCCCTGCAACGTCTGCCCCCAAACGATCACACCATTATTACCACCCATTTCAGCTTGAAACTCACGCCCAAGTTGATGACAGCGCGCAGCCAACAGATCCCCCGCAGCACATGATCCGGTAAACGAGACAGCATTGACTGCAGGGTGGCCTGCCACCAGAAGTCCGACATCAGCACCACCTTCGACCAAAGCTAATTGATCTGTTCCCACACCAGACTCAGCTAAAAGAACCGCCAGCGCACGCGCAACTCGCACACCATGTGGGCTGGGCTTCCATACCACGCGATTCCCATATACCAAAGCCGGAGCAAGTTGACCAATTGGGATCGCGAGTGGATTATTCCACGGAGTGAGCAAAGCAACGAGACCTCTAGGTAAATAACGAATCATCCCCTCGGCATGCACTTCAATTGCATCCTCCGCACTAATCCGGTCGGCTACTGTATTCAACAAATCAATACTCCGCTTCACTTCTTCGCGTGCCATACGAATCGGCTTGCGCGTCTCATCTACAATCAATGTTGCGAAGCGTTCTGCCTCCCTCGACAAAACAATAGCAACAGCCTGAAGGCGCTCGATAGCGCCCATTCGATCAAATGCTTCCGAGGGCGTATTTATAACCGCCGAGATTTGACCTGCGACGCGTTCAGCCAGCGCTCTTTGTGAAAGCACTCGACTCTGCCCCGTGAGCATGTCCTCACTACGCTGCAATGCCACCCCTCGATCTTCTAAATATAACAACGACTGCGCGGCAAGTGCCGGCTCATTACTGCCAAGCACATCTGCACACAGAACGACCTCAAAGCCATGCTGATAGGCGTCTAAAGCCGTCTGCCTAATACAAGTATGCGTATGTATGCCCGCAATCCACACGACATCGATTGCTGCGTCTCGTAAGAACGTAAGTAATTCAGGCTCAATAAAAGCGCTAAAAACCGACTTATAAAACACTGGCTCCTGAGGCAAAGGTTTCAACAATGATGAAGGCTCTGCACTTTTGGAGCCGACCTCACACGTCAACCGCCCAGACTCCTTCCAATGCGCCATCCGATCATCAACAGTAGGGTCAACAGACATATGCACATGCGCGACGGCAAACCCAGACTCACGACAGTGCTGCAAAATACGAGCTCCCTTAGCCTCCACAACATTACGATGCGGACTCAAGTGCGGGTCAGAAAGGAAGCCTTCCTGACAATCAACAAGTAGGAACAGGGTCTTCAACTGATACAGATTGTTTTACAATAGCCTTCAAATTCTCGAGCACGACCTCCCCCATCTCACGCGTGCCCACACATTTAGCTCCAGACTGCATAATATCTTCCGTCACGCAGCCGGACTTCCAGGCGAGACGCACGGCCTCCTCAATGCAAGCACTCTCCCTATGCATTCCGAAAGCATCACGTAATAACATCGCGAGTGAAAAAAGTTGCCCTGCCGGATTCGCGATGTCCTTCCCAGCAAGGTCATATGCTGATCCATGATTTGTTTGAAACACACCATTGCCCTCCGCATCAAAACTCGCCCCATATGTATTCCCTCTCGATGCCATAAAAATGCCACCCAGATCCGCGAGAATATCACCAAAACAATTGGGGATCGCCACCACGTCAAACTCCTCAGGGTGCGCGATAAATCGATAGCCCGCATAGTCCATATCCAAGGTCGTCAGTTCAACTCCACTATCAGCCACTGCACGCTCCGCACAATCAAACCACAAACGGGTCACTTCTGACAGACCACCTCGCTTCGCAATCACAGTCAGACGCTTCCGCCTGGATTGTGCCACTCGAACTGCAGTGGTCAGAACACGCATGACCGCCTTTTCCGTATACAAGAACTCATGACGTACACGCTTCCCCCCATCTTCGATTTGAGCGGATCCTTGATACAAGCCCTGCCCATTCTCACGAATCACCATGATATCCAAAACCGCATCGTCAGAAAACTTGAGACGCGTCGCACCGTACAACTCTTTAAAATAGGTTAATGGGTTCATCTTCACATACAGGTCAAATGTTTCGCGCATGTTGTAGACAAAGCGACCTCCCCCTGGCCCAGCAAGAATTGCACCACCATCTGTAAATACCTGTTGGCAAAAGCCAATCACCTCATCGGATAGCTCCTTGCCCGATTCATTCGCAGCCTCAATTCCAATTTTACCGCCCTCGCGCAGTTCAAACAAGCAGCCGCCTTCCTCCGCGAACACCGCTAAAGCACTACGACAAATTGAGATCAACTCAGGACCAATCCCTTCTCCCGGTAAAACCCCAATTAATCGTCGGGTCACTGAGGTGCATTGCATACTCTCTACTGATTCAATCGAGGGCCTTGATTTGATTGGCATATTAGAACTACTGATACAGCCGAGATCGCGGATGCCAAGCCCTTAATCCCCAATCGTCTCAATGATCAGCCTACTCCCCCTGATAGCTCAGCACGATACGCCGTGAGTGCGAACGCGCACGATGCTCCCAGAGAAACACGCCCTGCCAGGTGCCGAGACAGAGCCGCCCATCGACGAACGGAATGACTTCCGCGGTGCGGGTCAGTGCCATCTTAATGTGGCTCGGCATGTCATCGGGGCCCTCGTAAGTATGCGTAAAATCAGGATCATTCTCCGGCACGAGGCGATCGATGTATCTCTCCAAATCACGCCGCGCGGACGGGTCGGCATTTTCCATGATCACCAGACTACAGCTAGTATGGCAGCAGAAGACGGTGACCGTGCCTTCGCGTAAGCTTGACTCGCGCAAGCCTGCTTCAATCGCAGATGTAAACTCTTCGGTCGATTTTCCTGCTGCGGAAACTTGTAGTTGCTTGGTGAAGGTCGGCATGGGCGGAGCGGCGAGATTAAAAAGTAAGAACTGCCAAAGCCTTAGAAGCGTTTCAATACTTAGTTAACCTAGATTTTTCGAATGGGCATACAAACAGTTAAATACTCGTACCGAATGATATAGATCAACTAGCTGACATGCGCACCTTCGAATCCGCCAGTGCCTCATCCTTATCCGTAAAATCGAGGGTGTAGTGAAGCCCGCGGCTTTCACTGCGCTGCAAGGCACAATCCACTACCAAGCCAGCGACTAAGATCATGTTACGCAATTCCAACAGGCTTTCGTCGACTTTGAAATTCCAATAGTAATCGGTGATCTCGCGCTCGAGGGCTTGAATACGAGTGCGCGCGCGTTCGAGACGCTTGGTTGAGCGGACGATGCCGACGTAGTCCCACATCGTCCGCTTTACTTCGTCCCAATTGTGCAGCAACACGACACGTTCATCGGAGTCGCGCACATCACCATCCACCCAATTAGGCAATTCAAGCGCAACTGCGTGTGAGGTCTTCAGATACTTCCCGACTGCGGTTGCTCCACGATTTGCCATGACCACCGCCTCGAGCAAGGAGTTACTCGCCAAGCGGTTTGCTCCATGCAACCCCGTGCAGGCGACTTCACCGCAGGCATACAATCCTGCCAAGGATGTCTCTCCACTCAAATTGGTTTTTACACCTCCGCACAAATAATGTGCCGCTGGCACCACTGGGATCATATCTTCTTCTAATGCGACGCCCTGCTTCAGACAGAAGTCGTAAATATTGGGAAAATGATCATGCAACTTCTTGAGCGGAATATCACGCGTATCGAGCCAGACATGCCGCGCTCCAGTTTGCTTCATTTCCGAGTCGATCGCCCGTGCGACGATATCACGCGGGGCAAGATCCTTGCGCTCGTCATAGCGCTCCATAAAGGCCTCGCCGTTCAAGTTGCGTAGAATCGCGCCCTCACCGCGGACCGCTTCGCTAATTAAGAATCGATCCGAATCGCGTGAATAAAATGCAGTCGGATGAAACTGGATAAACTCCATGTTACGCACCTCGACACCAGCACGGTAGGCCATCGCGATACCATCGCCAGTTGCAATAAATGGATTGGTCGTATATTGATAGACCTGACCTATGCCACCGGTTGCGAGTAACACGACTCTGGATTGAAAAGTCTCTACTTGCTCGGTTTTAGTGTTGAGCGCATACAAGCCGAGCACGCGATCTGCACCCGGCTGATTAAGCTTCGCCGCGGTAATCAGCTCGACCGCGAAGTGATGCTCGAAAGTATCAATGTTCGCCGAGCTTGCGATGCCATGCAGTAGTGCGTCTTCGATCGCTTTACCCGTCACATCTTTGACGTGTAGAATACGACGCTGTGAATGACCACCCTCTTTGCCGAGTGAGACAGTGCCATCATCCAGTTGGGTGAAAGACACGCCGCGCTGAGCTAACTCTTCTATACTCGCCGCGCCATCGCTCAAAATCTCGCGCACCGACGCTTCATCGCACAGTCCATCGCCGGCATCGAGAGTATCGGCCACGTGCATTTCGACATCGTCGGTCTGCGAGGTGACTGCCGCGATGCCACCCTGCGCATAGTTGGTATTCGATTCCGCGGAATTCTTCTTGGTAATAATCGCTACGCGTTGGCCAGCTTCGGCGACTTTAAGGGCAAAACTTAAGCCAGCGATTCCACTGCCGATAACGATGACATCGTAAGATTGTGACATGTAATAAAGAGGAGGCAGTAGTTGGTAGGTAGAAGGTCGGGAAGAAGAAACAAACGATCCGAGAGATCCCTTCTAACTCCTAGATTATATCTTCTTTAAAGTACGATGTTATCAATCAAGCGAGTCTGGTCGAGCCACGCAGCGACACAGATCATATGCTTGCCTGGCTCGATCTCTCGACTGGCAGGCTTCATTGTCAGGCGATCCACGATTTGCACGTAAATCACCCGCACAGAACGGGCTATCGATAGATTATGCGTGATCTCGGCCACCACGCGATCTACGCTACGGACTCCATCCTCATGCACCATCTTCTGCGCCATCATAAGCGTCTTGGAAAGACCGAGCGCCTCTTCGTGTTGCGTATTGGTCAAATAACGATTGCGTGAGCTGATCGCTAGACCGTCGTCGGCGCGCTTGGTTTCGCCGATGATCACTTCGGCAGGAATGTTGAGATCCGTCACCATCTTTTGGATGACTGCGCATTGCTGCGCATCTTTTTGGCCGAAAACCGCGAGATCAGGCCGTGTAATATTAAATAATTTCAGACACACAGTCGTCACCCCGCGAAAGTGATTAGGCCGCGAAATCCCGCACAGTCCGGCGCCGACGTCTTGCTCATCCACATAGGTCGAGAAGCCCTGCGGATACATTTCAGCTACGCTCGGGTTAAACACAATATCGACGCCACGCTCAGCACATTTGTCTAAATCTGCCTGCAGTGACTGTGGATAACGCTCAAAATCTTCATTGGGGCCAAACTGGGTGGGGTTGACAAATATCGAAACAATGACCTTATCGGCACGCTCTTTCGCAATGTCGATCAACGATAGATGTCCTTCGTGCAGACAGCCCATCGTCGGCACCAGTCCGATCAGACGGCCGCTAGAGCGCAGACCGATCGCGTGAGATTGCATTTCATTGACCGATTGAATTGTTTGCATAACAAAATTGCAGACAAATTAAGTCCACCTACTACTTTATCACAATAATAATCAGAACTTAACCATTCAACAAAACTCAACTTGCGGCATTTCGCCATTATCCATTCACACTTAGTCATTAATCATGAGCGATTCATACATCCAAGAACTCTTCGCCGAGCGCATCGGCGGCAATCTATACGGTAAATCCACTGCCATCTATAAGTTTGAGAAGATCAAACGCGCCAAGAAGGCCGCTAAAGACGCGAAGCCAGACGTCGAACTGATTGACATGGGCGTTGGTGAGCCTGACGAGATGGCATTCCCGATCGTCGTCAAAGCCCTCCAAGACGCAGCTGCACAGCCTGAGAACCGTGGCTACGCAGACAATGGTGGCGACGATTTCAAAGCCGCGGCCGCTCAATACATGTCCGCCGTATTTGGAGTGAACGACATCGATCCAACCACTGAAGTCCTTCACTCAATCGGTTCGAAGACTGCGCTTTCGATGATCCCGGCCTGTTTCATCAACCCGGGTGACGTCGTCCTAATGACATCGCCTGGCTACCCAGTGCTCGGCACCCACGCCAAGTATCTCGGCGGTGAGGTCTACAACATGCCACTCAAAGAGGAGAACGACTTCCTCCCAGAGCTCGACGCTGTTCCAGCGGACGTCGTCGCGAAAGCAAAGATCATGGTACTCAACTACCCGAACAACCCAACTGGCGCATCGGCGACACTTGAGTTCTTCGAACAGGCCATCGCTTTTGCTAAGGCCAACCACCTGATCATTCTGCAAGACGCAGCCTACTCGTCGCTTATTTTTGAAGGCACGCCGATCTCTATCTTTCAAGTCGAAGGTGCGAAAGACGTCGCGATCGAACTGCACTCACTTTCTAAGAGCTACAACATGACTGGCTGGCGCATCGGCTTCGTCGTGGGCAACCCGCTCGTGGTACAAGCTTACGCCGACATGAAGGATAACTCCGACTCTGGCCAATTCCTCGCAATTCAGAAGGCGGCCTCCGTCGCGCTTGCGAACCCGCAGATCACCGAAGAAATCTCTGCTAAATATTCACGCCGCATGGATCTACTCGTCGACGCGCTCAACGGTGCAGGCTTCGAGGCGAAAAAGCCCAAGGGCAGCTTCTTTCTTTACGTCGCTGCCCCTAAGTCGGCGACAATCGACGGCAAAACCACGGAATTCGAATCCGGCGAAGCTTGCAGCCAGTGGCTGATCACCGAGGAGCTCATCAGCACTGTGCCCTGGGATGATTGCGGCAACTTCGTGCGCTTCTCGGTGACCTTTGCCGCCAAAGGCGAAGAAGCTGAAAAAGCCATCGCCGCCGAAATCGGCCAGCGGCTTGCGAAGTACAGCTTCACCTTCTAGTGGCAGAGCGACCGGCACTGCATTAAATGGTCGCTCTTCTGAAGACCTCCTCCTGATCCATACCAACTACATCATGAATACTACCGAAATTACATTACTTTTCGACCGATGGAACGCTGCCCTCCAAACAGGTGAGCCGAAGAATGTTGCCGCACTCTACGAGACCAATGCCATCTTGCTGCCGACCGTCTCCAACCAAGTGCGTCACAATCACGTCGAGATCGAAGACTACTTCGTCGCATTCCTCGCCAAAGGCCCGAAAGGCACGATTGACGAGTCAAATGTTCGCACCTTCGGAAATGTCGCGATCAACTCCGGCGTGTACACCTTCGTTTTTGCGGACGGGACAACGGTGCAAGCCCGCTTCACCTACGTTTACCGCTGGAACGGTCAGGAATGGAAGATTGTCGAGCACCATTCATCCGCAATGCCGGAGGGCTAGTCCCAAAGTTTTCCGCAATCTAACAGCCGGCCGCATGGTCATATAGCCCGACAGCCGGCATCTAGGCTCCGCAGAACATGCAGTCACCAACTTGAAGCCCTCTGAAAGGAGGGCTTTCTTCATTTAATCAGCCGCCTCGGCATGTATCGACAGCCAGGTCTGGAGGCCGCGCTCACAGTTCCGCCGCAATCAAAACGAATCGCAGAACTGCGACGACCATTTTGATTAATCGAGGTAAGTGCAGCAGTAATCTGCGCCGCCTTCTTTCACCTTGAGCGAAAACTTAGAGTTGCCCGGCACATTAAACGAAGTGCCTTCACCGTAAGTGTTCCACTCATCCGAACCGGCGAGCTTCACCTCCATTTCACCGCCGAGCATTTCCATCAGCTC
>JAQXBA010000032.1 GCA_029252625.1 Opitutia bacterium | reverse complement strand
CAGGCGCGGATTCGTAATATGCTGGAGAGTCGCCGTCTACTGCGCGAGCGTTTTAGTCGTGGGCCGGCAACTGTCGAGCCGTCCGAAGTGACCGTCACTTCGGTGGATGAGGTATTTTTGATACGCGCGATTGAAACCATGGAGGATCATATGCGAGACGAAGCATTCAATGTGGAGGCCTTCGCGGTTGCGCTGCATATGAGTCGCTCGGCCTTGTATTTGAAATTGAAGGCCTTGGTTGGTCAGACACCGCAGGCTTTCATGCGCACGATTCGTCTCAAGCGCGGCGCGCAATTGTTGCGTGACGGCGCGGGCAGTATCAGCGAAATCGCCGCAGAGGTGGGCTTTTGGGAGCCGACACATTTCAGCCGCGGGTTTAAGAAGCAGTTCGGTATGTCGCCGAGTCAATATCGGGACGGCGGTGGCCGTGCGTAGCACGGAGTGAGAGTGACGCCTTTGGCGAGTGACCGCCTTTGGCGAGTGAGAGTGGGTGAGAATGGGTGAGAGTGGGCAATCCCCGGGGAGCGGGGCTCGTAGCCGTTCCGAGCCGCTAGGCGAGAAGACTGGATGCGTAGCAGACCGGAACAGTCGTGAGACTTTGTTTGTTTTGCTCCAATGCACCGCTCCAAGATCTTACGATCTCGGCTACACATTGCCTTCGTAGCCTAAGTCGTGAGACTTTGGTTGGTTTGCTCGATTGCACAGCTCGATTGCACCGCTCCAAGATCTTACGATCTCGGCTACACATTGCCTTCGTAGCCTAAGTCGTGAGACTTTGGTTGGTTTGCTCGATTGCACTGCTCCAAGATCTTACGATCTCGGCTACGCACTGCCACCGTAGTTTCCAGAACCGCACGATGCTCACTTTTGAACTTTCATACGTTTCCACTTTCATACTTTCCGATAATTCAACCTGATGGTCAGAGTTCTGCACGGCATGGTTAGCGCGTTGTAAGGGGGCTGTGCTAATCTTGCTGTATGCGGGATTTTGTTGATAACAGGTTTCTTCAGCATGCTACTAAAGTTGTGGAGGAGAATATGCACGAGGCGGACTTCCATGTGAAGGAGTTAGCGGCAGCCTTGTATATGAGTCGCTCGGCATTGTATTTGAAACTGAAGGCCATGGCCGGCCAGGCTCCGCAGGCTTTCGTGCGCACGCTACGCCTCCAACGCGGTGCACAATTGTTGCGCGATGGCGCGGGCAGTATCAGCGAAATCGCTGCAGAAATTGGTTATTCAGAGCCGACGCATTTCAGCCGCGGATTCAGAAAGCAGTTCGGCATGTCGCCGAGTCAATATCGAGATGGCGGTAGCCGTGCGTAGCAGGGAGTGAGGACGCTGCGGCGAGTGAGAGTGGCCGTGCTGCGCACGGAGTGATAGTGAGAGTGACGAAGCGCACGCTACGCAGGGGCGTTTGATTTCATCAACCGAAAATCGTAGACACTCGCGCTTCGTCATACGTTTCCACCTTCATACTTTCTTCTAATTCAACCTCATGGTCAGTCTTTTCAACCAGCGGGTTAGCGCTGGAGGCGTAGCACATGCTAAAGTGCGGGTATGTTGAAGATTCCATTATCAATTTTACTCCCTGTTGCTGTGGCGACTTTACCCGCGTTCGCTGCCCAGCCGATTCTAGTCGAGGCCGAAAGCTTTGAGAACCATGGTGGTTGGAAGAATGACCAACAGTTTATGGATCAGATGGGATCGCCGTTTTTGTTGGCACATGGCTTCGCTGCTCCGGTGGCGGATGCGGTGACTTCCATCGACCTTGAGTCGGCGGGACAATATCGCGTCTGGGTGCGCACCCGCGACTGGGTGGCTCCTTGGAAAACTGAGGACACCTCGGACGCGAAACGCGCCTATGGCACGCCGGGTATTTTCAAAGTCGTGGTCAATGGCACAGCGCTGGAAGCCACCTTCGGCAACGAGGGGGCAGAGTGGCATTGGCAGGACGGCGGCCTGGTCGATTTGGCCAGCGGTTCGGTTGAGCTGAAACTACAGGATTTAACCGGATTCGCCGGACGCTGCGACGCGATTTTGCTGTCGCAGGATCTGGATGCGATTCCGGATGACTTGGCACCTGCGGCCTGGCGCCGGGACTTACTCGGTATTTCGGAGCAACCATTACCAGCGGGGGAGTATGACTTCGTCGTTGTCGGTGGCGGTATTGCCGGCGCTTCTGCGGCGATCAGCGCGGCGCGCTTGGGCTGCACGGTGGCGCTGATTCAGGATCGGCCGGTGCTGGGGGGTAATGCGAGTTCCGAGGTCTGCGTGAATGTGCACGGGCAGGCAGGTTTCAAGCCCTATGAAAATATCGGCAACGTGGTGCGTGAACTTTCGCCGGAAGAGGAAAAGCATTGGCACAAGGGGCCGTTTGAGACGGGCATCCCGCTGGATGAGATGCGCGAAACGCTGGTGCGCGCGGAGCCGAATCTGTCGCTGTTCCTTAATCATCGTGCCAACGATGTGGTGATGGACGGCAAGCGTATCGTATCGGTGGTTGCGCAAAATATCCGCAGCGGGCAGTCATACAGCTTTCAGGGCAAGTGGTTTGCCGATTGCACCGGCGATGGCAGTGTTGGTTTCCTTTCCGGTGCGGATTATGCGATCACCACCAACGGTCACATGGGACGCTCAAACCTTTGGTTTGTGGCCGATACGGGGGCGCCCACCGAGTTTCCACGTGTGCCATGGGCGCTTGATTTGACTGAATATCCGGTGCCCGATCCGTCTGAGAAGATCAGCGGCTGGTATTGGGAGAGTGGTTACGAGCACGATCCGTTTGCGAAGGGCGAATACATTCGCGACTGGAACTTGCGGGCTGCCTATGGAACCTGGGATAAGGTGAAGAACATCGAAAAGCGCTATCCGACGCATGCGATCAAGTGGATGGCTTATATTTCCGGTAAGCGGGAGTCGCGCCGCTTGATGGGTGACTACATTTTGAACCGCACTGATTTGGCGCTGTCGGTGGAATATGATGACGGCTGTGTGCCGCTGAGCTGGTCGATGGATACCCACCATCCTGATCCGGAGTATGTGAAAGGTTTCGAGGGCGATGCCTTTATCGCGCAGTGCTATCAGCCGAAATTCCCCACGCCATATTGGATGCCATTCCGTTGCCTCTATTCGCGCGATGTGCCGAATCTCTTCATGGCCGGTCGCAATGTCAGCGCGACGCGACCAGCGCTGGGTTCACTGCGGCTGCAACGCACCACCGGTATGATGGGCGAAGTTGTGGGTATGGCGGTCTCGCTGTGTAAGGACAATACAGTCGATCCACGCGGGGTGTATCAGCATCACATGGACGACTTGCGAGCGCTGATGGTCGAGGGCACCGGTAAGAAGCCGGAGCAATACGACGGGCCGGTCGGAGAAATTCACTAGTCTCTTGTCAAATTTCGTAGCGTGCAGCTTATAATAACTCCGTCCTCGCCGAGCTACACCCTGACGGGCTCCGCTTCGGACGGCGACTGCTGAAAAGGGATTGGAGTTACTATAAGCTGCACGCTACGCGAGTCGCCCACGCGCTCCCTTTTCGCAAATTGATA
>JAQXBA010000025.1 GCA_029252625.1 Opitutia bacterium | reverse complement strand
GTCATTTTGCTCGTGTTGTTTGTGCTGTGTTTGAAGCTACTCAAGAGCGCCGGTAAAGGCCTGGTTATTTTTATCGTGATTCTGATTCTCAGTTTTATTTTGATGAAATTCTTTCCCGAAGCGGTCGCGCCACTGGTTGATATTGTGAAAGGCGGTTGGCTCGGCGAAGAGCGGGCGACAGGAGGGTGGTAGCAGTTTGGCATTGCAGCGCAGGGCTTGGCGTATTTGCTTCCATGCTTCATGGCACAACAGGCAAAAACTGCAATTACTCCCACCCGCGACGAAGACTATCCGGAATGGTATCAACAGGTCATTAAGGCCGCCGATCTCGCCGAGAACTCGCCGGTTCGCGGCTGTATGGTGATCAAGCCCTGGGGCTACGCGATCTGGGAAAATATTCAGGCCGATCTCGACCGTCGTTTTAAAGAGACCGGTCACAAAAACGCTTACTTTCCGCTCTTCATTCCAGTGAGCTATCTACAGAAGGAGGCGGAGCATGTCGATGGCTTCGCCAAGGAATGCGCGGTCGTTACACACTCGCGCCTCGAAGCCGATGCCGACGGCAAACTTCAGCCCGCGGGCAAGCTCGAAGAGCCGCTGATCGTACGGCCGACCTCCGAGACCATCATCGGCGAACTGTTTGCTAAGTGGATAAAATCCTACCGTGACTTGCCGCTGCTCATTAATCAGTGGGCCAACGTCGTGCGTTGGGAAATGCGCACCCGTTTGTTCTTACGCACTGCTGAGTTCCTCTGGCAAGAGGGGCACACCGCGCACGCCACCGCTGAAGAGGCGCTTGGCGAAACGCGCCAAATGCTCGAGGTGTATGCCGACTTTGCGGAAAATTTCATGGCGATGCCGGTGATTACTGGTGAGAAGACTGCTGCGGAACGTTTCCCTGGCGCCGATGCAACGTATGCGATTGAGGCGATGATGCAGGATCGTAAGGCACTGCAAGCCGGCACCTCGCACTTCCTTGGGCAGAATTTTGCCAAGTCCAGTGGCATCAAATACTTGAGCGCTGAAGGTAAAGAGGAATTTGCCTGGACGACTTCATGGGGAGTATCCACTCGTCTGGTCGGCGGTTTGATTATGACGCACTCCGATGACGATGGTCTGGTGCTGCCGCCGCGCATAGCGCCCGCGCACGTGGTTATCATTCCATTCACGCCGAAGGAAGAGACCCGCGCCGAAGTGATCGATTACTGCCTCGACTTGAAGCAAGCTCTCGAAGCGCAGACTTACATGGGTGCGCCTGTGAAAGTCGAGTTTGACGATCGTGATATGCGTGGCGGTGAAAAGGCCTGGAACTGGATCAAGAAGGGCATACCGGTTCGCGTTGAAGTCGGGCCACGAGATATCCAGGCTGGCAATGTGATGGTCGGCCGTCGCGACCGAGCGCCGAAGGATAAGCAATCACTTGGAAAAGATAAATTTGTCGGCAACATCGCGAGCCTGCTAGATGAGATGCAAGACGGCATGCTCGCCAAGGCCAAGAAGTTCCGCAAGGAGCACACCCGCGAGATCACTACGGAGGCAGAGTTCGTCGAATTCTTCACCCCGAAGAATCAAAAGGAGCCAGAGATTCACGGTGGCTTTGCCTCGATGGGCTTTTGCTGTGAGCCTGAGCTCGAAGACCAAATCTCGAAGCAATACAAAGTCACCGTGCGCTGTATTCCGAATGCGTCGCTTAAAGAAGAGGTGGCTTGTGTATTCACTGGCAAGCCCGGTAAGCGTGTGATTTTCGCGAAGTCGTATTAGCAAAGGAGCGTGGGCGACCCGCCCACGTGCGTTGGGGCAGATAAAGGAGCGTGGGCTTGGCGCGTTCACTCTCCCAGAGGGTGAACGCGCCAGTTGCGAGCTTCGCGGGGTTGTTTCGAATGTAACGAACCACGGCTTCAAAATGTCGACCATTACGCAGGATCGTATCGTGGTAGTTTCGCTGCCAGATGGGTCCGTTACCTATCTGCTTCGCGCTAATGCTCTTCCAGTTGCGAAGTAGGTCTTTGATCGGATACATCGGCTGGAATAGCAGGTGCACATGGTTTGGCATAATGATCCAACTGATCAGTTCCGCCCGCGTTCCGTGGTCATGTTGCAACACCTGCGCGATAATCTTTCGGTTGTTCGGTTTTTTGAGGCAACAGCTACCATGCCCCATATCTAGCCAGTGCTCGAATTGGTGAGTGAATTCTCGGTGGTAGGTCGCTTGTGTAGCAGTGTCCCATGGCTCTGGGTGTAGATGCATCCAAGTTTTACGGCGATTTGTCCACTCGCTTAGTTTTCCTTGCGGCAGCGAATCTTTTAATCGGAAGGTGACAAATTGAAGTGCTGAGTCCTGTTGCCAGTGCGGTAGGTCCGAGCCATGCATCTCCACTTCACTCCACGGATTTAGAAATTCGTGTGGCATGGAAATAACGTTATAAAAAACTATTATTTTTGCAAAGTTGTATGGCTTAAAGGAGCGAGACTTGGAGTCTCTGCCAGGAGTGTGGACGAGTCGCCACTTGCATCAGTATGGCAAAGGAGCGTGGGCGACCCCGCCCACGTCTTGTGCCGTGGGCGGGTCGCCCACGCTCCTTTACTGACAGAAATGTCGCTTTGGTGCTACCAGAGTTGCGGGCTAATTGCTGAGCCGAGCACTTCTTGCGCATGGTAATCGACGTCGGGCAGGAATTTTAAGCCCGTGTGTGTCTCGATTTGGGCAATTGAGGTGATGTAATTACGCAGTTTGGTATCTGTGGCGTCTTGAGGCACCAGAAAGGCGATCGCTCGCAGGCCGCCGGCTGCAGTTAGGTCAAATACGATCGCGAAAAAACTATCAGGAATTGGCACACCAGAATCAAGCTTGGAGCTTTGCGTGCGCATCACCGGTCCGAGGTAGATCCACGTTTCGCCAAAACGTTGTGGATAGGTGACCGTGATTTCGTAGATCAGGCGCTGCCATAGGCCTGAACTAAATGCCGCCGACATCGGTGCAAGGTTGGTCACTAAGCACGCTTCGTTGGCACCGACTGGGCCAAACTCCGCTGCTAGCGCTTGCGCTGGTGCGATTGTGTGAGGTTGCCAGTGGCCTAAGCGTAGGTTGCGCACGCCCAGTTGTTTAATGCGCGGGTCTTCAAAAAAATCGTCGGGAATTGGCGAATCTTGGCGGTCACGACCACTGAGCTTGAATGCGATACAGCTGGTTTGCCGTTCTTTTTCGTCAAACAGGTTGATATAGCTGTTGTTGCGGAGCACGCGGACGGGCGAGTTTGATCTGGGCAGACCGGCAATCAGCGGCGTTTCCTCGTGTCCGAGTTCGCCGCCTTCGACCACCAGTCCCTGACTCCCCGGGATGATATCGTAGGCCAAGTTCAGTAGGCTGGTGATGGGACGCGGTAGCCATTCTGGTGAGCGCACGACATTGATTGCTTGGATCGCAGCGCGCTCGATCTGTGCGCGTAATGCAAACGAGCCAAAATAGTAACTCGCAATGAGTGCGACCACTCCAAGTACTAGCAGGTAGCGCAGCTTGGACAGGATCGGCTTGCGAGCAGCCGATTTAGACTTTGCACGTTTGTGCGACGTGCTTCGCTTGCGAGTGGAGCTGAGCTTCTTCTTTGCGCGTTTGTTGGCTGCCATGCAATTGAGACTAAAGCAATCGGCCGCGATTATTCAAGGCCGAGCTTGTTTAACTTTGGGCGGATCACCATTTGGCAATATGGTGCGGATTGATTTAATCGGTAGTAATCCTGATGAGCGTCCTCTGCGGGGTAATAGGTCTCAGCGGCGGTGATCTCAGTCACGATTGGAGCGTCGAAATCTTTTTGCGCGGCAGCTTTAGATGCTTCAGCGCTGGCCCTCTGGGTATCGCTGTGGTAGAAGATAGCCGAGCGATATTGGGTGCCACTATCCGCACCTTGGCGATTTAATGTGGTGGGATTGTGTGAGCGCCACAGCCAGTCGAGTAGTGTTTCATACGTAATCACGGCAGGATCGAAACTGATTTGAGTGATCTCGGCGTGGCCTGTGCTGCCAGTGCATACTTCGCGATACGTGGGATCTTTGACTTCGCCACCCATATAGCCGGATTCGACCGCATGCACGCCGTCCAGATTTTCAAAGACAGCTTCTACGCACCAGAAGCAACCTGCGCCAAAGCTGGCGATTTCGAGAGAAGTTTGATCAGAGTCTGGCATGGCGGTTTTTATTGGCGTTGAGCTTTTTTCGGCGCAAGCGACCAAGCCAAAAATGCTGGCGAGACACAGGTAACTTGCATAGGTGAGGTGAGAGAGTGATTTTTGGCGCATGAGGATGGGAGCGGCGTCGCTTGAGATCTATTCCAGATGGCTTTAAACTTACAGTGAGATCACATCTGGGATCTGCGTGACTCGCTGGTAGATCGCGATCACTTCATTGCTGGAGTTCATCTGCATCTCCATCGTATAAGCAGTGAAGCGACCGCTAGAAGACTCCTTAGCACGGACCGGATCATCGGCAAACAGTGCGAGTACTGTTTCCGTGTGTGCTTTGGGCACGATGAATTTAAACGGATAGAGAGCGGGCCATTCGTAATTGGCGTCCAGCGAGGAACGGAATGAGTCGAGTGATTTTTGGTCAGATGTATCGGGCATAATGGCAACACTGTGGAGGTGTTTGAAGCTTTGTCAAAAGTGCGGTATGGAACTGGGGTGTTTTTATCGGCGGCAATCAATCCACTAAGTGTGTGTGGGCAGAGCGATACCAGATTTCCAGCACGGTTGTTTCACAGGCTTTGACGTTTGGATGACTGTGGCATGGATCCTTTGCGGAATATTGACGGTGCCATGCCTTCGATGCGCTTAAACACCACTGCCATACGCTCTGGGTCGTTAAACCCGCAGAGTTCGGAGATCATCGATATGGGGTGGTTGGTATCAGATAGCAGCTGTTTTGCGCGGGTGATTCTAAGCTGACAAAGCATTTCCCAGGGACTGCAGTGATAGTATTCTCGGAATTTCTTTTCTAGGCCACGTCGAGCAATCCGCAATTCTGCGCATAGGCTCTCGATTGTAATGGGATCTTGGATACGCTCAGAGAGATAAGACATGACGCGCCGCAAGAGCGGATCTTCAACCGCGAGGTGATTCGCGGAATGGCGCAATACGACTCCCCCCGAAGGTACCCGAACGGGTTGAGTTGGAGGCGCTTCACCTGCGAGTATAGCGCGTAGGGCCTCGCCGACCGCTGCTCCGATCGTATCCCATGGGATCGATACACTGGAAAGCATCGGGTAGCTTAATCCGCACACCAGGGCATCATTGTTGGCCCCAATCACGGCGACTTCTTGCGGCACTCGAATTCCCATTCCTCGACAGGCAGCGCACAGGAATCGTCCAAGCGGATCATGCACCGCAAAGATGCCAACTGGTTTCGGTAGGGATTCCAGCCATGCACGCAGTCTGGGGTGGGGTTGTGCAAAATCTTCACTGTAACGTGCCTCTTTAAATGCAGCTTCTTGATGGATCGAAAATGCCATTTGATCGCTCAGTTCGCGACGAAACCCTTGGATGCGTTGCTCGGAATAAGGGGTCAAATTACCGAGACAAGCGAAGCTTCGGTAGCCCGCCTGAGCAAATGCACGGGCCGCCTCAGCGCCGACCTGCCAATCGTCGACGTCGATACTGGTGACGCCTGGATAGTGCTGATCGGTATCGGCAATGACGGTCGGTAGTCGTAGTTCGAGCAGTGCCTCGGTTACATCAGGCAGCCATTCGGTGATCAGTACGCTGGGCTTTAGTTCGGTTAACAAATCGCGCAGTTCTTCAATCGGACGGTGAATACTAACAATGCGGAAGTCATGCTGGTGACGTACGAATGGCATCAACGACGGCGTTAAGCGCCGCAGAAATACCTCCGTCATTACAATCGCTATTTGTTTTGCCATACATTTGTTTAATAGCAGCAGATGGCGCATATCAACAGAATATATACGCAATATACGGTTTAGTCTGGTGATGCTTTAGGCTATAATGCGGGTTTTATGACTACACATTCAAAGTAAATACCGACAAAATTATGCACTATTTCGACTGCGATAAAATTCAATTTGAGGGCACTTCGTCAAAGAATCCCTTGGCGTTTAAACATTACAACCCGAGCGAACTCGTTGACGGCAAGTCAATGAAGGATCACCTGCGTTTCGCGGCTCCATACTGGCATGTGATGCGTAATGAGTTGGCTGACCCTTTCGGTGGCGGCACTGCACAAATGCCTTGGGATGACGGCAGCAATTCCGTCGAAAATGCATTGTCACGCGTCGATGTTTTCTTTGAATTCCTTGATAAGATCGGCATCGATTACTACTGCTGGCACGATCGCGATATCGCTCCGGAACTGAACGATCTGGCGGCATCCAACGCAGCGCTCGACGCAGTCGTTGCCAAGCTAAAGCTGAAGCAAAAAGAAACAGGAGTGCAACTTCTATGGGGCACTGCTTGTCTTTTCTCACATCCTCGCTACTCGCAAGGCGGTGCGACCTCACCGAATGCACAGGTGTATGCTTACGCAGCAGCGCAGGTGAAGAAGGCACTCGAATGCACCAACGAACTCGATGGCCTCGGCTATACTTTCTGGGGAGGGCGTGAAGGCTACTCGACATTGCTTAATACCAACATGAAGCGTGAACTCGACCACCTTGGCGCGTTTCTGCACATGGCAGTCGACCATGCTAAGGCAATCGGTTTTAAAGGTCCATTCTACATCGAACCAAAACCACGCGAGCCATCCACTCACCAGTATGATTCGGACGCAGCTGCTTGCCTGAACTTCCTGCGTGAGTACGATCTCATGGATCACTTTAAGCTCAACATCGAGACTAACCACGCGACACTTGCGGGGCATACAATGGAGCACGAGCTCACTGTTTGTAACAATGCGAACATGCTGGGTAGCGTTGACGCCAACCGTGGTGATGAGTTGATCGGATGGGATACGGATCAATTCCCAACGGACATCTACCTGACCACGCAAGTGATGCTCTGCATTCTTGAGATGGGTGGTCTCACCACCGGTGGACTCAACTTCGATGCCAAGCGTCGTCGCGAATCACACGAGCCCATCGATCTCATGCACGCTCACATCGGTGGTATGGATGCATTTGCTCGTGGACTCAAAGTCGCGGCAGCAATTCGTAGGGATGGTCGCATGAGTGACTTTGTTCAGGCGCGCTACAGCACCTTCGATCAAGACATAGGAGCGAAAGTTGAAGCGGGTGAAGTCGGCTTCGAAGAGCTTGAGAAATATGCACTCTCCAACCCAGAGCCAATCTTAGGTAGTGGCCGTCAGGAGCGTATGGAGAACTTGTTGAACGAATTCATTTAAGTTCGGTAATCTTAATTTTTAATCCTAATCTTGATCGTTCTCTTAATTTCGCCTAGCAGCGTCTTAAGTAATCAAGGTTAGGATTAATTTTTGTCCAAATCACAGCCTTTTTTAAATACTTTTAAAATGTCCTACGCACTCGGTCTCGATTCTTCTACGCAAAGCTGCTCTGCACTGATCATTGACGTTGATAGCGGCACGATTGTCGCCGAAGCATCCGTCAACTTCGGCGAGCAACTGCCCCAATATAACGCTCCCTCTGGATTTATCCCAGGTGGCGAAAATGGCGAGGTGCACACGGATCCGCGTATGTGGCTCGACGCGCTCGAGATGTTGCTCGAAGAGCTAACAGAGCAGTGCGATTTATCCAAGGTGCGGGCGATCTCGGGTGCCGGTCAGCAACACGGCTCGGTGTATTTGAACGACCAGTGGTTCACCGCGATTGATACACTCGGCGAGCATCAGACACTCGCCGAGCAACTCGGGCCGACTTTGTCGCGGGCGACATCGCCCATTTGGATGGACAGCTCTACAGGTGAGGAATGTCGTGAAATGACTGCGGCCCTTGGCGGCGAGGAGTTTGTTTGTGCTAAGTCGGGCTCGATTGCGATCGAGCGTTTCACTGGCCCGCAGATACGCCGCTTCTATAAAAATGATCCAGCTGCGTATGCACAGACGGCGCGTATTCATCTAGTCAGTTCGTTCCTCTGTAGTGTCTTGATTGGTGCCGATGCGCCGATCGATACGGGCGACGGAGCAGGGATGAACCTCGTCAATATCGACACTTGGGATTGGGACTTAGACTTGCTCGACGCCACGGCTCCTGACCTGCTTAACAAGCTGCCTGCTGTTCAACCTGGCAGCACTATCGTCGGTAGCCTCTGCGCCTACTTTACCAAAAAATACGGTTTTGCGGCCGAGGTCCCGGTGACGATCTTCACCGGAGATAATCCTAGCAGCCTCGTCGGTATGGGCGCGAGTCGCCCTGGTAAACTGGTCGTTTCGCTCGGCACCTCCGATACCTTTTTTGCCGCAATGCC
The DNA here is from genome assembly GCA_029252625.1 of Opitutia bacterium. Lineage (GTDB taxonomy): Bacteria > Verrucomicrobiota > Verrucomicrobiia > Opitutales > Coraliomargaritaceae > Lentimonas. The sequence continues at coordinate 19,844 of JAQXBA010000025.1, read as the reverse complement.
AAGCGTGGTCGCTGACCCAGCTGGCTGTGGTCACGTCTTTGGCAATCCCAGCGGTGGCTCGATGTCGCTGCAATGCTTCGTCAACGGCTCGCTTGCCCGTGAAGCGGTGAAAGATAAATTCGACTACGACTGGGATCAGTTCACCCAAGCCTTGGCCAACACGCCAAGTGGCAATGATGGCAATTATATGCTGCCGTTCTTTCGCCCCGAAACCAGCCCGCGGGTGGATCTCCCTGCGCCGATTCTAAAAGGCAGCGAAGCATTCGAAAACTGGGCGGACGCCGACGCGTCGATACGCGCCTGCGTTGAAGGGCAATTCCTTAACATGAAACAGCGCACAGACTGGATGCAGTTGCAGCCTGAAGTGATTTATCTCACTGGCGGCGCATCGAAAAATGATGCGATTGCGCAAGTCATCGCCGATATTTTTCAAGCTAAGGTACAGCGTCTCGCAGTCAGTGGCTCAGTTGCTCTGGGGGCAGCGATGCGTGCGGCTTCGGGCAGTCTTAGCTGCGATCTAGGCACCCTTGAGCATCGCTTTTGTCAAGCCGAGGCGGGCAGCACAATCACGGCGCAAGCAGGTAGCTCGGTCTATTCGGCAGCGGCAGCAGCGTTTGCGGCATTGCTCTAGCCGAGTGTCTTGGGCGCGCTCGGTTTGACTGTAGTTAAATTTGTTAAACTAAAATCACCAACCCTCTTGTGCTCGGCTTGACGCAGGTTTTTCGCGGCCGGTATGTTTAACCCTTGCCGCAGGAAATGCCTTGAGAATGGAAGTCCCCTGCGAAAAAGTTCGACGCGCCTGAATAAACCCCTTTTTGTTCAAAACTTTCCAAGCGGGCCTGTAGCTCAGTGGTTAGAGCAGAGGACTCATAATCCTTTGGTCGTGGGTTCAAATCCCACCGGGCCCACCACCTCGAAGAGGTGCCGGCTATGAGCGCAGCGAAGTTGGGATGAAGAACCCGCGCAGTGGGTTTAACGTAGCGAAGCGGAGATGGGACATCGCTTGCGATGGTCTCGCAGAGATGCCGCAGGCACCAATCCCACAGGGCCCACCTTTTTCGTTGGTGGAGCTTGCTTACTTGCCTTCGGCGTAGGCTTTAGAGACTTCTTCGCCGATGATGCGAATGCCAGTTTCAACGTCTTCTGCAGGCATGGTAAAGTTGATACGGATACATTCGTCGCGGTGCTTCCAATCAGAGTCATCTTGACCAAAAAAGAAATAGTTGCCCGGGACAATGAGAACGTTGCGTGCTTTGAGGCGTTCGTAGAGATCGCGAGAGCGAATGGGCAGGCCTTCGAACCAAGCCCAGAGAAAGAGTGCGCCTTCGCTACGGTGGATGCGGTAATTGAGCTGCGTGTCGAAATATTGTTTCACCCAGGCTTGTGCCTGAGCGGATTTTTCACGGTAAAAGGGCTGTACCACTTCATTGCTGAGGCGGAGAATTTCACCGCTTTCGACTAAGGGTTGCACGATTGCCTGACCGATGTTGGTGTTGGCCAAGCCCATGATCGAGGTCATCGAAGCAACGGCTTTGATGATCTCTGGTTTGGCAATGACGATGCCGGTGCGGGTGCCAGGGAGGCCGAGCTTGGAGAGGCTGAGTGTGAGGATGATATGCTCATTCCAGAGCGGCGTGGCTTCGGTGAAGATCACATTGGGGAAGGGGGCACCGTAGGCATTGTCGATAATCAACGGGATATCATTATCCTTCGCAAGTTGTACGAGGTGGGCGATTTCGTTGTCCGTCAAGACATTGCCGGTCGGGTTGGTCGGTCGGGACACGCAGATGGCGGCGATGTCGTCGGCTACTTCCAAGTTATCGAAATCGACGCGGTATTTGAACTCGTGCTCGCCGGTATATTCGATACGTGGCTTGACGCTACGAAAGAGTGAACCGCCGACAGATTGATCCGCGTAGCCGATGTATTCGGGGACCAGTGGCAGCAGAATTTTCTTTTGTTGTCCGTCGGCAAAGCGTCCGCCCAAGGCATTGAACAAGCAGAAGAAAGCGCTTTGCCCGCCCATGGTGATGGCGACATTATCAGCACAGAGCTCCCAGCCAAACTCCTTGCGGAAGAGATCCGCGATGGCTTGGCGAAAGCTGGTGCAGCCTGCGGGCGGCTCATAGTTGCCGAGCATGTGTTCCAGTTCGCCAGGTGTGGCTGTAATCTCCTCAATCTGCTTGCGCCAGAGTGCATCCATCTCGGCGATATGCGCGGGTTGGCCGCCGCCGAGCATGTGCACTTTGTCGCCACCTGCTGCGAGCGCGTGGCCTAGGTCGTCCATTAGTTCGCCGATGCCGCTCCCGCAGCACAGGCCCTGGCCAAACTCAGACCAATCGGGAGTACCTTGTGTGTTGTTGTGTTGTTTGGGCATGCGCGTGGAGTCTGTCTAGTGGTAAGTGGTTGAAGGTGACTACTCGGATATTAGTATGGCAGTTGCTGTCGTCAATAGAGTGGTCTTGGCGGCAAGGCACAAAAAAAGGCCGTTCGAGATGAACGGCCTTAAAGATTAAAAATTTTCGTTTATTTGAGGATGACTAGCTCGTCGCGGCGATCTTGGCCTGACTCGGATTTCGATAGTCCAGCAGTTGCTTCGAGACTGCCTTTGGAGAGCGTATCGATCCGATCGCCGCTGACGCCGAGTGTGTTGAGGTATTCGCGGGCGCTGTTGGCGCGACGATCACCTAGTGCGAGATTGTAATCTTCGGTGCCATACCAGTCGCAGTAGCCTTCAATTAGAAGCCCATCGCTTGGGTTGGATGCAAGATGGTCGGCTGCGTCTTGTAGTTTCGAGCGCTCGGACGGCGAGATGGAAGAAGAGTCGAAGCCGAAGTAAACCTCTTTAAGTACGCCGCGCACCATCTGACGGCCGTTGTAAGTGCCTTCTTCGAGGTCGATGCTTTCGTCGCCGTCGCGGAGTTCTAGGTCGCCGTCGTTACCCCAGTCTGAGTCCATGCCTGATGGAATGAGGTCATCACCATTGCCGAATTCAGAACCGCTGCCCATGGCACTGTCTGTGAGCGGGGTGGGTGGTTGTTTTCGACAACCAGAAAGGACGAATGCAGCAAGAATTAAAGGAAAGGCAAATCGTAGCATCTTATACATAAGTCAAAGAATCTGGTAGTATGATTTGTAACGCGCAAACATTTTCCTTTGCTTCTTGGTATTATTTTGGCTCAGTCGCACTATTTATGGCCTTTGCTATTTTGAAATGACAACATCTCCTTATATTTTTCTGATTGATAATGGTTCGCTTCGAGCTGACTCGGTTTTCGCTTTGCGTGGCCTAGCGGCGCAACTTTCCGATCGTGTTGGGTTAAAGGTTGAACCGGTTAGCTTGTTACATTCGAGCAAAGTTCCGGTATCGGATTTGGATGGAGTCGCTGCGTGCGTGGTCAAGCCGACGCTGCGACGATTGGTCGCAACGGGGGCGCGAAAGTTTGTTTTTGTGCCACTATTCCTTGGGCCGAGCCGGGCGATTACGGATTATTTGCCAGAGTTGATTGCGGAGGCGCGGGAGTCGGCTCCGGACTTGCAGGTAGCGGTAGCGGATACCTTAGCGGGTGTGGACACGGCAGCTCCAGATATACGTCTAGCTCAGATGCTTGCGGATCATGTCCGGCTGACGATGCAGGCTGCGGGGTTGTCGCATCCGCGAGTTGCGCTGGTGGATCACGGCACACCTGCGCAAGTGGTGAATCAGGTACGCAATGCAGTGGCAGCTCAACTGGCGGAACTGCTACAAACGGAAGTGGCGGCAGTGGCGGCGTGCTCGATGGAACGCCGTGAGGGAATCGAGTATGATTTTAACGAACCACTGTTAGAGCGAGTTGCGCATTTGGATGGATGGGCTGCCGCGGATGTAATTGTGACGTTGTTCTTCTTGTTGCCAGGCCGGCATGCTGGCGCCGGTGGAGATGTTGCGGAGATTTGTGACGGATTGATCGCGCAGCATACACTGCGCTCGGCAGTGCGCACGCCGTTACTGGGTGAGCATCCGCAGCTAGTCGATATTTTGGTAGACCGGCTACGGGCAGCGCTGGACTTGAGCGATGAGCAGAGTTAATTGTTTTGCACCACGATTAAGCCGTTTTTGATCGCGCAGCGCGTAAGGCTGGCAACGTCATGTAGGTCGAGCTTGCGCATCAGATTGGTACGGTGATTCTCAGCGGTTTTGAGGCTGATGCTTAGCTTGGCCGCGATTTCTCGTGTACTGTTACTCTCAGCGATCAGTTTGAGGATTTCGCGTTCACGCTTGGTTAAAATGTTAATGCCTGACTGGATTGATTTCGGATCGGTCATTGCTTCGCGGAGCAGCAGTGCGACTTCGGGGCCAAAATAGCTGCCTCCACTGGAGACAATTTCAATGCCTTTTTTAAGGTCGGCGAGGGGCGCTGATTTTTCGACGAATCCGTGCGCGCCAGCTTGGAGGAATTCACGGACGAGCCCAGGGGTTTGAAAACCGGAAAAGATGAGAACGCGTGTCTCGGGGATTTCATTTGCGAATCGGCGTAATACTTCGGTGCCGTTGAGCTTCGGTAGCATCGCATCGAGGATGACAAAATCTGGCTTTTGCTCGATACATTGTTCACAGCCTTGCAAGCCGTCGCCGCATTCGATCACCACCTTGTAAGCTTCGTTGTTAAAAAACGCCTGAATCAGCATCTCGCGGATGGCCGTCTGATCTTCGATGATAGCGACTGTTTTCATGCGAATAAAAATGGCGGAGAGAGAGGGATTCGAACCCCCGGAACCTTTCGGCTCAATAGTTTTCAAGACTACCGCATTCGGCCACTCTGCCATCTCTCCTGAAGCTTGATGGCTGATTACCTAGGCGATGATTTAATAAGTGCAAGACGTTAAATATAATTAGCTGATTTTTTTTGCTAGCAGTTTAGTTTGCTGGCTTTTGTGGTTGGAGCAATTAATAGAACAAGTTTCTATCCAGGCTTCGGTATTGAATGGCTTCGAGCAAGTGGGGTGTGTCGATCTGTGTGCTGCCAGCAAGGTCGGCGATCGTCCGTGCGACTTTTAAGATACGATCGTAGGCGCGTGCCGAGAGTGCCAGTTGCTCCATGGCTTGCTGCAGCAGGTCGCCTTGGGCTTTATTGATGGCACAATGTTTGCGGATTTCGGAGTGCGACATGCGTGCGTTGCAGCGCGTCGAGGCATCAGCATTGTTGGCGAATCGTGCGTTTTGCAGGCTGCGTGAGGCTTCGCAGCGTTTCCGAATTACTAGCGAAGTTTCGCCAGGTTGGGTATTGAGTAATTCTCCTATTCGCAACGAAGGTGCCTCAATGTGTATATCAATACGGTCTAGCAGCGGGCCGCTGATTTTCGATCGGTAGCGCTGAATTTGCGGGACGGAGCAACGACACTCGCGAGCACCGTCGCCGGTGTATCCACACGGGCATGGATTCATCGCACAGACCATCATCACTGAGCAGGGCAGGTTTATTTTACCTGCACTGCGGGAGATAGTGACATTGCCGTCTTCGAGTGGTTGGCGCAGCACTTCAAGGGCCGATCGTTTGAATTCGGGTAACTCGTCGAGAAATAACACGCCGTTGTGCGCCAGAGAGATCTCGCCTGGGCCGGGAATGGTGCCGCCGCCCAGTAGGCCGACATCGGAAATAGTGTGATGCGGGCTACGAAACGGCCGTTGAAAGTAGCGATTTTCATCGCTCAGCGTGGTACCTGCGGCAGATTGAATACTGAGAATCTCTAGAAACTCATCAATGCTGGGGCGTGGCATGATGGTCGGTATGCGCTTGGCGATCATCGACTTCCCTGATCCTGGGGAGCCGATGATAAGGACATTGTGGCCGCCGCTGACAGCGATCTCGACCGCGCGGCGCACGGTGTGTTGACCTTTGACTTCTGAGAAATCAGCCCGTTGCGACTCGGGTGGAGCTTGGTAAAAGCTGCTATTGCGAGATTTGGTGGGTAAAATATCGCGCTCCCCATTCAGAAAGCGCACGGCTTCGTCGAGACTGCGGACGGGATAAATTTCGACGTCTTTGACCAGCGCGGCTTCGTCGGCAGATTCGGCGGGCAGGATCAGGCCTTGTTTACCGAGTTTGCGGGCTAGCATTGCCATGGCGAGTGAGCCGCGCACTGGGCGGGTCTTACCTGAAAGGCTTAGTTCGCCGGCGATCAGGAAATTGTTGAGCCGATCTCCCAGGCACTTATTCATTGAAGCGAGAATGGCGATTGCGATGGGTAAATCGTAGGCAGGGCCTTCTTTACGCAAATCGCCTGGTGCCAGGTTTATCGTGGTCCGGGTAGCGGGCGTACGAAAACCGCTATTGGCCATCGCCGAAAAGACGCGATCCTGAGATTCTTTAACCGCGGCGTCGGGCAGGCCGACTAAAATAAATTTGAGTTCGCCCGCTTCACCTGTATTCACTTCTACCTGAACCGAGTGGGCATCGACTCCAACTAAGGCGGCGGATTGTGTGATTCCTAGCATTGTTAAATAATTCCCTTCGAAATGAATGTGAGCAAATTTATGCTAATGTCTATTTTTTGTTGCGTTATTTAATTTTCATGTCGAACGATTAATAGAATTTTGAAAATAGGACTTACAGGAGGTATCGGCTGTGGCAAATCGACCGTGGTGCAGTTTTTCGTGCAAGCGGGTTGGCGCACTGTCGAGACGGATGCGCTGGTGCGTGACTGTCTCGCCAGTGATGCGGTGGTACATGCGGCGCTGAGTGAGCACTGGGGCAAGGCGGTGTTTCATGTGGATGGCACGGTCGATCGCAAGGCGGTGGCAGCGCGGGTTTTTACTGATGCTCAGGAGCTGGCATGGTTGGAGGACTTGCTGCATCCCTTGGTTCGGCAAGGATGGGAGAGGGCCATTGAGGTGGCGCCAGAGGCTAATTGGCTAGTAGAGATTCCTTTGCTGTTTGAAAAAAGGCTTGAAACTGAGTTCAATTTGATTGTCTGTGTTACCAGTCCTCTTGATGTAGTTGAACGCCGCATGGTTCACAGAGGTTACACGAGAGATGAGATTGCGCAGCGCCGTCTAAACCAAATACCCCTCGAGGAGAAAGTTCGACGCGCGGATCGTGTGATTTCAAATGCAGGCAGCCTTGAATTTTTAAAACAACAAACAAAGCGATTAATCGCACAGACCCATACGCATTAGTCCGTTGCCGCATCTCGGTTGAACGCTAAGCGTCCCCTCTTTTTATTATAGAACCCGCACTGAGTGCGCACTATTAGCCCATGAGCTCCGAAGACGAAATTAAACCATCTGTTATTGCCAATGTGTCCTCCGAGGATGCCTCAAAGCCTGCAGCTAAGCGTGCTGTAAAGAAAAAGGCAGTCAAAAAAGCGGCCAAAAAGGCGGCCAAGAAAACCGCTCGCAAAGTCGCTAAACCAGCTGCCGACAAGCAACCGCAGCAGCCAGACATGTTTGCCGCGGTCTCGACTCCTCGCGTTGAATCGTCTGCGCCAGCTGTGGAGCAAGCATTTGTGCCATCAGAGGTGCCTGCGGGTAGTGCGCGCAAGACTGGAGTTGTTTGGTCCTCGGATGATGCTGAGTTGGCCAAGGAATCACCACAAGAATCCGCCTCGGGCAACACCTCGGGTAAACTGTCTTCGGCTGGAGAGTCGTCGCATGGCGCCGAAAAGCCGGATGAGGACAAACCACAGGACGGCAAGGCACGTGGGCTTCGCAATGAATCTGGCGGTCGTAATCAACGACGTGATCGCAATGACCGCGGCGAACGTAAGAATGAGCGTGGCGAACGTCCGGGGAGAAATGGTAAATTTAAAAATAAAGGCGCCGCTCACGGTGGGCAGCCGAATCAGAAAAAAAAGGGCAAGGGCCGTTGGCAGGATAAGAAAAAGCGTGCTCGCGAGGAAGACTCTCCGATCGAATTCGGAGAATTGCTCGAATTTGAAGTGCTAAAGAACTTCGAAGAGACGCTGCAAATGGCGACCGATTTGCGCTCGGGCGCGGGCGAGGGGCTCGACTTTAATCGTATTTACAATATGGGTCTGTCGGAGCTTCGCGACGAGGTCGCAGCCGCAGCGGTGGAAACGCCGTATGCGCCGAATCGTGACCAGCTGCTTAATGCGCTGATTGCTAAGGCTGGTGAGCAAAAGGTCTGCATTTCCTCGGTTGGTATCTTTGAGCCATTGGATGGTAACGAAGGTGGTTTGCTGGTATATGAACGTGATAGCTATCGGGTGAAGGCGCTTTGTGCCTATGTGCCGCAGGTTTTTGTCGAGCATTATGGTTTGCAGCGTGGGCATATTATTACCGCTCAATTGCATCCGCATCGTGAGAATGAGTCCTGCCCATTTGTGGTTCGCGTAAAAGATGTGATGGGCCGTGACCCAAAGACGTTGAGTGAGATTGTGCCTTTCACCGAGGGTGTCCCTTATTATCCACTTGAACGTATTTTAATGGAGTCGGACACGGAATCGAAGTCTGACAACCTGTCGATGCGGGTGGTCGATTGCTTGACGCCAGTTGGCTTTGGTCAGCGTGGTCTGATTGTGGCGCCGCCGCGCACCGGTAAAACAGTCTTGATGCAGGGCATGGCGAATTCGATCCAGAAGAATTATCCTGAGTCACATTTGATCATTTTGTTAATTGATGAGCGTCCGGAGGAAGTAACGGATTTTCGCCGACAAGTCTCAGGCGAGGTGATTAGCTCTACCTTTGATGAAACCGCTGAGAGCCATGTTCACTGCGCTGAAATGGTGATCGAGAAGGCGCGTCGTATGGTCGAAGTAGGCCGTGATGTTGTTATTCTACTTGATTCGATTACGCGTTTAGCTCGTGCCTACAACACCACGATGCCAAGTAGTGGGAAAATTCTCTCTGGAGGAGTGGAGGCCAATGCCCTGCAAAAGCCGAAACGTTTTTTCGGTTCAGCTCGTAACATCGAAGGCGGCGGCAGTTTGACAATCATCGCGACCGCCTTGGTCGAAACCGGTAGTAAGATGGACGAAGTGATTTTCGAAGAGTTTAAGGGCACTGGTAATATGGAACTGCATTTAGACCGTGGCCTTTCTGATAAGCGCATTTTCCCAGCACTAAGCATGGATAAGAGCGGCACACGTAAGGAAGAATTGCTTTATCACCCCGATGAAATACTTAAAATTTATTCATTGCGCAGAGCAATGAAAGGGCTACCTTCCAATGACGCTATGGAAATGCTCATCCAGCGCATTAAGAAAACCAACACCAATGCCGAGTTTTTGATGAGTGTTTCTCGATAGTTTTTACCTTTCATTCCTACCTCTTCCCCACTAAAATCTGTGACTTCCGCTGACGAATTTGTTCTCCAACTATTAATTGATAAAGGCATCGTCGATTCCTCTGCGATCGAAGCTGCGCGTACAAAGGCCGCTGAGCAACCTAGCGAAGGCAATCTGGATACGGACACTCTGGAATTGTTGGTCACGGAGGGCACTGTGACTCAACTGCAGATTGCTGAAGCGCTCGCGGAGGAGTTTAACATGGATGTCGTGGATCTCGCAGATGTGCGCGTTTCTACTGAAGCTTTGGAGATCTTGCCCTACGAGTTGGCGAGTCGCTATCAGGTCTTTCCGCTCGAAGCCGACGATAACGAGGTCGAGTTAGCAGTGTGTGATCCGCTCAATATGGATGCGATCGATAGCATTAGTCACGTTATCCAGCGTTCGATTACCTGCCGGGTAGCTCCGCTTGAATCTATCGAAAAAGCGATTCACCAGTATTATGATGGGGCGCAGGCTGATAAAGTGGACAGTATGTTCTCCGGGCTAGACGAAGCGCCGACTGATGATCTTGACTTGCCGACGGGACGCGATGGCGATGTCGGGGAAGACGAAGCGCCAATTATTCGTTATGTGCACATGGTGATTTCGGAGGCGTTGAAGCGTCGTGCTTCAGATATTCATATGGAACCCTTGGAAAAACGTTTTCGCGTGCGCTATCGTATTGATGGTGTTTTGCACGAGGTGGAAAATCCGCCCAAGCGTTTACAGCCTTCGATTGTTTCTCGGATCAAACTGATGGCCGATGTGAGCATCGCTGAGAAGCGAGTGCCCTTGGACGGTCGTATTAATATTAAAGTCGGGGCAAAGGTGATCGATTTGCGTGTTTCTACCCTGCCAACTGCTTTTGGTGAAAGTATTGTGATGCGTATTTTGGACAAAGAAGGGCTGAACTTAGGCTTGCCAGAGCTAGGCTTCTTCAGCGACGACCAAGCCACTTTTGAGCGTATTATTGCGATGCCAGACGGCGTATTTTTGGTGACTGGACCAACGGGTTCAGGTAAATCCACTACGCTTTATTCTGCTTTGAACTGCATCAACCACCCCGACCGTAAGATCATCACAGTTGAAGATCCGGTCGAGTATGAAATGCCGGGAGTGAATCAGGTGCAAGTACGCCGCGATGTGGGTATGACCTTTTCGGCAGCGTTGCGCTCGATGCTGCGTCAAGCGCCGAACATCATCATGGTCGGAGAAATTCGTGATAAAGAGACTGCTGAAATCGCGATTAATGCCGCGTTGACTGGGCACATGGTGTTCAGCACGCTACACACCAATGATGCACCCAGTGCGATTAGCCGCTTGGTAGATATTGGCATTAAGCCTTTCCTCGTGGCTGCTGCTTTACGGGCGGTGCTTGCGCAGCGATTGGTCCGTCGTATATGTCCGAATTGTAAGCAAGCACACACACCAGATGAAAAACTCTTGAGTTCTCTTGGAATTCGCTCCGATCAAGCTTTAGATGCGAACTTTATGAAAGGGCAGGGTTGCGCTAAGTGTAATTCGACTGGATTCCGCGGTCGTGTAGGCGTTTTCGAGATGTTTACCATGAGTGAGGAGTTGCAACAAATGGTCTATGAAAATGCCAGTCTCGTGGCGTTGCGCGGCAAATCCAAAGAGATGGGGATGCGCACCATGCGTGAAGACGGTATTCGTAAGGTCATTGCGGGTGTTACCACACCGGAAGAAGTCCTGCATGCAACGGTCGCGGAGCCTGTTTAATTGAATTATCTCCTGTTAATTAGAACTTCAATCAAGATGACGCGATGAGTTATGAAATGAATGATTTGTTGGAGCTGATGGTGGATCAGGGTGCATCTGACCTTCATTTACAGGTTAATCAGGCGCCAACGTTGCGTATGTCTGGTAGTATGGTGCCCGTTGATGGGGAGAAATTGACCCCGCAAGATACCGAAGACTTGATGAAGGCGATCACCTCATCAACCAATCAGGAGCAGTTGAAGACGACGGGTGGATGTGACTTTGGTTTTGCTTATCTGGAGCGGGCCCGCTTTCGTGTCAGTGTGCTGCGTGCCAAGGGCGCTTTCGGTATTGTGCTGCGTCAGATTCCGAATGATTTATTTACCCTCAGTGAGATTGGCCTACCTGATCAGATCAAAGAGCTAATTAGCCGTCCCAGAGGTATGATCTTGGTTACCGGGCCAACAGGTTCGGGTAAGTCGACAACCTTGGCTTCGATGGTGAATTGGATTAATCTGAATCATGCTGGGCATATCATCACGATTGAAGATCCGATCGAGTATTTTCATGAGCATAAAAAATGTATCGTGACTCAGCGTGAAGTGGGTAATGATGTAACCTCATTTTCCAGTGCGATTCGCGGTGCGCTACGGCAAGATCCAGACGTGATTCTAGTCGGGGAAATGCGTGATCTTGAAACGATCGAGGCGGCAGTGAGCGCTGCAGAAACGGGTCACTTGGTCTTTGCGACATTGCATACGACCGGCGCGGCGCGCACCGTGGACCGTATCGTCGACGCATTTCCAGCAGAGACGAAGGATCAGATTCGCACGCAGCTTGCGTCGTCTGTGGTCGCGGTAATCTCGCAGGTGCTGTGTAAGAAGGTCGGTGGTGGGCGTATCGCTTCGTTCGAGATCATGGTCACGACCAACTCGATAGCACAGCTGATTCGCGAGAACAAAACTTACCGAATAAATTCTGACATCCAAACCGGAGCTGCTCATGGTATGATTGGTTTGGATGCGCACTTACTAAGTCTGTATAATCGCGATTTGATTAGTGCAGATGAAGCTCTGGCCAAATCACAACTCTCCGATGCCATGCGCGACAAGCTTGTCGAGAATGGCGCCCAATTTACAAATTCATAAGTAAGCCGCAAAATTGTGGCATAGATACCCCGATGTTCGAAGATCATAACGATACCGTATACGAAATTATTAAGTCCGCAGAGTTGCTCGATCTTGTGCAACTCGAGGAGCTGAATGAGTCGCACTTACACACTGGTAAATCATTAGCTGATGCTGTGATTGATTCGGGCGTGGTCGACCGCAGTGCGGTTTTGACTGCGGTCGCTGACTTCCTGGGCTATGCCTATGAGCAAGAAATGCCTCGTTCGATTTCCGAAGATGTTAGCTCCGTGGTAAAAGCCAGCACCGCTCGTATGTATGCCGTGGTGCCTTTTTCTGCAGATGAGACATCGATCTCTTTGCTGGCAAAAGATCCGTTCAATCCTAGTATCATTGACGATCTGACGTTCTCCTTAAATAAGGATATTCAGATCGTGGTCTGTGATCCTGAGTTAATGGATGCCCTTATTGTCGAGACATACGGCGAAGAAGATTCCTCAATCGACGATATTCTCGGTGACCTAGGTGATAGTTTTGAGGAAGCGCAAAATGATTTGTCCAGCTCCGATTTGACTGATATGGCGAATCAGACGCCAATCATTCGTTTTGTGAATTTAGTCTTGCAGCAGGCGATTAAGGATCAGGCCTCTGACGTTCACTTTGAGCCATTTGAAGATCAATTCCGGATTCGTTATCGTATCGATGGTGCCCTCTATGAAATGGCGCCACCGCCAAGGAGCCTCGCGATTCCAGTTATATCACGAATTAAAGTACTCTCTAATATGAACATTTCGGAATCGCGTATTCCACAGGATGGCCGGATTAAAATGACTATTGCTGGACGTCCTGTTGATTTGCGTGTTTCGACGCTGCCCACTCAGTTTGGTGAAAGTGTGGTGCTTCGTGTTTTGGATAAGTCCGTGGTGAATCTCGACCTCGAGGCCTTGAGTTTGCCAGATGATATCTTGCAAACAATTCGTGATCTGGTGAACCGTCCAAACGGTATTTTCATTGTTACAGGTCCGACAGGTTCAGGTAAGACGACCACACTCTACAGTGCACTGCGCGAGGTGAACAGTGTTGAGACTAAAATCCTTACTGCAGAAGATCCGGTCGAGTATGAGATTGATGGCATCATGCAGGTTGCAGTGAACCATCAGGTCGGGCTGGACTTTTCGCGCGCGCTTCGTGCCTTCTTACGTCAAGATCCAGACAAGATTATGATCGGTGAAATTCGAGACCTTGAGACTGCACAGATTGCGGTGCAAGCATCGCTCACAGGTCACGTGGTATTGAGTACGCTACACACCAATGATGCCTCGGGTGCAGTGACGCGTTTGATTGATATGGGCCTGGAGCCGTTCCTAATCTCAGCCTCACTTGAGGCGGTTCTAGCCCAACGTCTAGTGCGGCGCATTTGCAAAAAATGCCGTACCGCGTATGAGCCTGGGCATGATTTGATTGAAATGTTGGACGTCGATCCGCTCGAAATTGCAGAGAAAGACTTCTTCTATGGTGGAGGTTGTCCGGAATGTAGTGACACCGGCTATCGTGGGCGTGTCGGATTGTTTGAAATGATAATTGCCTCCGATGCGATTCGGGAACTAATCAACAACCGTGCGCCGACTCTCGCGATCAAACAGAAAGCTCTGGAGCAAGGTATGCGCAGCTTGCGTGATGATGGCTTGCGTGCCATTTTCGACGGCAATTCTACAATTGAAGAAGTTCTTAAATATACTTAATCTACAACCCTCTATATATCCCCATGGCTAAATTTAAATACACTGCGATTGATCAAAACGGTAAGCAAAAGACCGGTTCTATTGATGCTGAGAGTCAAGACGACGCGAGCTCCAAGGTGAGCGCAATGGGCTTGATGCCGACCAATATTGCCGCAGACGGCAAGTCGTCTGCGAAGGCAACGAAGGTCGCTAAGACTAAAGGAAAGTCTGGTGGTATGAACTTCGGGAAGGTCATCAAGCCAGAGGAACTGACGACTTTTACGCGCCAATTGGCGACTTTGTTACAAGCCGGCTTGCCGCTGCTGCGTGCGATCGAGGTGATGATTCGTCAAGAGAAGAACCTGCGCTTTAAGGAGTGTCTGGAGCAAATTGCTGAGCAGGTAAAATCGGGTAATACATTCTCTGATGGCTTACTTCAACATCCTAAGATCTTTGACCGCCTATTTGTGAATATGATCAAAGCTGGTGAGGCGGGAGGTGTGCTCGATGTCGTGCTCTCTCGTCTAGCGGGGTTCATGGAGAAGGCGCAACGCACCAAAAAGAAGGTCAAGTCCGCGATGGTGTACCCGATCGTGGTGGTCGGTGTGGCTGTTTCAATCGTCGTTCTCTTGATGGTTGTGGTCGTCCCTAAGTTCCAAACAATTTTCGATGACATGCTCGATGGCGCGGCATTGCCTGGTCCGACTCAGTTGGTGGTGGGAATTAGTAACTTCCTTCGCGATAATATTTTGATTTCAATAGGCTTGATTGCTGTACTTGTTTTTGCGGTCAAGTTTGCTCTGCGCACTGATGTCGGCTCGAAGGCCTTTAATTGGTGTGCGATCAATCTACCGAAGGTCGGTGATCTGGTCAGCAAAGTGAATATCGCCCGTATCACTCGTACTTTCGGCACGCTACTTGCCAGTGGTGTTCCGATCCTTCAAGCGATTACGATTACAAAGGATATTACTGGTAATATATTCTACACCAATGCACTGACTCGTATCCACGACAGTGTGCGGGACGGTGAATCGCTCTCGGCGCCAATGGGTCGTGAGAAAGTTTTCCCAGATATGGTAACCAGCATGATCGATGTGGGTGAGGAGACCGGTGAGCTGTCTGATATGTTGAACCGTGTTGCAGATAATTACGACGAAGATGTGGATAATGCGGTGGCCGGCATTACATCAATCATCGAGCCTGTGATGATCGTGTTTCTCGCCGTAGTGGTCGGTTTCATCGTCATCGCGCTGTTCCTACCAATCGTTGAGATCATTAAGCAACTCACGGGCTGATCCTATACTAATCGAACTTTTCAAGAACCCGCGACCGTAGTGTCGCGGGTTTTTTTATTGGTTGGGCGGATCTTCTGAAAGCATCTAAGGATTTGCTTTACCCCTTGCCGCAAAGTCTGTGTTGTTAGGACTTCGATGAATACTATCTTAATTGCGTTTATTTTCCTACTTATGCTTAAATATGCTACTAGCACGCTGCTGGATGTGCTTAATTTGAGCTATGTGAAGCGGCAATCTGCGAGGGTGCCTAAGGGCTTTAGTGATTTTATTGATCTACCGACCTATCAGAAGTCGATTGATTACACGGTAGCGAAGACGCGCTTCGGCCTCGTGAGTAATCTTTACGACTCGATCATTCTAGCCGTCGTCGTGCTGTCTGGGCTACTACCGTGGTTATATTCAAGCTTAAGCGCATCTTTCGGCTTCGGCATTTGGGGGCAGGCATTGGTGTTGTTTCTGATTGCGGTGATTTTGGGGCTGCCAGTCATGCCTTTCGAATGGTGGAGTACTTTTCGAATTGAGGAGCGTTTCGGTTTCAATAAAAGTACGCAGAAGCTTTGGATCGTCGATAAATTGAAGGGGTTTGTGCTCGGATTTGGCATCGGCTATCCGCTACTCGCGTTATTGATCTACCTCGTCTCGAGTGCTGGAGATCTTTGGTGGGTATGGGGCTTTACGGTTTTCTTCCTATTCCAACTGGTGATGGTGGTGGCGTATCCGATGTTTATTATGCCATTATTTAATAAGATGGAGCCGATGAAAGCAGGGGAGCTAAAGGATCGTCTATTTGCTTTGGCAGACCGGACTGGCTTCATGGCCCAAACGATTTTAGTGATCGATGGGAGTAAGCGCTCTGGGCATTCGAATGCCTTTTTTGCAGGATTCGGACGTTTTCGCCGTATCGTACTGTATGATACATTGATCGCGCAAATGAGCCACGAAGAGCTGGAGGCGGTACTCGCTCACGAAATCGGACATTACAAAATGGGCCATATTCCCAAAATGATTACGCTCTCTGGTGTGATGACATTCGGGATGTTTGCATTGCTTGGATGGTTAGAGCGAGGCACCTGGTTGGCTGAAGCCTTTCTCTTTAATCAGGAAGTGGCTGGCGAATTTGTGCCAGTCTTGCTCTTATTTATGCTGTTGAGTGGTTTGCTCACTTTTTGGCTATCGCCTTTTAGCAGCCTGTGGTCGCGCAAACATGAGTATGAAGCGGATGCCTTTGCCCGTGATGCGATGAACTCCTCCGAGCCTTTGATTCGTGCGCTGCGTAAGTTGCACAAGGAGAATTTAAGTAACTTGACGCCGCATCCTATTTATAGCCGTTTCTATTATTCGCATCCGACATTATTAGAACGTGAAAGCTCATTGAATAAAAGTTAGTTAAATGCTACCTTTCAGACTTATGCGATTCGTATTAAGTCAATGTTGTCTTTTACTTGCGGTGGCCTTTTGCCCAGGGGCCGCGCATGCTGAGACCATTCGTCTGGCTACATATAATCTGAACAACTACTTGGTGATGGATCGTCATGTCGCTGCAATATGGCGACCTTCTTATCCCAAGCCTGAAGCGGCTAAGACGATTATCCGCCAAGTGATAAAGCAGGCGTTACCCGACATCTTAGCAGTACAGGAGATTGGGACACTGCCGTTTCTAGAAGAACTACGAGCCGATTTAGTCCAAGAGGGTGTGCATTATCCATACGCCATACATTTAGCGGGTGTGGATCAGGTACGGCATGTGGCGGTGCTCTCAAAGCTGGCGCCCGCGGCGGTGGTCAAGCACAACGATCTGGACTTTAAATATCAAAATGGCCGTAAGCGCGTAAAACGCGGGATGCTTGAACTTTCTTTTGAGCGATCAGACGGCAGCGTATTTAAGCTCTTCGTGGTGCATTTGAAAAGTCGTTGGTCGGATGTAGGTGCAGACCCTGATTCGCAGCAGCGGCGCTCGCGTGAGGCAGAAGCGTGTCGCAATCGAATCATCGAGCGCAGCTATGATCTGGGCGTGACAGACTTCGTGGTCGTCGGGGATTTTAATGATCATCCGGCTAGTTCTACATTGCGTCGTTTTTATCGAAAGGGCGATTTTAATATTGGTGCATTGGTGCCAGCCTCAGATTCGCGTGGTGAGCAGTGGACGTATTTTTATCAGAAGCAGGTCGTCTACTCCTTAGTCGATGGATTTGTCGTCTCGGGGCCACTGATGCCAGATGTAGTCGCTGGCGATGGTCATATCGTTGACATCCCAGGCGTCTTGCTTGGCAGTGACCATCGCATGGTGTATCTCGATCTTGCCGAGCCTGCGTCAGAGGCTACTAATTAGTGTGATTTAAATTTCTGTGAGGTACTCACATACTCGATTGCCAGTGCGCAATAACTGTTACAATGTTTGATCTCTATGGAAATTCTATTTTTAGGCACAGGGACGTCGCAGGGGGTCCCGATGATTGCGCACCCAAAAGGTGGTTGTGATTTGAATAATCCACTCAACTGGCGCACGCGCACTTCGATTCATGTTGAGATGGGTGGGCACCACATCCAAGTCGATGCGGCTCCGGAGTTTCGTATGCAATGTATTCAGAATGAGGTGACGCAGATTGATACCTTTATCTTAACGCATTCACACGCAGACCATATTTTGGGGATGGATGACCTGCGCCGCTTCTGTGATCTAAATGGCGGCACTGCCTTGCCTGTTTACAGTAGTGTGGAAGGCTTGCAACGGATACGTGAGATTTTTCCGTATGCAATTTTAGATAAGCCAATGATTAAGGGCTATCCTGCATTTAAGCTGGAGGAAATGCCGCAGGTGCTTGAAGTCCCTGGTGGCAGCATTGAATCGGTTTATCTCCCGCATGGTCCGATGCGGGTGTTAGGGCTGATCTTTACAGAAGCTGAAACGGGTAAAACATGTGCTTATTATACCGATTGCAAAGAGGTCGGTGAGGAGGCGCGCTTACTTGCTGAGGATGCCGATGTTGTTATTTTGGATGGCCTGCGTCCAGAGCCGCATCCTTCGCACATGACTGTGGCTGAAGCGACTCAGACTGCGAAAGAGATGGATGCGAGCCTATCGTTTCTGACGCACATGACGTATCGGGTCGACCACGAGGCGACTGAAGCCAGCTTGCCGGATAATATTCGTCTCGCCTACGATGGCCTCCGCGTGAGTTGGTAAAGTAGCAGCGGCAAAAAAGGAGCGTGAGCGACCCGCCCACGAAATGCAATCACGAGGGCGACTCGCACTCGCTCCGTGTAACCCGTCAGGTCGCTTTCATGAGCTCCACATTGATTATTTATGACCACCTGAGGCCTTAGCCTGCTTGATTAAAGCGGCAAGATGCCGTTTCGACTATCAATAAAAAATAGCTGCTATGAGGCGGCTGAATCTGCGTATTGACCAAGATTGCGGAACTTGGCGTAGCGGCCATCAAGTAGTTGTTGAAGGCTTTTCTTTTCGAGTACTTTAAGTGAGTCGAGAATCGCTGTTTTCATCGTGTCGGCCGCGGCATCGTGATCGCGGTGTGCGCCGCCAGTAGGCTCGGGCAAGACTCGATCCACAACGCCAAAACCTTTGAGGTGTGTAGGGCTGAATTTCAATGCTTCGGCTGCCTTCGGTGCGGCCGCACGGTCTTTCCAGAGGATGGCTGCGCAACCTTCGGGGGAAATAACCGAGTAATAGCCGTTTTCAAAGATCATGACTTCGTCCGCTACAGCGATGCCAAGCGCTCCCCCAGAGCCGCCTTCACCGATGACGATGGCGATGATTGGTACCTTCAGTGCGCTCATGTCGCGGATATTCACTGCAATCGCCTCGGCAACGTGGCGTTCTTCTGCGCCGATACCAGGGTAGGCACCCGGAGTATCGATCAGAGTGACGACAGGCATGTCGAATTTCTCAGCCATTTCCATTAGGCGCATGGCTTTGCGGTAGCCTTCCGGGTGTGGGCAACCAAAGTTGCGAAGTAAGTTTTCTTTGGTGTTACGGCCCTTTTGTTGACCGATCACCATCACGGGCTTATCGCCAATGAATGCGGGACCGCCGACGATGGCAGCGTCCTCGCGAAAGCGACGATCACCGTGAAGCTCTTCGAAGTCGGTAAATACCCGTTCAATGTAGTCGAGCGAGTAGGGACGTTTGGGGTGGCGTGAGAGCTGCACGCGTTGCCACGCAGTGAGATTCGAGTAAATATCAGCCTTAATTTTCTCAATTTTCTTTTCGATCGCGACGATTTCGTTGCTCACATCGACTTTGGATTCTTGCGATACCTGGTTGAGTGTGATCAGTTGTTTCTCTAGCTCGCGCAGAGGTTTTTCAAATTCAAGCGTGTAAGTTACGTCTTCCATGTTGCGTTCGATTTAGAGGAGCGATTTATCGGCTGTCAATGCCGCTAAATAGTGTCTTTTTCGGGTGGGGATTTTAGTTCGTCTTTCCAGCCCAGCATTCTCGCCTGCGCCCCGTAATATTCAGCTTTATCTTTATCGCCGCGTTCGACCCAGATTCGAGACAGGCTGGTGTTGATGTGAATGTCATCGGGTTTGAGTGTATGTGCCTGATCTCCGGCTGAGAGGGCATCCTCGAAACGCCCTTCTGAAAAATAGACTTCAGTTAGTGCGTGCCACGTTTCGAACGAATTCGGGTATGCGGCGCTGAGTTCAATCAGTTTGTTGAGCGCCGCCTGACTGTCGCCGATGGTGAAGTCAAAGGT
>JAQXBA010000210.1 GCA_029252625.1 Opitutia bacterium | reverse complement strand
CTTTTAGGGGTAGTAGCTCAGTTGGTTAGAGCGCCTGCCTGTCACGCAGGAGGCCGCGAGTTCAAATCTCGTCTATCCCGCCATTTAAGCCCGTTGATTTCACAATCAGCGGGCTTTTTTGTGCCTGCGTGAATCAGGCATTGCGAAGCCCCGACTCATTTCAATCAACCGCCCACCTCGCCGCGCGACTCAGATGGATCTACCCCAGGATTTCGTTCTACCTGCTCACATCACAAATCACAGTCAGCCATGCCTGGGTCGACCACACACCTTAGTTACCACAGGCTTCTAGATCACCCATCTCACAGGATAATTGACAGTAGCAACGGGGCCTTGCATGTTGATGCCAATGAGACTTCAAACCCCTGCGATCATTCTCGTTATAACATGCGCCCTACTATCAGGCTGTTCTGTCGTCAAAGCGCCGATAGATCTCACGACCGCCGCAATAAAAACGACTGGCAAAGTTGCCTGCGCGACTTGTGAGATGACAGGCGACGTCGCCTCCGCAGTTGGCAGCACCGCCAACGGCGTGGCGACCGTCACACAAGCAGTCGCGGATGTCGCCACGAGCCCGGCAGTACAAGAAATCGCATTCGAGCCCCAAGGGCAGATCGCGAAGCAAATCGTCACACAGGCAATCAAATAACGAGCTGCGCAGGAGGCCAACCGCTCCCGCAAAGAAACCGTCCCCGCATGTAAAAGGGACCTCCATGCGGTCCGCCCAATTAAATAATGCGCCAGCGCGGATGACATCGATGCAAAAAAACCGAAGCCTAAAATGGGCACCGAAGAGCTTTCCTCACCACTTGGAAACTTACACTTACAGCTAAACTCAATTGCTAGTTCGTCTCGCACCGGAATCTATTCCACAACACCGCACATTTAAGTAACATGGTAAAAGAATCCCTAGCAAATTACACCGAGCAGATGCCCACCGGACTCTAGAATCAATTTATATAAATTTGTTATTATAGATTGGTCTCGATATACATAAAAATATTCTAAAAATCATGACCCAAAATATTCTCAACAAACTGCTTTTACCCCTAGTACTAGTACACGCCTTTCTTCCAGCCCAAGCCGCTAGGCTTGTATACTTTGGAACCAGTCAAAGCGAGGGCATCTACACCGCCGAATTCGACTCCGAAAAAGGCAGCCTCGCCCCGATTAGACTAGCCGTAGAGATCGCCTCGCCCGGCTTCCTCGCGACTCATCCAAACAAGCAAAACCTCTACTCCACCACTGCAGGATTCGAAAAACCAAATACAGGTGCAGTCGCCGCATTTCGCATCCATGAGGATGGCAGCCTAAGCTTACTCAACAAACAACCGACCCTCGGCCGCAGCGCATGCCACCTCAGTATAGATACTACCGGAAAAACTCTAATCGCAGCGAACTACAGTAGCGGAAGCGTATCCGCATTTCCGATACGTATAGACGGAACATTGGCTCCCGCATTCTCGACACACCAGCATATAGGATCTGCCCTAGACCCCAAGCGTCAAAAAGAACCGCACCCCCACTCCGCATTTATACACCCAAATAATCGACACGTCTACGTGCCAGACCTCGGGATCGACAAAGTCATGATTTACGAGCTTGATCCAACGCGCGCCAAACTCACTCCCTCCGGCTTTGCCGATGTGCCTGGCGGCAGCCCAGGCCCGCGTCATATGAAGTTATCCAGCGATGGCAAATTTGCCTATGTGCTCAACGAACTTTCACTCTCGATTGCTAGCTACTCCGTAAATCTCAAAAACGGCGACCTCGAATATATCGATACTCAGTCGGTCTTCACCAATGGCATCGCGCCCAAGGGAATGAGCTGCGCAGAGATCCGCATCCATCCCTCGGAGCAATGGATCTACGCCTCCATCCGCGATCTGAATGGACAAGGACGTGACGCACTTAGCACCTTCCAGCGCGCAACCGACGGATCCATTAAGCTCATCGCCAACACACCTGCTGCCGTTTATTTCCCACGTAACTTCAACATTGATCCAAGCGGCAAATGGCTGATCGTCGGTGGACAACGATCATCCACCCTCGCAATCTTTTCGATCAATCAAGACAGCGGTGCGCTCACACTGAAAAGCGCCGAAATTCCCTTTAACGGGCAACCGACCTGCGTGGAATTTTTGCAGTAACGATTCACATTCAAGGGAGGGACGAGCCCCGCCTCGTCCGCAGTGCCAAAAGTCATTCACACAAATTGAGTTCCTTACGTACAAGCGACACTCTTATCGCTTTATTTCCCGCAACCTTACACTAGCTGAAGCGACAAGAGTGTCGCTTCCACCACGGATTCCCCCTCCTACGAAAAATCGAATTTCACTTCGCCGTTGATCACCCTAAGCTTGGCCTCGAAATCGTTACCCGCCTTGGATTTGAATCCGCTCAACGTTTCAGTCGTGCCAGTATTAAGAAGCTGCTGCGCCACTTCCAGTGGGATCTCACGTTGCGCCATGGTTTTCCAGATCACGAATTTGCAACCATTGCGCCAATTCGAACAGCCATATGCTTTGGCACCCGCCACGATATCGCCGCCACAAGTCGGACAGACTCCGAGCGCCACTTGCCCCTCTTCTTTTTTCGCGACCTCAGCCTCGGCATAACTGAGCTTGCCTTTTTTATCGAGGCTGAGCGTGGCAAACAGCTTGCGACCATCGATCTCGATCGGATGAGGGGTTAGAGTACGTTTATGCGCAAAAATCTCTCGCGCTAACTCGGGCTGAATTGACAAGCCCCACGCGGCTATCGGTAGTACAAATTTACAGCCCTGTTTCCATGCGGAGCAACCGTAGGCCGATTTGCCACGGATCACCGGGGCATTGCAAATGGGGCATGCCCCAAGATTCGCTGGATTCACCGTCTTCGCTGAAGTACATTGCAAAATCTCACGCGTATAATCGCCGACCTCCGCCATAAACTGCACAGCGTCATACTCGCCACGCTCCATCTGCTTTAGGCGAAACTCCCAATCACCGGTGAGCTCGGGCGACTTTAATCGCTCATCTTGAATCAGCGAAATTAAACCACGCCCCGACTCAGTGCTGATGAGGCTTTTTTTCTTACGCTCAACGTATTTTCGCTGAATCAACACCTCGATGATCGACGCACGTGTAGCGGGCGTACCGACCCCTTTTTCTTTCAGAGCCTCCTTGAGCGCCTCATCGGTGATGATCTTACCTGCGGTCTCCATCAATTGCAGCAAGGTCGCCTCATTGAAGCGCTTCGGCGCCGATGTCTTAAACTGGGCCACCGACGGCTCATGTGGATTGCTTTCGGCTAGTTGAAAGTCAGGCAGCTCTTGCGCTGCATCATCTTTGCCTTTCTTCGTCTCGTCCGACTGCTCCGATTGATCCTTGGCATACAGCGCCTGCCAACCAGCATCGACTAGCACTTTACCACGTGCCCGAAACGGCTCTTCTGCAGCCACCGCATCAACCACCGTAACCGCCTTGATACATGGCGGAAAGAACACCGCGATCAACCGAACCAATACTGCGCCGTATAGCTTACGTTCATCACCCGTCAGACCATCGCCCAGCACCTCCGTGGGAATAATTGCATGGTGATCGGACACCTTTTTATCGTCGACGATTCGTTTGGTGAAATTCAGTGCGCCAAGGTCTAGCTGATCAATCGCATCGGGCTTGAGCCTGCGAAGCGCCTCCAACAGCGGCTGAATCGTCGGCTGAATATCAGTGCTGATATAACGGCTGTCCGTTCGTGGATAGGTCAAGTGCTTCTTTTCGTAAAGACTCTGCGCGAGCTTCAGCGTCTGATCGGCGGTAAAGCCATAGCGCTTATTCATGTCCTGTTGCAACGAGGTAAGATCGAAGAGCTGCGGCGGATTGGCCTTCTCGTTCTTCTTTGTGACCGACTTTATCACCAGCTCGTGGCCAGTCACTTGCTCAAGAATCTCCGTAGCCTTGGCCTGATCTTCGAATTTACCGCCGGTGTGTTTAAACAGTGCCTCGCGACACACGGTGTGCACCTCCCAGAAATCCTTTGGCTTAAAAAACTCCACGTCCAAGTCGCGATTCACAATCATCGCTAAAATCGGCGTCTGCACTCGACCGAGGCTAAGCAGTAAATTGCGCCGACCATATTCGACCGTAAAGAAGCGCGTGGCATTCAGCCCGACCACCCAGTCGGCCTCACTGCGACACTTTGCCGCGTGATACAGCCCATCGAAATCAGCACTCGGCGCGAGCTTGCTAAAGCCCTTCGCAATCGCCGCAGTCGTCAGCGAGCTAATCCACAAGCGCTGGCACGGCTTCGCCTCACAGTCCGCCCAAGTTAATATATAGCGAAAAATTAGCTCTCCCTCTCGGCCAGCATCCGTCGCGCAGATGATTTCATCAGCCTCGTCAAACAGCCCCTTGATAATCATCAACTGCTCATGCGCTGAACCATCCTTACGTGAGCGCAACTTAAAGTCTTCCGGAATAATCGGTAGGCTACTGAGGCGCCACGGCTTCCACTCTGGCGTGTAGTCTTCTGGTTCCTGCAGCTCGACCATATGACCAAAGGCCCAGGTCACGGTCCACTCATCATTCTTTAAAAAGCCCTTCCCCTGGGTGGTCGCACCAAGGTGCTTTGCGATATCGCGTGCGACTGAGGGTTTTTCCGCTAAGACAACTTTCATAGATAAGGTAGAAGCGACACTCTTGTCGCTTGCCAGCACAGTGCCAGTCAAAAGCGCAAAAAGTATCTCCACCTGGCTCCGCGAAAGTCAGCATAGGCTCAATTCCTTAAACCGTTAATGAACGTTAATTTACGCTAATCAAGCAAGCCGGCCTCCATGCGTAGCGACCCCAACCGACCTGTCCAGCATCGCTTGTAGAGCGACGATGGAAGGACGAAGTCATTTGCCCACTGCTCGGAAGCAAAACAAGAGTCTTCGAAATCCACACATCTTTGTTTATCATTTGATTCTGGGGTCATATTCAGGTTTATAAATGTCCATTAACGGTTCAACTGATCTCCTTTAAAATATGCACGTCGAAAAACTAAAATACACGATCTGGGCAGCTGACGCAGAGCGCGCCACCCACTTTTATCAAACCTGCTGCGGTGGAATTGTCGTACGACAGAATCCGCACATCACAGAGATTGAGGTCGCTGGCAGTCTGATCGCCATCCACGGCGGCGGCGAAGGCAAGCGCACATGGACGGGGCTGACCTTTCAAGTGGCCGACGTCGTTACAGGCGCTGCCGAGATCGTTGCAGCAGGTGGCAAGTGCGAGTGCGAGCCTCAACCTGAAGACGGCGAAGCGCCCCACCTCGCCATGTGCGAAGACAGCGAAGGCAATCAAATCATGCTCAGTCGCGCCCGCAGCTGAGCTACGCAAAAGACCATGCCCATGGGGGCGGACCGTCTAAGCAGCGGCATCATTACAGCAACTGTGAACGTTTATTTTAAACGCTTGATCCCTTTGCGAACCGAATATTAGCGCCAAAACCCCAACGCGAAAATCACAGTCCAAACCAGGGTACGAGGCCAATTGGTGAGCACCAATCGTTGTAAGACCTGCGGCTGACTCTCGCCTGCCGCGATTTGCTGGTGCAGCGGGACTGAGAACCCGAAAGTCAGTCCCCAACAGCTTAGCACCAACAACAAATCTAACCAGTCTAAGCCGCCCCCGACTTGCCAGACAGCCAACACGGATAAACCCAATTGGCCGAACATCAGCGGCACCACAATATAGCCCACTCGCTGAGTGTAGTGAGCATGCCACTCAACCAACCGCTCCGGCACGACCTGCGAAAATGACGGATATATAATCCGCTGCACCAGCCAGAGTAAGACCACTAAACCGAAATCGAGCAGTTGTCGTAATTCGTTGAGATAATCCGGATGCATTTTAAGTTAAAAAATTCCTGGCGGCGCTCGCCCGCAGATGCGATTCGCCAAATATTATAGTTGGCAAGCCCGCGGCACTTGCACTGTTCAGCTATAACAAGTGCAGCCACATGAGGGTCAATCGTTTATGATAAATATTGCTCACTTCTGTTTAAAGTCGCATCAATAGTTATCATTTAAGCTCCCCTCCAAGAGAGCTTGGTTGAGCTTAGCGCGGAAATCGAATTAGACTTTCACCACCACACAATTAAATAAATAAACTATGGGACTCTTATCATCAATATTAGGAAACGCAGGTGTCGTTGCGCCAGATAAAATCGAAACGGACTTTGCTCAGCTTTTAGCTGAAGGAGAGAGAATTGAAGTCGGCTTCGCAGTCTTTCGCGACACATTCATCTTCACTGACAAACGACTGATCATTGTCGATGTGCAAGGGATGACTGGTAAGAAAATTGAATATTTAAGCATTCCATATTCCAAAATTACTAAATTCAGCATTGAGACATCAGGTCGTTTTGACTTGGACGCAGAATTAAAAATCTGGATCGGGAGTGATTCATCCCCGATTCAGAAGAAATTCAATAAGAAGGTAAATATCTACGATCTTCAAAAGGTCTTGGCTCAATTCACACTCGCTTAGCGCCCAGCAAGCTCTGCCATTAAATCTGCGCGCCTACTGGACTAGCGCAGTTTATATTGCTTGACGACTGTTGCGGCACGGCGCTTCAACTGCGCATCTGCCTTAGTCTTTTTAGAAAACCTGTCCAAGGCAGCTAGCGCAGCAGTCGAAGGCGGCAGATTTAGAATGTAGCTCTCTTCACAATAATCTGCCAGCCAAGTCAGCGCGTGCTTTTGTTGCGCCGCCGAAGCAGCTCTCCCCAGCAACTGCTTAATCATTTCATTTTCTTCCGCGTTCATCATATATTCCTCTGGTCATTCCTTCGGCTGATACTCAGCTGGCAAGCGATCGCCACAGACCTTGCAATACGCAGCATCATGATCGTGATCTTGCCATCCACAGGCGGGGCAAATCGGGTCTTCAGATTCACGCTCAGCGATGGGATCGCGACTAAGTTTGGTCATTTCAGCCGTCACAATCGCCGTTGGCACCGCAATAATGCCATAACCTGTAATCATGATAATCGAAGCAAAGAACTGCCCCAGTGGTGTCTGCGGGGAGATGTCGCCATAACCGACGGTCGTGAGTGTAACAATCGCCCAATACACACTTTTCGGAATACTGGTGAAACCATGCTCGGCCCCTTCAATCAAATACATCAACGACCCTAAAATCAGCACGAGCACCACCACCGCGAAAATAAACACCGCGATCTTGCGCGCACTGGAGCGCATCGCATGCATCAACACATTGGCCTCACCGATATACTTGACGAGCTTGAGCACGCGGAAGATGCGCAGCACACGCAGCACGCGTAGCAGCGCCAAATAATGCGCGCCCGGCAGCAGCAGATCCAAATACGTCGGCAAAATCGCGAGCAGGTCCACCACGCCAAAGAAACTTCGCGCATATCGCAACGGCCTCAAAGAAACGTACAAGCGCAGGATATACTCGAGCGTAAACAGAATCGTAATGCTCCACTCGACAAAATACAGCACCCGGCGCAGCTCTGGGCTAAGCGTGGGAATACTCTCCAGCATTACCACCACCACACTCAAGCTGATGGCAACGATCAGGCATATATCAAATGCTTTCTCATCCCAGCGGCTAGACTGGAAAATTATACGCCGCCAATGCGCTCTAAATCGACTGGCCATTAGCAATTATTGTTCCTCTTCTCGCACAAAAAATACCTGACTCGGCTCGGCATCAGGACGTGCATAGGTGCCAACCAGCACGCGACGTTCCGCCAAATAAATCAATCGATACGCCGAGCCAGGGTAGCCCTCATCGCGCAGCACAAACTCCAACCGCGGCTGCCCTTCGATCTCATCAAAGGCAGACGTTTCCACCTTGATCGGCTCTGGGTTAAAATAACGCGTCACCACGGTGCCTGCCTCTTTGCCTGCTTCAATCTCGACACGATACGTGCCATCGGAGCGCAACCATGTGCCAAAAAAATCAGACTGTTCCGGCAGCTTCGCAATGCTGGGGGAAATGTCGTACTGCGGCTGCAAGCCTTGCTGTGCCTGCAGGGCACCGCACGACACAGTCAACAGAGCTCCAATTAAAAAAAATCGCATGCCAATAGTCATGCCCCACGCTGGGTTAATGGCAAGGTGTGAATTAGTCGATCCAGACAACGCTCCGCTACCGGGATCGAACCATTAGATGATAAAAAGGCTCACCTCGATTCGGTAGTCAGGGAGGGAGAGCGACCCGCCCCCTTTGCAACAACACAGTATGCATATGGGCGAGTCGCCCACACTCCCCTTCCACCCAATCACCCCTTCCAAAAAAGAGACGTCAAAGGCGAACAGACTTTGACGCCACAATCCCGAATCATGTAGTTTCATTGAGAGACACCGAGAAATGCTCATGCCTAAATCCACCAAATACTTCGCCCTGATCGCCCTGAGCCTACTGGCCTACCTTGGCACGCATGCGGCACCCATCATATCGGTTCCTCACTATGCGAAAAACTTCGAGATCGCACAGTTCCCGACGCACCGTATCGCAACGATCCGTAATCTGCAACGCGGCTCAACGGCCACGCATCAATACGCACTCGTCCCGAAGGGCGCACCACTGCCAGAACTACCAGCAGGCATGATCGTGATTCGCACACCTGTGACTCGCGTAGTCGTCATGGAGACCGTCTACATCGGTTACCTCGACGCATTGAACCAGTTGGATACGATCATTGCAGCGGCCACTCCAGATTACGTCAGCAATACAACCATCCGAACACGCATCGAGGAAGGTACCATTCAGAAAGTACAATCTGGCGCAGCGATCAACATCGAGCGTATGCTGTTACTACAACCGGACCTCATCCTAAGCAGTGTTACTGGCGACCCCGCCTTCGACATTCCCTTGAAATTAGGCCGCTCTGGCCTACCGGTCGTGCTCACTGCCGGATACATGGAGCAGCATCCTCTCGCCCGCGCGGAGTGGATTAAATTCATCGCCGCTTTTTTCGATGCGGGAGACCTTGCCGAGCAAACCTTCGACGGTGTCGCCATACGCTACGAAGCGCTCTGCAAAAAAGTGAGCACCATTGATCAGCGCCCTACCGTCTTTTGCGGCGCGCCCTACTCCGGCGCATGGCACATGGCTGGCGGCGCAAGCTATACCGCACAGACAATCCGCGATGCCGGCGGTGATTACATCTGGGCCGACGTGCCCGGTAGTGGCGCCATCCCCCTCGATACCGAGCGCGTATTCCTCAAAGCCGCCCATGCCGACATCTGGATCAACCCTAGCTTTTACCGCAGTCTCAACCAGCTCTACGGAGCCGATCAACGCTTTCAGAAATTTCACGCTGGGCAAACTGGCCAGGTATTTAACAATACCAAGCAAGGTACGGCCAGCGGCGGCAATTCGATTTGGGAGCGCGGCATCGTGCACCCCGACGACGTACTCGCTGATCTGATCAAAGTTTTCCATCCTGATCTTATGCCAGACTGGGAATTTATCTATTACGAACAGTTGAAATAGACGCGGATACTCTACATAAATAGCAAGGTCACGATGTCCACCACCAATCCACACGCCTCTCCACGCCGCAGCGCAGTGCTTTTTGCTTTGTTGGGTTTAACAGTGCTCTCAGTGGCCGGGTTGAGCGCTTGCATCGGCAGCACCGCTCTGAGTATCGAAACGGTTATTAAAGCCCTGACTGGTGCACCGGACATTGACCCCGTCTTGCAGCAAATCGTCATCGACTTCCGCCTGCCCCGCATCTTGACCTCGATTCTCGCCGGTGCAGCACTCGCCACCGCCGGCTTGATGATGCAAACAATTTTCCGCAATCCCCTCGCCGATCCCTTCGTATTGGGCGTCAATTCAGGTGCCAGCCTCGGTGTAGCGATCGTGCTACTCGCGCTCGCACCCGCAGGACTCAGCTTGACAGCAGGCCTCGGTGTATCAGGACAGATTTTACTGATTCTGGCATCCAGTGGCGGCGCAGCGATCACGCTCTTCACCGTGCTAGTGCTGTCCCGAAAAGTAGACATCATGTCGGTGCTGATCATCGGCCTAATGATCAGCTACGTAGTCGGCGCCCTCGTGAGTATTCTGATGTATTTCAGTATGGCCGAGCGCTTACAGTCGTTCCTGAGTTGGTCATTTGGAGATTACGGCAACGTCAGTTGGACGCAAATGCGCGCCTTTGCCCCGGCAATTCTTGGCGCGCTCGGGATCAGCCTGCTGTTCGCCAAACCACTCGACGCCCTGCTACTCGGTGAGCGCTATGCCGAAAGCGTCGGCACGCGCACACAACGTGCACGCATCACCATCTTATTTGCCGCTTCGATACTCGCTGGCACGGTCACTGGCTTCTGCGGCCCGATCGGCTTCCTCGGCATTGCCGCGCCGCACCTCAGCCGCTACCTGTTTCACTCCAGCAGCCACCGCATCTTAATTCCCGCTTCGATCTTGGTCGGCGCCCTGCTCTCGCTCAGTGCCGACTTTATCGCCCGTGGCCCCGGACTCGACGTATCGCTACCGCTCAATGCCATCACCGCGCTGATCGGTGCACCCGTGATCATCGCCGCACTGATTAAGCAACGAAACCTCAAACGACTGTTCGGATGAACCCTGCGCTGCATACAGAACATCTCACCGCCTCGAAGCTAAGTATTGGCTATAGTCATCGAGGGCAGGCAACCTGTGTGGCCAAAGCACTGAATCTCGCACTCAAGGCAGGCGAATTCATCTGCTTACTGGGCCCCAACGGCGCCGGAAAATCCACGCTAATCCGCACCCTTGCAGGTATGCAAGCCCCACTCAGCGGCTCATTAAATCTTCAAGACCAGACCTTTCACAGCATCCCACCACGCCAACGCGCGCGCTTGATCAGCGTGGTGCTGACCGAGGCTCTGCCAATCGGCATGATGGACGCCTACTCGCTGGTTGCATTGGGACGCCACCCCTATTCCGGCTGGCTGGGTGGACTCGACCAAACCGATAAAGAGCGTATCGCCTGGGCCTTCAAGGCAGTCGGCGCCGAAGGCCTCGAAGGACGACAAATCGCGGAATTGAGCGATGGCGAACGACAAAAAGTATCAATCGCACGCGCCTTGGCACAAGAAGCGCAAGTGATGCTGCTGGACGAGCCAACCGCGTTCCTCGACCTGCCGCGGCGCGTCGAGCTGATGTCGATCTTGCGCAACTTGGCGCACCGCGAACAGATGGGGCTACTACTCTCCACGCACGACCTTGACCTCGCACTACGGTTTGCGGATCGCCTGTGGATAATCACCACCGACGGCAAACTGATTCAAGGCTACCCCGAAGAACTCGCCATGAGCGGCGAGCTTGCAGCTATCTTTGCCAATGAAAATTTAGACTGGGACGCCGAACGCGGCTCCTTTCGCGCCCATCCCAACCCTTGCCTCAAGGCGCACATTCAAGGCGACAGCATCCACGTACTCTGGACGCGACGGGCGCTCGAGCGGCTAGGATTCGGCATCGCAACACCCGGCGAAAAAAGTGCACTTCGTATCCAGGTTGTCGATATGGATGAACACGTCGAGTGGTCAGTGGATCGAAACGGCAAGCAAGCAACGCACACGTCCATCGGTCAATTAATCGACTGGATTCGCGGTGAAGACTGGAGCTCAAAGAACTAGCAAAGGAGTGTGGGCGACCCGCCCACAAACAACCCCCGCGTATTTCTGACCGCATGAAAATGTGGGCGGTGCGCCCACACTCCTATAACCCAGACGCTACTTCTGGCTTGAGCAATCCGGGCAGGTGCCTGCATAGACAATCTCGCCGCCGGTCACCACGAAGCCCTTGGGGGCATGCACCTCGGGGAGCTGCATCGCCACAGGCAAATCGAAGACCTTATTGCAACTGCGGCAGATGAAATGCGGGTGCTCACTGTCGGCGGGCAACTCGTAGCGACGCGGTTGGCCGGGAAAATCCACCCCAATGATCTGAAAGGCAGC
>JAQXBA010000142.1 GCA_029252625.1 Opitutia bacterium | reverse complement strand
TGCCCGAAAAGAAGGTTGTATACAAGACCATCGACAATACCGAACTCGCCCTGCACGTCTTCAATCCCAAAGGTCACAAACTGACCGACAAGCGACCCGCGATTGTCTTCTTCTTTGGTGGCGGCTGGGCGGGAGGAACCCCGAAGCAATTCTACCAGCAGGCCCAGAGCTTCGCTGCTCTTGGATTTGTGGCTATGTCGGCTGAATACAGGGTGATCGGAAAGCACAAGACGACCCCCTTTGAATGTGTGCAGGATGGGAAGTCAGCTGTCCGCTGGATCCGACAACATGCAGCCGAATTAGGCGTCGATCCCGATCGTATTGTAGCTGCAGGCGGGTCCGCTGGTGGACACGTTGCCGCATGCATTGGTGTTATTCGGGGGCACGAGGAAGAGGGAGAAGACAGGAATGTCAGTGCCATACCCAATGCCATGATTCTGTTCAACCCAGTTGTCGAAACGACCGAGAAGGGCTACGGGATGAACAAAGTGGGCGAGGAACGAAAGACCGAAATCTCGCCATGTCACAACGTCCGGAAAGGAATCCCGCCAACACTGGTGTTTCATGGCACTGCAGACAGAACCGTGCCGTTTGAGAATGTAGAACGCTTCACTCAACTCATGAAGGATGCCGGAAACAGATGCATACTAGTCCCCTTCGAAAAGAAGGGCCACGGGTTCTTTAATGGTTCTTTCTTTCGGCCAAAGAATGGTGACGATGACTTCAGCCAATGTATGAACAAGAGTGTTGAGTTCCTCTCTGCGCTAGGTTTTGTAAGACCACAAACACCGTCGAAGACGGCGGCCGCAACGTCGACAAAACCTATGCGCGTTGTGTGCGTGGGAGACAGCATCACGGCTGGCCCCTATCCTGAAATGTTGCAGAACGAACTGGGGAAGGGGTGGGTTACCGTAAATTGCGGACAAGGTGCTGCTACGGTAATAGAAGGGACCTTGCGACCTTACCAAAACAGCCCCAACATCATCGTCTTTCTCGTGGATGACATGGGGGTCGCCGACACTTCGGTTCCTTTCAATTACGACGGAGGAGGAAACCCAGTGACTTATAATTTGAATCATTTCTACGTCACTCCCAATATGGAGACGCTTGCCTCCATGGGCATGAAATTCACACAGGCCTACGCGACCCCCGCATGCACTTCCACCCGCGTCAGTCTGATGACCGGCTTCAATACCCTGCGTCACGGGGTCTGTATGCAGGTGAATCCAGTAGGCGTGATCGCGCCCAATGCAGTGTCCCCTTTCACCACCACGCATAGCACGCCCAACGACTGGAAGCGCACAGGGATGGATGCGACGGATGCGGCGACTTCTATGCCCAAGGTCTTGAGCGATGCAGGCTACCGGAGCATTTTCAGTGGGAAAGGCCACTTCGGTTCAAGTGGTAGCTTTGCTGCGGATCCGCTCGCTGTCGGTTTTGATGTAAACCGGGGGGGCAGCCATCGCGGAGCACCTTCATCCTATACCGGTAACTATGGCAACAACTTGCCAAATTTGGATGCCTATGAGAACACCGGCACTTTCCTGACAGACGCCCTGACTCAGGCCCTGAATGAAGAAATCGAAGATGCGGTCAATGATGGCGTTCCGTTTTTCGCCTATATGTCGCATTACGCTGTCCACTCGCCCTTCACGACCGATCCGAACGCGACCGGGGACTACTCGTCCGGGGTCAGTCGCAGCCACCGCAGCTTCGCTACGATGATCGAAGGGATGGACCAGTCGCTGGGGGACATACTCACAAAGCTCGACGAACTAGGAATCGCAGAAAATACACTGATTATCTTTCTGGGCGACAACGGGAGTGATTCACCTGCGGCGACTCAAGATGGGTTTGCTTCGGGCGCATTCAGTGATTTTCCACTTCGGGGCAAGAAGGCCACTGAGTGGGAAGGCGGTATACGTGTGCCGATGCTCGTTTCCTGGGCTAAGCGCGATGCCAGCAACACCTTCCAGGCGGCACTTCCGATTGCAGCCGGTAGCCGTGAGGACGACATCGTAACCGTCTGGGATATTTTCCCCACCGTTCTCGGTGTAACTGGCGTGGCCGCACCCCACGCGCTGGATGGCTACGACCTCTCCCATTATTTGCAGGGCAGCCCGGGCACACATCGCCCACAGGAAATGTTGATGTATTGGCCCAACGACCATAACGAAGATTATTTCGCGATCTTCCGTGATGAAAACTGGAAGTTGATTTACCGCTTCGCAACGGACCGTTTCGAACTCTATGATTTGGACGCGGATCCGACTGAAGCCAGTGACCTTGCCGTATCGAATCCGGACCGTGTCATGCGCATGGCCCGCCGCATGGCACAGGAGTTCGATGCTGGCTGGGGCACTTTGGGGCCTCTCTGGCCGACCTTCGCCGGGGCTTCGCGCCCCTACACCGACGATCCTTTTGCCATGCCGTCTCTTCCTGAAGTCGACATCGACCAGGATGGCATCGCTGACATTGAGGAAGACCCCAACAATAATGGCCTTATCGATGCGGGTGAAACAGACCCTGACAATCAGGACAGTGATCAGGATAACACGCTTGATGGCGACGAAGTCCGCACGGGTAGGGACCCGTTGGATCCTTCAAGTTTCTTCGCGGCAGACATTCTGTCACGCTCAGCAACAGAAATTCAACTGTCCTGGCCCTCCGCTCCGGGAGCATTCTACCAGATCGAGTCCAGCACCACTCTCTCGGGATGGGGAACCGAACTGGATAACATACCGGCAGAGGATCCGGGAAGTTCTACCAGTAGAACACTCGCGATCCCTGCGGAAACATCCAATTGGTTTCTCCGGTCTGTGTTGTTGCCGGCCTCCTCCCGATCAGTGGCTTCTCATCCTTCGCTCCCTGCAAACGTAAATTCGGGCTGGCGATCAACTCTCTCCCCCCGACGGCAGACGCCCGCCTCCAGAACCATTCCCTGGCCAAAGGCGCATGCCTAGAGCGTTCGTTCTGAACGCAGCGACTCGATGCACCCTGAACCTGTGAAAATAATGAAAGCATCTAACACCCTTCATCTCATCGCCTTGGTTTGCACGGCGCTGGTTTCGCTCTGCTCTAGCAATGCCAGCGGGGCTGAACATACCGTTCGGTCGCCCGACGGCAAAGTCACTGTGCGGCTCGTCTGCGAAGATTCGCGCCTGAGCTACTCGCTTGTCTGGAATGAGCGCGCGATCTTTCAAAACTCGGCGCTGTCACTGATTCCCAATGCCAAATACTCCGTAACAGGTGCAGAAACCAACTCAGTCAACACAGCCTGGGAAACCGTGTGGGGGCAATTCAGTTCCGTACAGGATCACTGCGAGCAGCTGCTGCTGAAGGTCGATGTGTCAGGGATTCAGGCCGAGCTGATTTGTCGTGTCTATAATGACGGCGTCGGCTTTCGCTTCGTGGTACCCGAACAAGCGATCACTGCGAACAAGCCCGTCAATTTTATCTGTGAATACCACACCACCGAACCGTTCAAGGGATGGTTCCCCAATGGAGAGAATGAGCCGATCGGGCCGGTGCCCTTTGGAAAACGTGGACAGAAAAAAATGCCCGCGGTCATCGACGCTGGCCATGGCGTTTTTCTCGGGCTGCTGGAATCCGACCTTTACACGGCAAAAGGATTTAAGACGGCCCAGCTTTCCGGAGCACGGAGTGAGTCAAATGCGACGCTGACCCGCAAGGGCATGACCACTCCATGGCGAGTGATCCTTTTGGGCACCCAGCCCGGAACATTGCTCACTTCGACGGTTCCGCTCAATCTGTCCGCGGAATGTAAACTCAAAGACACTTCCTGGATCAAGACGGGGAAAAGCCTGTGGGACTGGCGTGTGCACGATTACCAAGCCGGAGATTTCACGTATGGAATCAATACGGCCAGCTACATGCGCTTTATCGACTTCGCTGCCGAGAACAAGATCCGCTATTTCCTCATTGATGACTCTTGGTTCAAGAAGGTTGAAAATGGCAAGCTGGTCATCAAACCAGAAGTCGACCTGAAAAAGATAATGGATTATGCGAAAAGCAAGGCGGTTGATATCATTCTCTATTATGATCGCCATAAAGGGAAATCTTTAGGGGATAAAGCGCTCTTTAAGCTCTATTCCGAATTCGGTGCTTCCGGGATCAAGTACGGCTTCATGGGCAACAATGCTCAATTCACCCGAACCGCGGTTGAGGAGACGGCTGCAAACAAACTGCTTGTAAATTTCCATGACAACCCCTGTCCCATGACAGGCATCAGCCGCACACTGCCCAATGCGATTACCCGCGAATTTTGTCATTGCCAGCAGGATTGTCGAAAAGCCTTCACCCCGACGGCATTTCTAAAAATGAGCATGATCAATGCGCTCTCAGGGCCGCTGGATCAGAACAATGGCGCGTATGGTTTAAACGGGATCAACAAGGGGGAACGACAGAAGGGCCCGCTCAAAAAGAACAGCTATAACACGACAGTTGTCTCTGAAACCGCGAGAACGCTGGTCATCTCCAGTGGTTTGATCATCCTGCCTGATGCCCCCGAGGAATATGCAAAGAAGGCGGACCTGTTTGAGTTTATCCGACACATGCCGGCAACCTGGGATGAATCACAGGTGGTCCACAGCAAGATCGGTGAACACATCACAACCGCTCGGCGCAGCGGCGACCAATGGTTTGTCGGAAGTGTTATCAATGAACAAGGTGGCACGCTACAGATTTCATTGGACTTCCTCGAAAAAGG
>JAQXBA010000139.1 GCA_029252625.1 Opitutia bacterium | reverse complement strand
CGGAACACGCGGTGTCGAGGGCGCGAAATAATGCACCTCCACTCCGTCGCGAACCTTAAACGTTTCGGTCGGCACCGGGTCGCTCGCATCGAAGGAAGCCCAGATCTTGGACTCGAAATTACCTGCGACCACTGACAGCATGGCGAAACAAGACGCCACTAAATAGAAATACCATTTATTCATTCTTTAACGATTTAAATTCCTCGGCAAAGCGTGCGCCGATCACTTTTTGCGACTCGGTATTGTAGTGCATGAAGTCGCCGATGTGCCCGTCCTGTAGATCACGGGCATCGACGCAGGCAGTGAAAGGCAACGTCTCGGGCAAGGCCAACAGGTCGGCATTGATCTCCTCAACATGGAGGTATTTGCCCTTTGGTTTGATGAAGGTGCCAATGGTGCAGGCGACGAAGGGCAGCTCCGCCTCGTTCAAATCCACGCGTAGACGCTGCACAAGATCCTGAAGCTTTGCGTCATACACGCCATAGCGATTCTCCAAAGAGTCCGACTCGCCTTGCAACCACAGCACACCGGCAATGCGTGCCGTGCCATCTGGGAAATCGGCGAGTGCCTGTTTGGCCCGCTCCAATGCAGGGGTATAAAAACGTCCGCCCTTGCCCCATAATTGGATCCACGAACCACCGTGCGCGCCGGGCACCAGTGCAATACGCGTGGCACTGTCTTTAGCAAGCATCGCCTGCGCAAAGGCGAGTCCCGGGCCAACTCCGGCTTGATCCGAGCCATCGATCAAATCCGGCACACCAGCTTTATGCAGCGGGTGCCTCGCGACATACCACTGATCATTTCCCATGCTCATGAAAATAATGCGCGGATCCGTGCTCTGTTCTGTCGGCAAGGCACCACGCCCCTTCATATTTGATTGGCCGAGTAAGAGATAGATATCCACCTGCTCGGTGCCCTGCGGCATCGCAGTAGGATCGATCGGCTCAACTGCTGAAGCAATCAGCACAGAAAACATCAGCGCAGTGAAGTGTATGTATAGGCGTCTCATTTTTATTTTTTCGGTGTTAGCACTTTCGCATCTGCCTCTAATTGCTCCAGCCAGGCATCCAATCGCGTGGCCAGCAGCTGCTTTTTTTCGGGGCTCTTTAAACTATGCTCGCCAGCCAGTTCGGTGGGGTTGCTCGCTAAATCAACAAAGTTGTGCTTCGAAATCTGAGTGCCATCCAAGGCGGGGATCGGACGACCATTGCGGATCTCTTTCAGCGAGCCGATGCGGATCGCTTGATTGTTACTGCGCCATGACCAATACAGCACCTCATTTGGAAAATCCCCTAGCCCCGTCAACCATGGCAACAAATTGTTACCTTCATGAATTTCAGGCACCTGCGCCACGCCAGCCGCTGCCAACGAAGTCGGTAAAATATCCAAGGAGATCACCGGATCGGAAATGACCTTGCCCGCAGGCAGCGTGCCCGGCCAGGAGAGCATAAACGGCACACGAATGCCGCCCTCATACACATCGCCTTTAAGGCCCGAGAACGGATCATTGCGCGAACCGTTCTTCGCAGTCGGACCGCCGTTATCACTCAAGAACCACACCAAGGTGTTTTCCAACTGACCGGAGGCCTTCAACGCGGCCAAAACCTGCCCGACGCCATCATCCACCGAACTCATCATCGCCGCCATCATCCGGCGTTTCGGGTTTTCGACATCGGCGAACTGCTGCAACTTATCCTTGGGCGCAGTGCACGGTGTGTGCGGCGCGTTGTAGGACACATAAAGGAACCACGGCTCCTCTTGATTCGCTTCAATAAACTCCACTGCCTTGTCGGAAAAAATGTCTGTCAAATAGGTATCTGCCGGCAGTCCATCCAAATAAGTCGGCGCCTCCTCGCTCGCAAGTTTCTGCTGCAAGCGTGGTTCACGTTTGCGGTCGGTCATCCATTTCCAGCCATCTGCACGATAAGGAAACAAGTGCGACATCCCGCCATGATGCTTGAGTGTATAATCAAAGCCACGCTCCCATGGATGATGCCCTGGCCGTGTGGCATGCCCTTCCTTTTCACTTTCCATGAAGCCGACGTGCCACTTGCCGATCAGTCCGGTGGTGTAGCCCTGCGCCTTAAGCTGTTCTGATATGAGCTCCACCACATCTGCAGACGGCAGACCTTGGTCATTGCTATTATCCAGACAGCCAAAGCGGCTCTGGCTCATACCAGTCAATAAACCCGCACGCGAGGGCCCGCACTGTGGCGCGGTCACATAACCATCGGTAAAGCGAATACCGGATGCAGCCAGACGGTCGATATGTGGCGTTTGAATATCAGTCGCTCCCTGGCAACTCAGATCCTGATAGCCGAGATCATCCGTCAAAATGAGGAGGACATTCGGTCGCTCAGACGAGGCAGCACAGGCAACCGAAGTCGCAGTCAATGCAACCAGTAAGAGAAGGTGAAGTTGATGAATCATATTAGATATATTTAGGAATCTTCGAGTGCCAGCCCCGGCCCATAGTCAGCCAGCGCAGTCATAATATAGTCGTTTACGAGATGTTCTT
>JAQXBA010000150.1 GCA_029252625.1 Opitutia bacterium | reverse complement strand
GGCGGCGGTCATTACCTGTTCGCAGACTGGCACGTCGAGTTCATGAAAAAAAGTAAAGTTGTCGCGAACAAGGCAAAATATTTCGATCCGACATCCAACTAGTTTAATTCAAATAAACGATGCGCACGACTTTTCAATTTACCGATGGCTGGAAGTTTCATCGCGGCGATCTTAACGAAACCAACTACCGAGCCATCCACGCCAATCGCTTCAAAAGAGCTGAGTGGATGAAAGCCGGCAACCACGGGATTTCGCGCGTAGGCTACCCCGATGAATCGTGGGAGGATATCGATCTACCGCACGATTTCGTGGTGGCAGGCGACTACACGTCAACTGCGAATGCGGTGCATGGCTCGCTACCGACTGATGTCGGCTGGTATCGCAAAACGTTCGAGCTTCCTGCCGAAGTCAGGGACCAGCGCATTCACCTTGAGTTTGACGGCATCTACCGCGATGCCACCATCTGGGTCAACGGACACCTCGCGGGCAGTCATCTATCTGGCTACACCAGTTTCTCACTCGATGTCACTGAACTGTGTGAACCGAATGAATGTAATGCAATCGCGGTGCGCTGCGATGCGCAGGAATTTGAGCTCTGGTCCTATGAAGGCGGCGGCATTTACCGCGATGTCCGTCTGGTCGCCACCGACGACCTGCATGTCCCCTATTCTGGCACCTGCATACGCAGCACATTCCCAGACGAGGCCGATCTATCGAAGGTTCAAATTGAGCTACAGGCACAGCTTCACAATGCCGGCAGGGACGATCGCGACGCGCTAGTGATCTTCAAAATATTTGAAAATGCGGGAGACTCCCCAGTTTACGAGTCGAGCCATACCGCTCCAATCGCCGCTGGAATGACGGCTGCAATTAAGCATTGCCTAGAGCTAAGTCAGCCCAAGCTCTGGAGTGTCGCATCGCCAAATCTTTACCGCTTGGAAACTCATATCCAAGTCGCGGACCAATCCTGCGACGTCTACCATAGCCAGTTCGGTGTGCGCTCGATTCGCTTTGATGCGGACCAAGGATGCTTTCTCAACGGCGAAAGCATAAAGCTCAAGGGCGTCTGTAATCACCAAGACCATGCGGGGGTTGGCGTTGCCATCCTGCCGACTATCGACGAGTGGCGGCTCAAGCAGTTGAAGGCGATGGGCTGCAATGCGATTCGCACCGCGCACAATCCCCCGTCTCCACATTTACTCAACCTGTGCGATCGAATGGGATTTCTTGTGATGAATGAAACCCGCTTAAGCGGTACATCACCAGAATTCTTAGGACAGCTTGAAGCACTCGTCACGCGTGATCGAAATCATCCATCGGTTTGCCTATGGTCACTCGGCAACGAAGAAATGCTGATTCAAGAAAATGCCATGGGCGCGAAAATGTTGCAGAGAATGCAGGACCTGACGCATCGCTTAGATCCGACACGCCCTTGCATCTATTCTGCCAATTGCGACTTTAACAACATCGCTGAAAACTTCGTTAACAACGGGTTTCAAATTGATACCTTTGGCGCTAACTACACGATGCGCGAAAACGCGCAGGGGCAACTCACCGCAGAAGCAGAACGCTACGACGAATTTAAGAACAAGTTCCCTAACTGCCCACTCCTAGCCAGTGAGAGTGGCGGCTCGGCTTCGACCCGCGGCCTCTACGGACAGGAATATTACCAAGGCAAAGCACTGCACCCCCACCCCGAAGCGATCGGCGCAGATGCACCGGTTTATTTAAACTCCAAGCGCGCCGGGATGGTCACCGCCTACGCCGAAACGCTTACGCCATGGGGGCGCTCGATCGAGGACACTTGGGAAGACTGCGCAACCCGTGATTTCGTAGCTGGCACATTTCTCTGGACGGGCCTCGACTACCGCGGCGAAACCTATCCTTTTTCCTGGCCGGCAGTCATCACTCGTTACGGCTTAATGGATTTATGCGGCTTCCCCAAAGATAGCTATTATTATTATCAAGCGGAATGGACCGACGCGCCCGTGCTACACCTATTTCCGCACTGGAATCTGGAGTGTGATGCCGGTGCAATAATCGATCTATGGTGCTACACCAATTGCGCCGAAGTCGAATTGTGGCTCAACGGCGCATCTCAAGGGAGACTCAAACGCGCTCCTTACCGAAAACTACAATGGGAGGTCCCTTACGCGCAAGGCACACTGGAGGCAGTCGGATATGATGCCGCAGGGCAAGAGATCGTCCGCAGCTCTA
The DNA here is from genome assembly GCA_029252625.1 of Opitutia bacterium. Classification (GTDB taxonomy): domain Bacteria; phylum Verrucomicrobiota; class Verrucomicrobiia; order Opitutales; family Coraliomargaritaceae; genus Lentimonas. Next base: position 296 of record JAQXBA010000150.1, on the reverse strand, counting down.
TCGAAACCACGGGCCCTGCCACAAAGCTACGTATCATCAACGCCCATTCAAATACCGAGGCCGACGGCAGCACCGTGGCGATCCTAAATGTCAGCGCGTGTGACGCGACTGGGCGCAGTGTGCCTACCGCGGACGCCATGCTTGAATTTGAAATCTGCGGAGCTGCGACCTTACTCGGAGTCGGCAACGGCAACCCCACCAGCCATGAACCCGAACAAGCCCCTCGCAGGCAACTGTTCAACGGTTGCGCCCAGCTAATCATTCGTACTCATGGCCAATCCGCAACCGTTTCCATT
>JAQXBA010000136.1 GCA_029252625.1 Opitutia bacterium | reverse complement strand
TCGTTCGCGCAATTCGAAGCCGAAGAGGCCAAAGCATGGAAGCCCAAGGTGCTGGTGCTCGCCGATGGTAATAAGCGCGTGGTACGCGCGGACAACATTCTCGTCGCTGAAAACGCTTTTTACGACTGTTAGTCGGTCGCAGATCGAGTTCTCAAAAAGCCGACCATTACTGGTCGGCTTTTTTATCGGTCATTTCGGCCGAAGTCTTTGCGCATGTGCTGCCAAGTTCAGCGAGCGTAGCGAGTAGATGGCATCGCATTGCTGGAGAGAAGACTGCCTGAGCCACTTAAACGGATAGGAGTGTGGGCGACTCGCCCACTTTGAGCTTCTGTGAATGTAAAGGAGGGCGAGTCGTGCTCACTCCATACAGTTGTGTAGCAAGTGTCGCAGAACTAGGGTGTCTGTATTTTTATTTCATATTGAGAACTGTTCTCAATAGTTGGATTGCAGTCGGTTAAGTCACTCAAGCGTAGTGCCTTAATGATTTAAAAATATCTAGATTTCGATTTAGTCCCGCTGTTTTATTTATGCGAATGATTCTCATGAATCATTTATGCTTGTCGCGCTGTTTTTTTTGTTAATGGCTGGCCGATGTTATGAATCAACAAACAAATATATTCCGCCGAGCGTCCGCCCTCGGACTCGCGCTTACCTGTGCAAGCATCTCGCTGTCAGCTGAGGCGATTGAACCCGACGCTGCTTCCAACCAAGAGCTGTTGCCCTATGTGGTGGTTTCAGCTCCTCGCTTTATTAATAAGGATGTGGAGGTGGCTTCACGTGTGCAATTGATCGATCAGGCTGAAATTGTGGACTCTGGAGCGACCGATTTAGTCCAGTTGCTCAGTAAGGAAGCCAATGTGCACTTCCGTTCGACATCTGGAAATTCGTCTCAGTCTGAGATCTCGATGGGTGGATTCGGTGAAGCAAGTGGTCAACGAGTGTTAATCCTTCTGGACGGCCATCGCCTCAACACTGCAGACTTGGGTCAGATAAATTGGCTTTCTATTCCGCTGGCGCTCATTGAATCGGTCGAAGTGATTAAAGGAGGACAATCTGCGGTTTACGGTAATAATGCAGTTGGCGGCGTGATTAAGATTAATACGCGTCGTCCGACCGATGAGCTCGCCGGGCAGGTCCAAGTAAGCGGTGGCAGCTTTGATAGTTATAACAGCCGATTTGCTGTCAGTGGTCGCGAAGGTAGTCTTGGTTTTTCCGTTCATGCTGAGCATAACGAAACAGATGGTTATCGCGATAATAGCCAATACGAGGCGGATAGTGCAGGCCTTAAACTCGATTGGGTGTCGACTAATTGGTTCAATGCGTATGCGTCCATAAGTGGTGTCTCAAGTGAGTATGGCCTGCCGGGCCCATTGACTCGTGCCGAGCTGGCTTCGGACCGTCATCAATCGACCCAGGGCGATAACAACGGTGAAGAAGACGCGCTCTATTATCGTGGAGGAATCGGTACCTGTGCAGGTGATTTATGGACACTTGCTTTGGATGGTGGATTCACTGACCGAGACATTCGTTCCGAGTTCTTTTACGCGAGTCCCTCTTATCCCTACTTCTATCTCGAGCAAGAATATGAAATTTTCTCAATCTCTCCGACGCTCACGTATGAAGATGAGCAAGTGACCGCAGTGCTCGGTATAGATTATTACGATGACCAAGTCGATGCTACCTCGATCGATCTTTACGGTGTTTATCCCTATGAATATTCACGCAAGACCTTGGCCGCCTTCACTTCGTTCTCATGGAACATAAATGAAGATTGGGAGTTGTCCGCTAGTCTACGTGTTGAAGATGCGAAGACCGAGGCAGAAACCTCAGCGGGCATAGGTTCGGGTGAAGTCGATGACGACGAATATGCATGGTCACTCGGACTAATTCATTTCATTGGAGATTCTAGCCGTGCCTATGCCAGTGTCCGCCGTTTCTATCGTTATCCTGCGACCGATGAGGTTATTGATGTGTTTTCAGGCCCGATGCCGGTGATTAACTTCAATCTAGACCCTGAGGCCGGACACGAAGTCGAGCTCGGAGGCGATACGGTATGTGGAGTTCTCACACTCGGTGGGCGTGTCTATTACCAATGGATGGAAGACGAAATTATCTACGACTCAAGCATTGGTATGTTTGGCGCCAATGTGAATGTCGATGAAACGCGCCGCTTCGGAGTCGACCTAATCGCAAGTTATGCAATTAGCGAAAACATCGATGCTTCACTAAACTATATGTGGGTGCAGGCAGAGATTGCCGACGGTCCATACGATGGGTCCGATGTGCCGCTTGTGCCTGAGCATAAGGTTCGCCTGCAGGTTGAGTATCGTCCAAGTAATGTTATGCGCATCGGCGCAGGTGCCACATATACGCACGATGTTCATGTTGGCGGTGATTTTGGAAATACTGCCTCTGAACTAAGGGATTACGTGCTCTTTGATTTGAGTGTTCGATATGCTCTCAGTGACGATGTTTCCGTTTTTGTGACAGTTGATAATCTGTTCGATAAAGAATACGTATCCACAGCATTTGGGCCTGATGGATTATATACCGGTGTCGGGCGAAGCGCAAAAGCTGGAGTGACTTTGAGCTTCTAATCTTTTCTTGTTTAGAAAATAATGGCAGGCTGTTGCTTCCCTTAAGGGAAAGCGGCAGTCTGCCTTTTTTGTTTCAGACCTTTATTGCTGCAGCAGTGACCTTCTAATTTCTTCTTCCTGACTCCTATTAAATGGCGAATACGCAACAACGTGATGTGATCCTGTCTGTTTTGAAAGAGGCGGCGCGTCCATTGACGCGTGAGGAGATCCTATCACTGGGCCGCCAGCAGATTCCGCGTTTGGGATCGGCCACCGTCAATCGCGCGATCCGTGAGATGACGGCTGCCTTTCAGATCATTGGGGTGGATTTTCCCGGCCAACCGCGTCGCTACGAGTTGCCCGCCGACAGTGAGCACCCGCATTTCATCTGCCGCAGTTGCAATAAGGTCTTCGATTTGCC
>JAQXBA010000140.1 GCA_029252625.1 Opitutia bacterium | reverse complement strand
GAAGATTATTATGTGCAGTTAGATTCCGTCGAGGGCACGATCGAGACACGCCGATGGTTGCTACGTCAACGGTGGCGTCATCAACCGAAGCAGCGCTACGTCGCTTTTGTAATGCCGATGCCCAAGCCGAGAGTCGCAAAGATTTATGCGACGCAGATCCGGGATTTATAGCTTCACTTCAACGTGAGGCAGTATTTTATTTTCGGAGGTATTGCCCAAAGCCCAGTCAAACGGGTGCCTCAACCTTTTAAAATAAATTTCAAATCAAATGATGAATCGTCACAAACTTGCACCCGTGTGTGCCTTGCTCTCAGTGCTGTGCGTGTTGCCCGCAACGCTCACCTCGGCCGCGTCCGAGCGTCCTGAAAAGCCAAATATTATTTTAATCCTGACTGATGACCTCGGTTGGCAGGATGTGAAGTGCTATGACATTGACGAGCCTTCGCCGATGGAGACGCCGAATCTGGATGCACTCGCTAAGAAGGGCGTGCTGTTTTGGCAGGCCTATTCACCAGCGCCGACCTGTGCGCCCTCGCGTGCTGCGATCCTCAGTGGGGATCATCCCGCGCGTGCGCAGATGACGCATGTCAGTGGTGGCAAGCCGCCGCGTCCGCATCATCTCACCCGTTGGTCGATGCTATCGCCGTGGTATAGCGCACGCATGCCTGCGGAAACGGTGACGATTGCCGAGGCACTGAAAGCGGATGGTTATACGACCGGGCATAGTGGCAAATGGCATGTGGCGATGAATCACCACGGCTATCCACAACCAGAAGATCAGGGCTTTGATTACACGCGCAACAGTCGTGGGGTGCAGACCGGTATGAAACCGGATCGACTCACCGGCTTTGCCTCCGATGCGCCGAACGATCCGTATCGTTTGGATGCCAATGGCTTCCCATTTGATCAGACGCATGAGGATGCGATGACGTTCCTCAAGGACAATCATGACAAGCCGTTCTTCCTGTATTATGCCAGCTGGTTGGTGCATGCGCCGTTGGTGATGCGCAGTGAAGCGCTGCTGCGTAAATATGAGGCCAAGCTTGGCGTGACGTTAACGGCAGAGCATGCAGACACATGGAAGCAAGACGGGCAGACCAATCCCTTTTATTGTGCGATGGTGGAGCAGTTGGATTATTATCTCGGCGGCTTGTTTGATTATCTGGACACGACCGAGGATTCGCGCTGGCCGGGGCATAAGCTGGCCGAAAATACCTATGTGATTTTCACTTCCGACAATGGCGGTATGAGGGGAAATCGAGATGAGAATTTCACGGATAACACGCCACTGTCCAAAGGGAAAATCTCCGTGATGGAAGGGGGCACACGTGTGCCGTTGATCATCACTGGCCCGGGAATCGCTGGCAATGTGCAGACGGATGTCATGGTCAATGGACTCGATTTCTATCCCACGATTCTCTCATTGGTGGGCGCCCCAGTGCCTGAAGGTAAACAGTTTGATGGGCTGGATATTGCTTCGCTATTGCTAGAGAATCCCAAGGACGCGTCATTGATTCGCACCGCAGAGGATGCCGTGCGTGATACGATGCTGTGGCACTTCCCAAACAGTGCGGCCTTGGAAAGCTCGATCCGTATCGGAGATTATAAGTTGGTGCGCAACTATCAGCATCTGTCCGCTAATGGATCGGAGCTGGAACTGTATCGTTTATACAATTCAGAGAGTGGGGCGCAGGTGCGTGTTGATATCGAAGAGGCGCACAACCTCGCTGATGCGATGCCCGAGAAGGCCCAATTAATGAATCAGAAGTTAACCGGCCTGTTGACTGAAATGGAGGCGAGCTACCCGTATTGGAATCCCAATTCTAGCGATGCACTGCCGCACCAGGAAGCAGTCTGTAAGGTGCTGTCTGCGAAGCAGAATGGCAACGAGGTCGTCGTCCGCTATCGTGGCAATGGCGCTAAAGTGGTGCGTGCGAATCTGATCTATACCCTCAATGGTGGCGAGCAGTATGAAGAGTGGTTTCGTGCGCCCGCAGTCGTCAAGAATGGCACCGCCGTGGTGGCCACCTTACCGGCAGGCACCACCCATTATTTTATTAATCTGATCGACGAGAATAACTTCCTGGTCAGCTATCCGGAAATCGACGAAGTGAAGCGCACCAAGGCGAAGCAAACATTCTCTACCGTGGCATTGTCCGTTAAATAGGAATTAAACGACACGCTTTGTTAGTCATCTCGCAGGCCGAAATCGGGCGTCTAAGGTCTTTTTTGATTATTTAGATTATTTGCTCCTTGGGTATTTTAGTCTTGTTAGTAAAAACATTCCATCCATGTTAATTAACATGAGAAAAGCATCTGGGTCTGTGAGTATGAAGCAAATTGCGGAGGAAGGGGGCGTGTCGATGATGACGGTGTCCCGAGTCCTGCGTAACGAGTCGAATGTTTCTCCTAAAACGGAGACTAAAATTCGCGCGATTGCAGACCGACTTGGTTACAAGCCGAATCGCTTGGTGCGTGGCATGCAGAGTGGACGTAGTGGCATCGTGAGTGTGGTGATGCCTGCAGGGCATGCGATTGCACCTTCGATTTTGGAGGGTGCTTATGCTTATTTGCACGAAAAAGATATGATCATGGCGGTTGATATTGTGCATGGTAATATGGGTGAGCGTGCATTGGCAGAGCAGTCCAAGGTGATCAACCGACTATTGGAGAGCCGGGTGGATGGGTTTATTTTGCTGCCGGTGAATGAAGCAGTCAGCCCACTTTACTTTAAAGAGGTGTTCGATCGTAAGATTCCGCTGGTATTAGTGGATCGCAATACCACTCATTTTGAAGCTGATTTCGTTGGCACGGATGATTATGCGGGTGGTTATGACGCGGCGCATGTCTTGGCTGGCAATGGATGTAAGCGTGCCGTTTTGATTTCGACAGGAGACTTTGTAAGCACGAGCCGGTTGCGCGCGGAGGGTTTTAAGGCCGGATTAAAAGCGTTTAAGATGAAAATGGTAGCAGAGGTGGTCGCTCCTAATTTCACACACAATGCGGATCTGATTGATCATGAACTGTCTAAACACAAGGGCCAGTTTGATGCCGTTTTCGGAATCGCCGATCGTTTGGCAATCAGTGCATGGCACAGTTGTCAGCGTTTGAAATTAAATATCCCTCAGCAGGTGAAAGTGATCGGATTTGGTGCTTTGAATTTACGTGATCCTCGCGTGGCGTTGTCGTCGTTTGATCAGGAGCCTTATCAGGTCGGTCAAAACGCCGCGAAGCTATTGGTCGAGCGAATTACGAAAGGTCCGTGGAAGCGTAAGCCAAAGGCTAAGTCGATTCTGACAGTCCCGAAGTTTGTTGAAGGCACATCGTGCCCTGCCTTGTGATTTTGAATTTCTTCGTAATTCAAGCTATTGCTTGATCGTGGTGTGCTCGCTTGCGAGCGCTGTTTTCAAGGCCGGGGACATGCAGGCGCTCGCAAGCGCCACGCCACTAGCAGATTCGAAGTCTAGCATACTATGAAAACTACTCGCGCGAGGTTTTCGCCAGATCTTGGCTGACGTCTTTAAACCATGCGTTTAGGTCGGCTTCGAGACGGCTGACGCGGGCGGGCTCGGCGGCAGCTAGGTTGTGTTGCTCGAGTGGATCAGCTTTGAGGTTGTAGAGCTCCACGGGGGGCGGTTTGGGGAGATCTATATATGGCGCGGGATCCGTGATAATGCCATTCTCTATGAAGTGCTCGGGCTCATACATGGAGACGTCTAGCCATTTGATGTCTGGCACTTCAAAGGCTTCGGGCACGAACGGGCGCACCAGTTTCCAATCTCCGTCGCGAATAGCAGCATTGTATTCGATGTTAGGTTCGTAGCGATTCCACTGCCAGCAGCGCTTAGGATGGTAGGTGGTTTCTTCGCCACGTAGGGCACTGGTTTGGTCTACGCCGTCGAGCTTGATGTCTTTTGGGGCTTCGACACCAGCTAAGCTGAGAATGGTGGGTAGCCAGTCCGTCATGTGAAAGAAGGTATCGTCTCCAGTAGTCTCTGGGTTGAGCCCAGCAGGCCAGCGTAGGATTGCTGGCACGCGGATGCCGCCCTCGTAGGTGGAGCCTTTTGAGCCGTGTAGTTGGCAATTGAAACGATCTAGACAGTCGTCGCCGCTGCCGCCAAATTGTGGGCCGTTATCGCTGGAAAAAATAATGAGCGTATTCTCGCTCAGGCCGAGCTTTTCGACGTTCTCCAGGAGCCGACCGATGTTGCGATCCAGGCGGCGGATCATCGCGTAGAGTGTCTTAACGGCTTCACTTAAATCATCCCGATCGCGGAATACGGCGAGATCCTCCTCTGGAGCTTGAAGGGGAGTGTGCGGTGCGTTGTAAGTGAGGTGTAAATAGAATGGATCTTTCGGGCTGCGCTTGAGAAAATCAATGGCCTCGTCCGTCCAGTAGTCAGTTAGGTAGCGCCCGTCGGCACGAAGCACACGGTCCCCGGATTCGAGGCGCCAGTCGTAGTAGTCGTGCATGCCACCTCGAAAGCAGATCGCTTCGTCGAAGCCGCGATTCTCCGGCTTGTAGCGCGGATCAAACGCGCCGAGGTGCCATTTGCCAATGAGTCCAGTGCGGTAGCCTGCACCACCGAGCATGTCGGCGAGGGTGACTTCATTGAGATCGAGGCGCTCCAGTCCACGCCATTCCAGTGTGTCAATTGAGCCAGTGCGGTGCGGGTAGCGGCCTGTCAAAAGCGAGGCGCGTGAGGGGTTGCAGACTGGCGAGCTGGTGTAGTGTTGTGAGAGACAGGTGCTCTCCTGCATGAACTGATCAAGAAAAGGTGTTTCGCTGATGCCTTTGTTAAAGAAGCTAAAATCGCCATAGCCGAGGTCGTCGACGAGGATGTGAATGATATTTGGACGTGTCATGTGGTAACTATCTGGGTCTTCAATGCTGTATCAGTTAATTGGTTCAGCTATGTCGTATGTTTTTCTTATTTGCTAGTTTCTCAAGGATTATTGTTATTATTATCATTTTGAGTTGACAGTTACACGATTCTCCCTGTTCATGGTTATATTATTTTATATTTTATCCATCTAGGGATGAATGTTAGGGTTAAAGGTCGCACTGGGGAGTGCGGCCTTTTTTGTTTCTAGTGTGTATCTAAATATTTGATACGAACGTAAAAGGCACCATGTGCGGGAACGCTGTGGTCGTTGGCTTCGATTAGTGTTTCGAGTTGGGTCACGCCGCGTTCGACATAGAGTATGAATTGAATGTCACGATCGCCCGCTTTGATGGATTGGCTGTGGGGCTGTCCATTAATGATGAGCTCGGCGCTGCCGGCACTCAACTGTGCGTCTGCCAGCGGGGCTTCTTCGGGCAGTGTGCTCAATGTGATGCGGTAGGTTCCGCTGCGCTCGAATTGAAGCTTCCATGCGCCGAAGCGGGCGATGCTTTCGAGCGCTTTGCCGCCGGCGAGCGTGCGCACGTAGCCTTGGTGCCAAGGCGGGTATTTCGAGCCCTGATCCTCAATACTAGAAGCGCTCCAGTCCATGCAGTTTAAATGGCTGATTGGCTCCGCAGGATGGCCGACAGTGATCGGTGGCACGTCTTCGGCCAACGGTAGGACGGCTGACCACCAGTGATTGTATTGTTGGCTGAGGGTTTGAAAGGCCTCGGGGTATTGCTTCGAGACGTCCACTTGTTCGCTGCGGTCATTGCGTAAGTCGTAGAGTTTGCTGCCATCGACGAGGCTGAAGCGTTCATTGCGGATCGCACTGCCGTTGTGCTTATGTGCCGCGCCTGCGCCGTTCGGCCATCGTCCTACATGCGTGACGACGGTGCGATCAGACCACTGCGCATCCATTCGATCGTCGAGGAGAGGGACGAGAGATCGACCGTCAGTCGGTGTGGTGCTTGTCAATGAGATGTCGGCGAGGTCGGCGAGGGTGGGGAAGATGTCAGTGATGCTGGCGAGTTCATTCACGGAACGGCCTCCTTGAATGTTGCCCGCAGGCCAGCGAATGAAGCAAGGCACGCGCACACCGCCTTGGTAGGGCGATGCCTTGGTGCCGCGCAGGCCGGCGTTGTATTCCAGCTCGTCGGGCTTACCACCCTTGGCGCTACCGTTGTCGCCCATGAACAGCACGATGGTATTGTCAGTGAGGTCTTTGGTATCGAGCTTTTCGAGAAGCTCGCCGACTTCGCGGTCGAGGTCGTCGATCATCGCGTAGAAGCGCGCTTGTGATTCCGGTAGGCCTTTATCGAGATATTTTTGTGCGAGCTTGTCGTCGATCTGCAGTGGCGTATGCGGGGTGTTGAGCGAGAGGTAGGCGAGCCATGGCTTGGCGCCACCGTTGTCGATCCAGCTCCACGCGGTTTGGCTGAACACGTTGGTGCAGTAGCCCTGCGTGGGCACCCATGTGCCATTATGGAAAATGTGTGGATCGAAGTAGGTGTTGCCCCAGTAATCTGGAGTCTGGCCGATGCCGCCGCCTTGATGGATGAAGATTTCGTCGAAGCCGACATCTTGTGGTCGGCTGGGATAGGTGTCACCGAGGTGCCATTTGCCAAAGATCGCGGTGCGGTAGCCCGCTGATTTGAAATGCGCGGGGAGGGTGCGCACGCCCGGCTTGAGCAAGCTGCGGCCACTGATGGTGTGGGTGATGCCGACCTTGAATTCATGTTGGCCGCTCATGAGCGCAGCGCGGGTGGGGGAGCAGGTGGGCGAGGCGAGGAAATCCTCGAGGCGCACGCTCTCATGGGCAAGCGCATCGAGGTGGGGCGTTTCGAGCGAGGGGTTGCCGTAAAAGCCGAGGTCGGACAGCCCTTGGTCATCGGTGAGGATAATCAGGATGTTAGGCGGAGTGCTTTCGAGTATGACCGGGCGATGTGCCGCTGCCGCCGCATGGCTAAGGAATGGCATTAGGCTGCAAAGCGCGATCGTGAGAGCTGAGAGTCCGGCAAATTTCATAGCTTTCTGTTTAAAAGCCTGCGTAATGAGCGCAAACGTTTTGTAAATATTAACATTTTTGCGCAGGTCATGTCGTGATACATTTTTTACTAGCAATGCATGTTAGTAGTAACTACCATTGTGCAATGGTAAGTAGATTCGGATTGATAAGACAAATTCCTGCACTTGTATTAATGCTGGGCAGCGTGGGCTGTCTGAGGGGCAGTCAAGATACGACCGAAGTGTATACGACTTCAAACGGAGTGCCTTTTGAGGCACCGGCGCATTACCCCGCGTTCTCTTGGGATGAGGTCCCGGTTTATATGATGTTCGCCGATGGTCAGCGCCTCCTGCAGAATTCCGAAGTCCAGAAAATAGCTTCTGAAACGGATTTCATCTGCATTGAAAAGAACCACGGCCTTCAGCCGCTTGGGGATGCTGTATTGGGCTTGGCTCATGAGAATCAGGCGTTCAAAGCGGTGAAGCCGGGCATCAAGGTGCTTGGCTATTTAAACGGCGCCCTGACTTATCCATTTACTCGCTATACGAGAATGCTGACTGATGCGAAGATTGACGCGCACCCTGGGATCAAGGCCTACTTAGTCACAGACGCGAAGACGGGAGAGTTGGTTAAGACACGTGGCTTGTATGGTTACAACGTGCTAAATCCGGACATGCGTGCCTGGTGGTCCGATGCGGCCGCCGATATGGTGCGCGTCGGCAATGCAGACGGCATTTTTATCGATCAGATGCACGGATTTTCATGGCTGCACCCTGTGGAAAAGCGTGACGCGGTGGTGGCTGGAGTGGGGGACATGATGGCGCAACTGAAGGCCAAGATCGGACCGGATAAGATTCTTCTCGCCAACAACGGTGCCCATATTGAACCGGTGTTTGAGGCGTCGGACGCCTTCATGTTTGAGCATTACAAACGCTCGGCGACGCACACCAAGGAAAAGCTGCTGCAGGATTGGCAGTTGATGGAAAAGATCGCCGATGCGGGAAAGATCTGCATCTACCGTTTTGGGGCCTCTCAGGATGGAGGGTTGCCTCAGGAGGCGATTCAGGAAGGCCAGAGCCGACCTCGTCTCACGCAAGATGTATATGCTGCGCTAGCTAAAGAACAGCTGGGGTTGTATCTGGCACTCTATTTGATCGGTGCTCAGCCCTATGCCTATTTTCAATGGAACTGGGGGTGGAAGTTGCAGACTGGCCCGTTGGAACACTATTCTGAATTCCACCAGCCACTCGGGCAGCCGCTGGCGAAATACACACGTGTGCATCCTGATCAGTGGCAGTTCACCCGCGAGTTCGAGCATGCCAGTGTGTGGGTCGACACCGAAAAATGGGAAGCCAAGATCGAGTGGAAATCAGTTGCGGATACTCCTTAGAATGGTCCGCCGTCATGTGAAGAATGGTCCGCATCGAAATACGGGATCGATATCACCACCGTGTGTGTGGACTCCTTTCCTACTCGCTACGGATGTCTTTCGGAAGAATTCGACTGTGAACGCTTTTGCTCGCGGGGGCCGGGGAGTTTGATCCGGGGGCAAATCGCGGGCGCTACTATTTTGCTTTAAGAATACCAATTTGGTAGGCCTTGCTGATCGCTGCAGGGGCTTGGTCGCGAGCTCGGACTATAAGGAAATTAAATAACAACAGAACCCCACGAATGATGGCTGCAGTAAATAACCAATTACCCCGCTTGCAGAAGCTCCGTAGAGCCGCCGCGTTTACACTGATTGAACTGCTGACCGTGATTGCAGTGATTGGTATTTTGGCTGCCATTTTGATTCCGGCAGTTGGCAAAGTGCGTGAGCGTGCACATCAGGCACAGTGCGTGAGCAATTTGCGACAATTGGCCGTGGCGGCGACGGCATATGCATCCGACCATAAAGGGAACTTTATTAGTATATATTCCGATGTGCCCGGTGAGATTGTGTGGATCGATCAAATCGCTCCCTATGTCGGGGGCGAAAAGATGAATCGTATATTTGATGTCATTAATTGCCCCGCAGCCGACCATATCATGGAATATGAGGGGGTAAGAAGATCGACTTATTCTTATGGGTGGAATCCCGCTTTAATTCCCGATACTAGAGATTTGGACAATGATGGTGCGTTTGCATCGCCAAACCGGTTAATCAGTGTGCAGCGTCCGAGCGAGACGTTACTGATTGCGGATACGATACAAATGCCTGCGCGAGGAGGTTGGGGGAACGATTATTTTATTTCCGTAGGTGGTAATGTTTACAACCCTGCCTCAGCGGAGACTCCAGTGCCTGATGCCAGCTATAACGCGGGCTTCAGCGCACGGCACGGTGATCGCGGCAATGCAGCTTTCGTCGATGGGCACGTGGAGTCTTTTGCGATTGGTGAGATCAAGCAAAAGCACGTTTACGTTGAGAACTTAACCTGCGCGTTTGGAGTCCCGCCTTTAGGCGGAATGCGGTGCGCCTGCGCTAACACGATAAAGCCGTCTAAAGACGGGACTCCGAACCTTACCTGACGTAGAAATTTCGATGCATAATGAAGCCAATTAAATTATTCAACTGGGGCGCAGCTGCGCTCGTTGCACTGTCACTGAGTGCCGTCATGCCTGCGTCTGCTGCAACGCGACCAGAGCAGCCGAATGTCATTTTATTACTCACCGATGACCTTGGTTGGCAGGACGTGAAATGTTACGATATTGACGAGCCGTCGCCGATGGAGACGCCGAATAT
>JAQXBA010000135.1 GCA_029252625.1 Opitutia bacterium | reverse complement strand
TCGGCTCGATGGCGTGCAGTGAATTCACCAAAAGGCTTACCGATGCAGGACTGGGCGTATTTTCTGCAGCGACATGGGGGGCTGGCATGGCCGCTGGCTTGGGTCGCTAGTTATCGACGAATACTGACCAAATTATGAATCTATTAATTGCATATCAAGGCAAAGAGGCAAGTGATCACCCAGGGAATTTTGCAGGCTTCGAGCACGCAGTTCAGCAAGGCACGCTGCAACGGCATTCATCGATGTTTTGGAAATGTAATCGCACCGAGAAAGAGTGGTCACGTTTTTGGGACGAGTTAATCGGACGGGTTGGGGATGAGCGTATTGACTGGGTGCTACTGCATCATTTTCATGATCATAAAATAGTCTTGGGCGATGCGCTCCTGCGTCTCAGGCAGATTCATCCACATGTTCGAATTGCAATAAGTTTGGGCGATCCCTTCTGTCGATTTGTTCACCGGGTACCACTTTCCTTTGTCCAAGCCGCGCGTATGTCGGATATCGTATTTTTAACCGGATTCGGTTATCTGGCTGATCAGCTTACTCGCGCAGGAGTGCGTAACATGGTGTTGATGCCGCTTGGCTATTGTGACGTTCGATTCGGTAAGCCGAGACCCATACAGTTGGCCGCACAGCGCGAAGGCATTGTCTTTGTTGGCAACCGCCGCCTTGGGCGCAATCCTACGCACGAGTTGTTTTGGAACGGACTGAAGCGTATCCGTCTAGTGGAATTATTGGATCGACGCTACGGCAAGCACTTCCACCTCTACGGCGATGGTTGGGGGAAGCTGCCTTCGGCCCGTGGTGCACTGCCGTTTGAGCAGCAGGGGGAAATCTATGCTGGAGCAGAGGTGGTCTTTGGTGGCTTCCCTGGGGTGACCTATGAATATTATACTTCCAATCGTCACTTTATTGCCATGTCGGAGGGCGCAGTCATGGTCGATTTTCGGGTCAATGGTGTGGAACGCCTGCTTAAGCATGATGTGCATTGGCGACTTTTTCGGACAGAGAAAGATCTTATGGGGCAAATTGATACTATCCTGGACGGTGGCGCGGCGGAGGCCAGTGAGATGGCTTTGCGCGGACAGCAACGTGTGCACCAGCATTTTTCTGGTAGAAGTCTGACCAATGCCATGATCCAAATATGGCGTAATTTTCATGCTGAGCGAGCAAGCAATGGTATTGCAGGAATTCCACAATTGCCCTTCGTGCTGCCTGAGTTTTCTGGGACGCAGAATGCCCACCGATTCGTTAGGAACTGGCACGGTTAGAGCCATTATGACGGACTGCTTATCTGAGAGCATTAAAAATATAGAATTATTAATGTGTAGATTTTCCATTGGATAGTAATGAATAACTAAACTATTGATAAAACAGTTTGCTAATAATTATAAAAGCGTTTGAATATAGCAAAATATGAAGAAATATAACCCTTATTGATTTAGATATTATGCATGTGTTAACCGAGAAAAAACCTACCGCCGTCGCCGAGAAAATTTCGCCAGTTGCGTGTTGCCGATTTTGCAATGCACCGCTCACGCGAACTTTTGTCGATTTGGGCATGTCGCCATTGTGCCAGAGTTTTGTGCCACCAGCTAAGCAGAATGCCGTGGAGCTATTTTATCCGTTGCATGTCTTCCTTTGTGGTCAGTGTAAGCTCGTTCAACTAGAAGAATATGTAAGTCCGGCCGACATATTTACTGAATATGCGTATTTTTCTTCTTTTTCTGATTCAGCCGTAAGACATGCAAAAAAGTATGTTGAAATGATAATTCCGAAGGTGGCGCTCAACCAAGACAGTTTTGTGGTCGAAATTGCGAGTAATGACGGCTATTTGTTGCAGCACTTTTTGCCGCATGGCATTCCAGTGACAGGTATCGAGCCAGCGGAAAACGTCGCAGCAGTGGCTCGCAAAAAAGGCATCCCCGCAGTCTGCGAGTTTCTTGGTCCGGTCGTGGCGCAGCGCTTTCGGGCTGAATACGGGCCAGCGAATCTCGTTATCGGCAACAATGTGTTGGCGCATGTTCCCGACATTAATGGCTTCGTCGAGGGATTACGTTTACTCCTTGCAGACGACGGCGTGCTGACCATGGAATTCCCACACCTGCTGCGATTAATCGAAGGGAACCAATTCGATACCATCTATCACGAACATTTCTCGTATTTATCGTTGCTTGCAGTGGAGACAATTTTTTCAGCCCACGGGCTGACTGTTTTTGATGTGGAAGAACTTGAAATACATGGAGGCTCACTTCGAGTGTATGCCAGCCCCACATCTAGCCAGCCAGAGGCTCGATCCAATTTGAGCAAGGTTAGGGAAGATGAAGTAGTAGCCGGATTTCACAACGAGGCTGCGTATCTTGATTTCTCAAAACGTGTGATGGAAACCAAAAATAACATCCTCAAGACGCTGATAGAGTTAAAAAGCCAAGGGAAAAGTATTGTTGGCTATGGGGCTCCTGGAAAAGGCAACACACTGCTTAACTATTGTGGCATCCGGACCGACTTTCTCGATTATACGGTCGATCGTAATGACTATAAACACAGCCAGTTTTGCCCAGGCAGCCATATCCCTATTTTTCCAATCGAAAAAATACGTGAGACCAAGCCTGACTATGTCTTTATTCTACCGTGGAATTTGACCCGAGAAATTACCCAGCAATGCGAGTACATCCGTGAATGGGGCGGGAAATTCATCATCCCAATTCCGGAGGTGAAAATTATCTAACTATGAAAGTTGTATTATTTTGTGGCGGAATGGGCATGCGAATTCGCGAGGCCTCGGAAGCGCTGCCCAAACCATTGGTCCACATCGGCGATCGACCGATACTGTTGCACCTAATGAAGTATTATGCGCACTATGGCCATAAGGAATTCATCTTATGCCTAGGCTACAAGGGCGAAGCGATTAAGGATTATTTTCTAAATTATAATGAAACTTTGGCCAACGATTTCACACTAGCCAGTGGACAAAATCAAGTCACCTTGCTCAGCAATGAAATGAAGGATTGGACGATTAGTTTTGTTAACACAGGACTAAATACCACGATCGGTATGCGCCTTAAAGCGGTTGAGAAATACTTGAAGGACGACGAATACTTCCTAGCCAACTATGCAGACGGTCTAGCTGACATTCCCTTAGATGAATTAATCAAAGACCACTACGAGCAGAATAAGGTCGCAAGTTTTGTGGCCGTTCAGCCCAAGCAAACATTTCATATGGTAGACAGCGAGGAGGACGGTTCAGTGCTTGGTATTAAAGAGATGAGTAGCTCCAGTATCTGGGTGAACGGTGGCTTCTTTGTATTTAAGCGAGAGATCTTTAATTACATTAAACACGGCGACGAGCTCGTTCATCAGCCCTTTCAGCGACTGATTGCAGAAAAACAATTACTGACGCACCGCTATGAGGGCTATTGGGCCTGTATGGACACTTTTAAGGAAAAACAAGAGCTCGACGAACTCTATGCCAGTGGCGATATGCCTTGGGCCGTCTGGCGCGAATGACCAAACCGATGCTTAGCCTAATTCCATGTCACAATCCCAGTCAAATTCTCCTTTTAGGAGCCCATTCCGATGATATTGAAATCGGTTGTGGTACGACGATCTTAAAACTGGTGGCACAATACCCCCAATGCGAATTTGTGTGGGTGGTTTTTTGTTCGAATCAAGCGCGCGCCGACGAAGCCCGCGCCAGCGCGGCGGCTTTTCTAGACGGAGCCAGTCACGTTGATATCCGCATTCTGTCCTTTCGCGATGGGTTTTTACCTTGGTCAGGGATCGAGGCGAAGGAAGCGTTTGAAACACTTAAGAGAGAGACTGCTCCAGACCTGATATTTACTCATACTAAAGGCGACCAGCATCAAGACCATCGAACGCTAAGTGAACTTACTTGGAACACGTGGCGGGATCATTGCATCCTGGAGTATGAGATCCCCAAGTATGACGGGGATTTAGGTCAGCCAAACTGCTATATTTCAGCCAATCACACTCAAGTTGAAGCAAAGATTAGTTATTTGATGCACTATTTTAGTAGTCAAAGTAAGAAGCATTGGTTTAGCCCCGAGACCTTTCGAGCCTTACTGCGCCTGCGCGGTATTGAGAGCGGAGTTGAGATGGCAGAGGCGTTTCATTTTCGCAAGCAGCTCCTGTTCGAAGACGCGGTTCAATCTTAATTATGAAATTTGAAGAAACATCACTCAAGGACGCCTGGATTATTGACTTGGAACCATTTGTCGATGCTCGCGGCTATTTCGCACGGGCTTTTTGTGCGAATGAATTTCAAGCACATGGCATCGACCCGAAGTTCGTCCAGTGCAATCTATCGCACAACCATCAGGCAGGGACGCTTCGTGGCATGCATATACAGAATGCTCCGGTGGAGGAATCGAAATTGATTCGCTGTATTCGAGGGGCATTGTATGATGTCATTATTGATCTGCGTCCGACATCGCCGACTTACTTGATGCACTTTGGGGTCGAATTGACTGCCGACAATAAGCGCATGCTATACGTCCCGAAGGGTTTCGCTCATGGGTTTCAGACACTGCAGGATGATACGGAGGCAATGTATATGATAGATGAGTTTTATACGCCGGAGCATCAGCGTGGTTTCCGCTATAATGACCCGATCTTTGCCATTGATTGGCCACTACCAGTCGAAGTCATCTCCGAGAAAGATTCCGCATGGCCACTCTTTGAGACGCTGCAAACTCCATGTTTCTATTAATCGTATTAACTCACCACCTAGAATAAAAAAATGATAATTATCGATCAAAAATTAAGAGCGCGCGAAGCCGCAGGGACGCCGATACAGGTCGGCTTGATCGGTGCTGGCGAGATGGCTATTGGTCTAGTCAATCAGATTGAGCGTCACATCCCCGGTATGCGGATTGCGGCGATTTATAACCGCACAGCAGCGCGTGCGCATCAAGCCTACCAAACTGCAGGGGTTGAGGGGGTGCTATCTGCCAGCACTGCCAGTCAAGTGGATGATGCGATTCGTCGAAATCGTGGAGTAGTGACGGAGTCTGTGCAAGTATTGGTCGATACGGAATCTATCGACGTCATCGTTGAAATGACAGGGGCGATTGAGTTTGCGTTCGACGTTATGTTAAAGGCCTTTGCCGCTGGAAAACATGTCGTTTCTTTCAATGCAGAACTGGATGCGACATTCGGGCCATTTCTCCAAAGCAAAGCAAGAGCGAGTGGCGTGCGTTATACTTTGGGCGATGGAGACGAGCCGGGCGTCACACTCAACCTCTACCGGCAAGTCAAGTTGATGGGC
Source organism: Opitutia bacterium (assembly GCA_029252625.1). Lineage (GTDB taxonomy): Bacteria > Verrucomicrobiota > Verrucomicrobiia > Opitutales > Coraliomargaritaceae > Lentimonas. Next base: position 9,141 of record JAQXBA010000135.1, on the reverse strand, counting down.
TTCAATCCACTAGTTTGTGGCAACATCAAGGGCATGCTCGATCACTATCGCAACCCAGATACGCAAAAAGGCTTTGCCGAGGAACACGGCCTCAGTCTGAGTATGGTCACCAGATCTGCCGACGGCACAAAAGTATCGTTTGAGCAGGCCGCAATCGCGAATGCCACCGGCATGCAGGTAGCGCGGCGCGGCATGCTCGCTATTGAATATGATGGCCATGTCGATGACCTTACCGGTCGCTACGACATCGACCAACTCAAGCAACTAGGGGGCATTGTTGAAATGGTGATCGGCGCACAGCCGGGAGCGGGTGTGTTTGTCTTTGCTTCGACCGACGATCCTGTTTCCGCACGCTTCCTAAAATATGGAAAAAGGGGCAAGGGGCCACTTTACAGTTTCTATGTCCCGTATCATCAACTGTTCTTTGAATTCCCTTTTTCAATCGCCCGATTAGTTGATTTCGATGATGGCACGGTGGATTCGTCGGAGTGTTTCTCGGTCGAAGTGCTGGCTACCGCAAAGAAAAATATGCAAGCAGGCACCACGCTGGATGGGTTGGGGGGATTTTCCACTTATGGTCAATGTGAGAACCGGAGCGAGATGATTCAGGGCGGGTTCCTTCCGATCGGTTTGGCTAAAGGACTAAAGCTGAGAAACGATGTCTCAAAAGATCAGGCATTGAGGTGGGACGATGTTATCTTCGATTCAGATTGTCCGATGATCGCGGCTTATAACAGCATTCACTAGAGCGACTTTGGTCGATTTTAAATGCGTGGATCGTCGCTGTGGATGTTTTATTGATTCAATTAATTGGATCAGGCGCACAATAAATAGCGTAATTCAACATAGGTAAAGAATGTGTGTTAGCTAGGATTAATGTTAAAATGAAAAAAAAGAAATATGATGAAGATAATTATACTAGGAAACCTCGGTTATATCGGTCCGGCAGTGACTCAACAATTTCGGTTGAGCTTCCCTAATGCAGAGTTGATCGGTTTTGATATTGGCTATTTTGCCCATTGCTTGAGTCACCCAGCACACCTACCTGAGGCGCAACTCGATCGGCAGGTGTTTGGCGACATTCGGCAGTTCCCTGAGGCCTTACTGCAGGGCGTTGATGCGGTGGTCGATCTGGCAGCGATCTCGAACGATCCGATGGGCAATAAATTTGAAGAGGTCACTATGGAAGTGAACTATCGTTCGGCAGTGCGAGTGGCTGAGATGTGTAAGCGTAATGGGGTCAAGAAGTTCGTCTTTGCTTCTAGTTGTAGTGTCTACGGTGCGGCCAGCCAATACCCGAAAAAAGAAGACGACGAGCTGAACCCGTTGACGGCTTATGCGCGGTCAAAAATAGCCGCTGAAAAAGAGCTAGAGTTGTTGGCAGACGATAGCTTCACGGTGACCTGTCCGCGCTTTGCCACCGCGTGTGGATTCTCCAGCCGTCTGCGGCTCGATCTCGCCTTGAACGATTTTGTCGCGGGTGCATGTGTCGACCAGCATATTGAAATCCTGAGCGATGGTACTCCCTGGCGACCGATGATCAATACGCAGGATATGGCACTTGCCTTCGAATGGGGCGTGTTGCGTGAACAGCAGCAAGGCGGCTGTTTCCTCGCTGTCAACACCGGTTCAAATGAATGGAACAACCAGATCAAGCCTTTGGCCGAGGCTGTGGCAGCTGAAATTCCGGGTACTCGAGTCAGTGTGAATCAGAATGCTGCTCCTGATCTGCGTTCGTATCGGGTGAATTTCGACCTCTATCAGAAACTGGCTCCGGATCATCAGCCGCGCTGGGATTTGCACCGCACGATTCGAGAGTTAAAAGATGGGCTAGCAGCCATGGATTTTAACGATCCCAACTTTCGTGAATCACAGTTCATTCGGCTACGAACCTTGAGTCGCTTGCGTGAACAAGGATTGCTCAATGATGATCTCGAGTGGGACTGGTCGCAGGGCGAATATGCGAAGTCGCTGTCAGCGGTTCCTTGTTTGCATTAAAGTGGCAGCATAAACGATGAAACACACTACTTGCCCCTGTTGCCAAAGCGCAGACCTCGACGCGTTTTTTACGATCCGCAATGCGCCTGTGCAGAGTATTATATCGATTAAAAGCTACGCCGCGGCGATGCAGGTGCCACGGCATGATATTGTGTTAACTTTCTGTAATCACTGTGGCTTCATTTTCAATAGTGAGTTCGATACCGAATGGGACTTCTACACTCAAGGCTATGAGGATCAGCAGGGGTTCTCGCCAACGTTTGTTAAATTCATCACGGGTGTTACGCAGCGCTTTATTGATAAATATGCACTGCACAATCAGAAGGTGATCGAAATTGGCTGTGGCAAGGGCGACTTTATCCGATTGATTTGCGCCCTCGGCGATAATCAAGGAATCGGGATCGACCCAGCATGGGTACCTGGTCGGGGTGAGCCCAATCCAAACGTTCGCTTTATTCCTGAGTTCTATAGTCAGGCGCATGCTGATCTTGATGCCGACTGTATCATCTGTCGCCATACGCTGGAGCATGTTTTCGAGACGAATGACATGATTAAAATGATCCGAGAGTCGTGCCAAGACGCGTCTCCCATTTTGTTTTTTGAGGTACCTAGTATTGTCCGTATTTTAAAGGTTCAAGCCTTCTGGGATATCTTTGGCGAGCATTGTAGTTACTTTAGCCCTGGTTCTTTGGCGCAGTTGTTTCGGCGTAACAAATTTGAAGTGCTGGATTTGTCGCTTAAATATGACGATCAATATTTGTTCATCGAAGCACGGCCAGTCGATGCTGTTTCGGATACAGTGCATCCTCTCGAAGAATCAGTTGCAGACTTGAAAGCATTGACCCAATTGTTTGTGCAAAAAATTAATAAGCATCTCGAACAGTGGCGGGTACGACTCGTGCGATTGAAGGAAGAGAAAAAGAAAGTCGTGGTGTGGGGAGGTGGGTCGAAAACGGTCGGCTTTCTCACGCAGTTGGATGAAATCGGCGTGATTGAGCATGTGGTGGATATTAATCCGCATTTACTGGGCAATTTCATTCCAGCAATTGGCAAGCAATATGTCGGTCCAGATTTCCTCGAAAGTTACCGTCCAGACGTAGTCATTCTGATGAATTCGGTATACATCAATGAAGTCCGAGCAGATCTGGCTGGACGGGGATTACACCCTGAGCTGATTGGCCTATAAAACAAAAAAATAGCAATGAAAACGGTAGATTACTTAATCATAGGCGGCGGTATCATTGGCATCACTTTGGCCTTGGCCTTGAAGCGCCGACATCCGGCTAGTTCGGTGTGTGTGATCGATAAGGAAGCGCGACTCGGCATGCATGGCAGTGGCCGCAACAGCGGGGTGATTCATTCCGGGTTTTATTACTCAGCGAATAGCTTGAAGGCACGCTTTACCCGCGATGGTAATCGCGCCCTGAAGGATTTTATCCGTGAGCGAAAGCTGCCGCTGAATGAATGCGGTAAGCTGGTGATCGCCAAGGACGAGTCAGAACTGCCGGTGCTGGATGAGTTGTTGCAGCGCGGATCCGCGAATGGCGTGGAGCTGTACAAGATTAGCGCTGAAGAGGCGCGCGAGATCGAACCACGGGTGAAGACCTACCAGAATGCGCTGTGGAGTCCTAGCACTGCGACCGCAGATCCAGTCATCGTACTAGAGGCATTTCGTGAGGAGGCAGAGGATCGTGGGATTGAATTGCTGATGGGCGAGGCGTTTGAGAAGTGTGAAGGTAATCGGGTTTGGAGCACTCGCGAAGTGTTTGAAGCCGGCTATGTGGTGAATGCCGCTGGCCTCTATTCCGACCGTATCGCGCATGCCTTTGGTTTCGGAAAACAATTCATGATTTTCCCGTTTAAAGGCCTCTATTTAAAATCAACGGAGCCTGCTGGGAGCTTTAAGACCAACATTTATCCCGTTCCTGATTTACGCAATCCCTTCCTCGGCGTGCACGTTACGGTCACAGTAGATGGACATCACAAGATCGGCCCTACCGCGATCCCGGCATTTTGGCGGGAGCAATATAAAGGATTTGGAAATTTTGCTTTCAACGAGCTGTTCCAAATTATGATTCAAGGTTCGCAAATGATGGTGCATTCAGACTTCGATTTTCGGCGTTTGGCATATGAGGAACTACGTAAATATCAGCGTAGTCATTTGGTGGATCTGTCGCAACCCTTGGCAACCGGGCTCAAGCCTGAGACCTTTACGCGGTGGGGACCCTCGGGGATCCGTGCTCAGCTACTTAATCTAAAAACAAAGAGCTTAGAGATGGATTTTGTGTATGAGGGCGATGGCCGATCCTTTCATATTTTAAATTCTGTTTCGCCCGGTTGGACTTGTTCGATCCCATTTAGCGACTATTTGGTCGATCAAATGGAGGTGGCCTCAAGGGCCTGAGCCACATGCTACATTCACTAAAGCTTAGTACTGGGGGCGATTTTTCGACTGTAGTATTAGGCGAAAAATTTTAAATAAATAATCGTTTCTTAACCAAATTATATGATGAATCGTGAAGAAAAAAAGCCACTGCTTAGTATTTGTGTTCCAACCAGGAATCGTGTGGATCTTTTGTTGCGAAACTTACGGTCAGTTCAGACGAGTTCGTGCGATGTCGAAATTGTGGTGACTGACAACTCCGAGGGGGATGAGACGAAGCATGCAGTGGAAGCACTGTTTGATGGCTATGCTGGGAGCTGGCGTTACCATAAAAATAATTTTCCGCACGAGATGCCTGGATCGGAAAAGATGGTGGGGAACTTTAACATGGGGGTGCATCTCGCTAGAGGGAAATACATCTACATCCTCCACGATGATGACTATTTATTGAAAGATTCATTGGATATTCTACTGCGCGCTCTGCGCACCATGGATGAGGCCTATAAGATTGTCGTATTTGGGACTCTATTGGTTGACATGCAGGGCAATGTCTTACGAGTCGACCACTTTGCCGCCCAAGGCTATTATAGCCCGGCAGAATCGCTCGAGAAGTTGCTGGAAAATTCTGCTTCGGTTCACGCTCCGGGCTTTATTTTTAAAAGAGAAGTTTATGATACGGTAGGACTCTGGGATGTGGAGGGTTGCCCGCCAGTCGATTATAATCTATGGGTGCGTTCTTTCAGTGAGTTTGGTGTCTATGTAATGTCTGATGTGCTGTCCGCATTTACGATTCATCCTGGATCCGTGACTATGACGATGTTCAATATTGAGAGTGTGCGTGCGCTTATAGATAACTTTGAGATAGTGAGGAAAAAGAATTTGCTCAAGTCGAGCCGACTGGAACAACTCAAGTCACAATTCATTCATCAATTTGTCCTAGCGGGTGCGTGGAAATTTATCAAAAAAAGAAAATACGCTGAGGCGCGCCAGGTGATGAATTTATCCAAGCATCCCGAGATGCAGCAGCTCCGGATCTCGCCGAAATGGTTTCCAGTCAAAGTGACGTTCTCACTGTATCTTTGGTTCTCTAAGCTGTTCCCCTTTGCGACAAGTGCACGTTGAAGCCATTGAAGATCTGCAATTAATCTGTGCCGCGGCCCAACAACAGCGTACACCTTCGAATCGATTGATTCCGAATGCTCGTCGGCTTTCGGAGCCGTAAATATTTAGCCCCTCCGAATTATTTTATATGAATAGACCTGTATTGCTGATCCATTTCAATCGTCCGTCCGCGACGCGCAGGCAATTGGAGGCCTTGCAGGAAATTGCGCCCGAGCGGTTGTGGATCCTCTGCGATGGGCCGCGCAAGAATAAGCCTTCTGACATCGAAAAAGTATGTGAGGTGCGCGAATTGCTGGATCATCTGCCTTGGCAATGCGAAGTGAGAAAACTGTATCGCAAAGAAAATTTAGGCTGCTTTAAAAATAATTCTGAAGGGATTAGCTGGTTTTTGAATGACTGTGGTGCGGGAATCATCTTGGAAGATGATATTATACCCGATCCGTCCTTTTTTCAGTTTTGTGATGAGTTACTGGATCGATATGCCGATGATCCTCGAGTCTATGCTGTGTCGGGTCAGCACAGTTCTCCTGATCCGATGCAGATCGATAAAGACTATGGGTTTTGTAATTACTTTGACTGCTGGGGGTGGGCGACTTGGAAGCGTGCGTGGGATCACTTTGACCCAGAAATGACGGCTTGGCGCAATCGGTCTGAGTGGCGAATCGTCAGCCGCCGCGTACTGCATCAGTTCCGTGCCCGTCTGTATTGGAATATGATGTTTCGAATGGTTGACGTAGGTCGCCGAGATTCATGGGCTTATCGTTACTTGCTGACGATTTGGAAAGAGCAGGGCTGTACGGTGGTGCCCAAGATCAACCTTACGAGAAATGTAGGCTTCGATCACGAAGCAAGTCATACGGGGCATTTGATCGGTCGTGAAGCAAAGACGCATGTGCAAACGTTTCCATTATCACATCCGACTGAAATCGTGCCTGACCCGCTGATCGACCAGTGGTATGAGAATGAATTATGCAGCAAGTCACCTAAGGCGCGGCTGCGTTGGCTGTATCATAAGTTTAAGCACAGGTACGATCGATTGGTAACTCGTTCTATTTCATGAACTGTGTCCATCGCCATGTCTAAGCTGGAATCGACTCTGCAAGCCAGTGATCTTGAGGTGGATCTGCAACAGCGGTATGTGCTGGGGCAGCGCCTGGATGCGACCGACTATGAAGATGCGACTGCACGTATCGTCGATTGGGCGAATCGCAGGGAATCCAGATACGTTTGTTTGTCGAATGTGCACATGGTCATGGAGGGCTGGGATGCCCCGAATTTTAGGCAGATCATCAATGCCGCAGACTTGATTACTACCGATGGTGTGCCACTGGTTTGGTGCTTACGAGCGCTGGGCGTGCGCTCGGCGGTGCGCGTGTATGGGCCCGATCTGAGCTTGCATGTCTGTGCCGCTGCCGCGCAACAGCAGTTGCCAATCGGACTCTACGGCGGCACGGTGCAAAGCCTTGAAGAGTTCGCCGCGTTTTTACAGTCGCGCTTTCCGGCAATTAAAATTGCCTGTTCGATCGCACCGCCGTTTCGCTCACTGACCGAATCGGAGGATGTCTCTTATACCAAGCAGTTAGCTGAGTCTGGGGCGCGGATCCTGTTGGTTGGCATCGGTTGCCCCAAGCAAGAGGTCTGGATGTCGAAGCACCGGGGCCGTTTAAATATGCCGATGCTCGGCGTGGGCGCTGCTTTTGACTTTCATGCGGGGCGCGTCAAGCAGGCGCCGGCATGGCTGCAACGGATCGGGTTGGAGTGGCTGTTCCGCTTGCTGACGGAGCCGCGGCGTCTGTGGCGGCGCTACGCATGGCATAATCCGCGTTTTGTGCTGTTTTTTATCGGGCAACTGCTACGGGGCCGCAGGCGCAGGTTCATCGGCCACAGACATGTAGGTCGTACTTCATCATCTGAGCCAATTAACAAAGTTTAAGGCATAAACTCTTAGCGTATCATTATGATGAAAAAAATCTTACTATCGGCATTTTGTTGTAACCCGTTTAAAGGTTCCGAGAGTGCCAACGGGTGGAATTGGTCAACTGGTTTACTGAAACATGGCTTCGAGGTGCATACGATTACGCGCAACATAAATCGAGCGAGTGTCGAGAAGTATGGCCCTGTGCCCGGGCTTACCATGCACTACTTGCAACTTCCACTCGGATTGGAGCGGCTCTACGGGTTTTCGCAAACTACGATGTATTTGTATTATATTCTGTGGCAATGGCTGGCATACCGCTTAGCCAAAAAGCTCAATCAATCTCTGGGTTTCTATAGAACCCAACATGTTTCATGGGGCAGTATACAGTTTGGTTCATTTTTATACCGCTTGGATGTACCATTCATTTTTGGTCCTGCGGGTGGAGGGCAACATGCGCCTGATGCATTCAAGGAGTATTTCCTGGAGCATTGGTCCGCAGAAGAAAAAAGAAAAAAAATCAGTCACTGCTTACTTAAATATAATCCGGCATGTAAGCAGATGCTCAAGCAGGCACATGCGGTCTTAAGCTCAAATTTAGACACACAAACGATGGCAAAGTCGGCAGGAGCGAGAAATATTATTCCAACGCTAGGTTCTGTGCTACCGACAAGTTTTCACCCGCCTAGATTTATCGAACGCTCCCCGAATATTAAGCAAATGAAACTACTTTGGGTCGGACGTTTGATGCCTCGCAAGGGGCTGCTCTTGACGTTAGAGGTAATGCATGCCCTTAAGCGTTACCCCGGCATTACTCTTACCATTGTTGGTGATGGACCAATGCGCGCCGTAGCCGAATTAAAAGCGCATGCACTGGGATTGGAACGGCAGGTGACGTTCGTCGGATCAGTTTCCTTTACTGAAGTCATGAATTATTATGCAAGCCACGATGCCTTTTTGTTCACTTCCTTGCGCGATACAGGCCCGGCACAATTGATCGAAGCGATGGCTTTTAATTTACCGGTTGTGACCTTGGATCTGCATGGGCAAGGCCAGATTATTACCGCTGAAACGGGCATCAAGATTGCGATGAATACACCCAAACTCATGGTGCAGCAACTCGCTGATGCGATTGTGGATTTATCGAACGATCCGCAACGTTACCGTGCTTTAAGTCATGCCGCCTATTCATTTGCTAAAAAGCAGACATGGGAAAATAAAATTACTACGATTGTGGAGCGTTGCTACTAGTTTAAGTGCTTGCCTAGCGAGAGTCACTCGTAAGCGAATTTTATATAAGTCGATCTGGTTCTAGCGCGGACTGTGATCTGCTGTTGTAATGACTCGCTGACTTTTCTCCTGAGATAATACGTAGTTTTCGCGGCCCTGAAGTGGATCAATCAGCTGATACTGAGGGGTAATTCCTATGCCGAGTAAATGCGTTGTTAACTGTTGATTAACAGCGTGTAAAAGAACCTAGAGCGGCGTTTTGGCACTTTACGAAAGCTGCCTGCACGCCGCATAAGTGGCTCATGGTTTTAACAAATAAAGTACTCGCATTCGTCTTCTCATTCAACGTGTTGTCAAACTCGCTACTCGGGGGCGGCCTGCTCTGGAATGACGCGCACCTAGCAGAATGGCGCGACCGTGCTGTCAACGGACCTTACAAGTCGGCTGGCGATTCGTTTGACCCGCTCATCCCGGGTGAGTGGCAGCGGATCGT
>JAQXBA010000131.1 GCA_029252625.1 Opitutia bacterium | reverse complement strand
ACGTTTTTAAGCTCATCTTCAAAATGCGGATGAGTGAACAATAGGGTTCATATCAACAAGCTAAAATCCAACTACAACCTACCATCATCATATGAATATAATTAAAAAGCTCATTGGAGCATCTGCACTTGCAGTAATGATTGCCATCTCCGCCGCAGACTTGTCTGCTCAGTTCGAACCAGATATTGGCAAAAATTTCACGGTATCGGATTCTCCCGAAACCACGGTTTTCAATCTTAAGCATCCTTCGATCAATCGTCACATTCACGATTATCGCGTGCATCAGCCTGCACCAACTGCACCGGCTGCACCTGCGCCAGTCGACGATTGCGCGCCAGGCTTGGTCGCTGATTCGATCGATCAGTATACTGTCAGCCTTAATAAGTCTGCGCCTGCGACAGTTGCACTCAATGAGCCATATGCTTACAGCTACATCGTGACTGCAAAGCACGACCTCAAGCGGGTCGTCGTTCAGGAGCAAATCCCTGCCGGTACTGTTTATATCTCAAGTAATCCCGAAGCAGAAGTTTCTGGAAGCAACGTGACTTGGACACTTTACAATCTAGCGAACGGCACTCAGACGCCGATTGAATTGGTAGTTAAAGCCACATCGGTGATGGAACTTAGCAGCTGTGCAACGATCACAAGCTATCAAGATGCGTGCACAATCACAGCTGTTGGTGTCCCTGAGCTTGCGATCGTCAAAACGACTCCATACCAGCAAGTCTTAGTCAACACTGGTGTGCCATGGGACATCACAGTGACAAATAGCGGGAACTTCTGTGCCTACGATGTTGTGGTTACAGACACATTGCCTGCTGGCGTTGTGCATGAAAGCGGCAACAGCCAACTCGTCGCAGAGCTTGGCACCCTCGCTCCGGGTGAAAGCCGCGATATCATCGTCAACACCACGGCTGCTGCAACTGGTGAGCACTGTAATCTCGCAGTCGCGAGTTCTTCAAATGCCGGTTCCGTTCAAGACGACGCATGCGTCAAAGTTGTTGAAGCGGGTCTTGAAGTGACCAAGGCCGGCACCGCTATGCAGTTCGTTGGTAAGCAGGCTTCCTATCAGATCGTCTTGCGAAACACAGGTGATGTGCTACTCAATGATGTCGTGGTTAAAGATACAGTTCCTGCTCAAAACAAGCTGCTTGCAGCTCCAGCAGCTCAAATCAATGGCAACACTGCGACTTGGAGCACTAGTCTCGATGCGGGTGAGTCTAAGAGCTTCGACGTTACGGTTCTGGGTCTTGAGGAAGGCACATACTGCAACCAAGTCAGTGCCGCATCTGCGGCTTATGGCTTGCGTGGTGCAGATGACGCTTGCACAGAATGGCGCGGTTACCCTGCGCTTCTAATCGAAGTGATCGATACTGAAGATCCACTGCTTGTTGGTGAGGAAACCACATATGTGATCCAAATCACGAATCAAGGTACAGCTGCTGATACAAACGTCGGACTGCAGATTCAGCTTCCAAGTGAACTGTCTGTGGTCTCTGCTGCCGGCGACAGCATCGGCACTATTTCTGAAAACAACGTGAACTTCGCTCCATACGCGATATTGAATGCGAAGGAAATTATCCAGTTCCGCGTAGTCGCCAAGGCCGTATCTGTCGGTGATGCCCGATTCCGCGCACAAATGAGCTCTGATATGCTCAAGTCTCCAGTGCCTGAAGAAGAAGCAACTCAGGTCTACTAAGATCTGCTACGCTTAAAGTTTGCAGAGGCTCCCGCATTGCGGGCGCCTCTTTTTTTTTGTTCGGCCGTGCAGGTAGAGCGCATTGGCCGCAAGCGTATGCGTTGCTCTGATCCATGCCGATCCGATTGGTTCAGTTGTTGAAAAATCCAGTTACTTGGTCAGATTTTAGCGGTTCGTGTATGATTCTCTAACTGTATTTATGGACTCAAATATTGACTAGTTTTGTACGCGTTTTATATTTATTTCTAATTCGTAGCCAACTTTCGAATTTAACGCATGGCCCGCCGTCGATCTATACGCCCTCCGGAAGAAGAATTTCCGATGACGCCGATGATCGATATGGTCTTTCTGCTATTGGTGTTCTTTATGACGGTGAGCACCCTTGCGCAAGCGGACCGTCAAGTAAAGTTGGACTTACCAGAGTCTGTATCTAGCGATGTTCCCCAAGACCTTGCCGACCGTGGTACCATTTCGCTCGATGCTGCAGGCCAAGTTTACTTAGGCGCACAACCACAGACATTCGAAGCCATGCAGATAGCGATCAAGGCGTCCTTGCTCGAGAATCCTAAGTTAGTTATACACCTCCGCGCCGACCGCGCCACTCCTTACCACACGATTAAAGCGGTGCTCCGCTCGTGTGCCGAAGTCGGCGCTTACGAAGTGATTTATGCCACCTACCAAGCTCGCTAGAATCGATTTGCAAAATGGCACAATTTAAGAAACGAGCCGACGAGATGGGTGGGGTGCCGATCGCGCCAATGATTGATGTCGTTTTTTTGCTGCTGATTTACTTCATGGTGGCGTCCACTTTGGAGCAGCAGGAGGCCGATCTTTCGTTTCAGTTGCCCGGCACGGTCGAGCAGACCGAACCGTTGGATTTACCGGATGAGCAGATCATTGAAATTCGCTCTGACGGCCAAGTTTTGGTTAACGACTATTCGTATGATGCTCCAGAGTTGTCACAGCTGAATGAACTCGCTAACATGCTGAGCCGCTTTCGCGAAGCCAGCAGCGCGAATAAGGTCGAAGCGATTGTCACCATCTCGCCGGCAGATGTCGTGCCGCATGCGCAGATCGTTAAGGTGATGGATGCCTGCTCCCGCGCTGGGATACAGGCAGTCAACTTCGCCTTGGGCGATGATACTTGAAGGTAACGAATGATTATTGCCGCGTAATCAGAACGCTTGCAGACGTGGCATTTGTCAGGCTACGTTAGTGGCCTAAAGGTCGAGTTTATCTAAGTCCTAGCCGCTTTTCCCATTGACCCCATCCAGCTAGTCACAAATCTAGCCCACTTTGATCTGCTCCCGTAGTTCAATGGATAGAGCAGCGGTTTCCGAAGCCGCAAATGGCAGTTCGAATCTGCCCGGGAGCACCAGCTTAAGTTGCTAAAACACACGCATTTCGTCGAGGACTTGCTGTTTGGATTGCTGCAGGCTGGGTTGCACGATGCTGGCTGCGAGTGCTGTGGCTTCTTGGCTGCGCCCGAGCTTACCAAGCACGCGCACCTTGTGGAGATCGAGGATCTGCCGGCGCAGTAAGTCATCGTTGGGGCTGTTCTTGCGAATTTTGTTCCAATGTAGCAGTGCTGCCTTCCAGTCAGGGCTGGCGAGGTCATAATAGGCCTCGCCGAGGCGCATTTGTGCGTCGAAGTTGTCTGGCTCTAGGCGCACCGCAGTTTGGAAGGCTTTAAGCATTTCGCGGTCGAGGGCGTCACGGCTAAAGACTGTTTGCTCGATAAACGACTCGCGAAAGCTGTAGAGAATCTCGCCGAGAGCGTAGTGGTAAGCCGGCACCTCGGGTTCAAGCGTGATGGCGTTGAGGGTGAAGGTGAGCGCAGCTTTGCCTTTACCGGTCTCGGCGAGGTGATTGCCGATCTGTTGTTTCACCACTGCGATTTGCGGATCGAGTTCGTCGGCCCTGAGAAAGGCTTTAAAGGCCTCGTCGTTTTTACCAATACGGCGTAGTAGTTTTCCGTAGAGTATTAGCGCGCTGAGGTCGTCAGGGTTTTCAGCAAGATAGTTGCGGTACGATAAGATGAGTTCGTTCAGGTGGCGTTCGAGGTCGTCGCCGGAATAAAACTCAGGGTCGGCGGCGAGCTGTTGGTAGATCTTTTGCTCGCGCTGACTGATGTCGAGCAGGCGCTCGGTATCGAGGTTGGATTGCTTGGTCTGAGCAGCCAGGCCAGTGCTGAACGCGATGGCGCTAAATAAGGCGAGAGCTGAGTGGAATAATTGGAGTCTAACTGGCATCGACTGTAGAGAGTGTGACCGTGAGGGTGAGTGCTGTTGACGGCAAGTGGTTCGACTTGAATGAATCCAGCGCTGGTGACAATTTTGCTGGGTGCCTTTTCGGTTTTGAGTAGCTCGGTGTTGATCAGCATGGTGCCTGTGATCGCTCGAATAAATATCTGTTTAAAAACCGGATCGGAGTCAAAGATTAATCTGACGTGGCGCTGTGCTGTGCCCTAAATAGCCCCAGTTGAGAGCAATGGGCTGAGCGCGAGAGCGGTGTAGGCGAGTCGGCTGCATTGCTCCTGTGTTACTGCAGTGTTGCTGCATAGGAGGGCGAGTCGCCCTCCTCTCCTTTAGCCGGTAATGACGATGAAGCACAAAAAAGCCCCGTCGTGTTAGTGCGCGGGGCTGTTTTAGCTTGCCGAAGTGGCTGTCGATTTAAGCTTCTTCGAAGCGTCGAGCGAACAGATTTTCGAGGTCGAGTAGCATCTTCTCGGCAGTTTCGATTGGACCCTCGGTGCGAATCGTCAGCTTCGAACCGTTGCCGGCCGCCAACATCATCAGCCCCATGATACTTTTACCATTCACTTGTTCATCATCTTTATCCACCCACACTTCACCGGCATAAGTGTTGGCGATACGCACGATCATCGCTGCAGGACGGGCATGGATGCCCATCTTGTTCTGGACGACAAGTTCTTTGCTGAGGGTTTCGTTGGAATCGCTGGTTTCTGGTGTTGTCATGAATGATAGTCAGCAGGAAAGATCTCAGTGGCATTAAAGGCAAGTGGTAATCAAATTTTTCCGGAAAAACAAAGAAATCTATTTTGTCAAATTGTAATATAGTCGGTGACGAAAAAGTGCGTCAAGGGACAAAAGTAAAGCGTGGCTGGGTCGAAATACACTACGGTGAGGCTCTGTGCGGTCCGCTAAGTGTATGATTTAACTGTGCTCGGGAATCAAATCGCTTTGGTGATTCCAGAGCTTGGCGTATTGTCCGTCTTCGCGAAGTAGGGCCTCGTGCGTGCCAGATTCGATGATTTTCCCTGCTTCGAGGACGACGATTTTGTTGGCGCGACGCACGGTCGAGAGGCGGTGCGCGATGACGAGCACAGTGCGCTGCTCGACTAAATGATCGAGTGCCAGCTGAATTTTGCGCTCGGTGATGGTGTCGACGCTGGCAGTGGCTTCGTCTAGGATGACGAAGGGTGGGTTCTTCAGTAATACGCGGGCAATTGTGAGGCGTTGTTTTTCTCCTTGGCTGAGGCGAATGCCCTTTTCGCCGATGTTGGTGTCGAGTCCCTCGGGCAGGGCGTTGACGAACTCGTGAGCGCATGCTTGTTCGAGGGCATGGGTGACCTCTGCATCGTCGGCGTCGGGTTTGGCGAGCAGTAAGTTATCGCGCACGCTGCCTTCGAACAGAAAGGGGTCCTGCGCGACATGGCCAACCGTATTGTGCAGCTCGCTGAGGGAAATATTGCGGATGTCTACGCTGTTGAGTTTGACGCTGCCTTGCGTGATGTCGTGCGTGCGCATCGCGAGATTGGCGATGGTAGACTTACCTGCTCCGGTATGGCCGACTAGGGCGGTGACTTGGTTGGCTTCCAGGGTGAGGTTCAGATCAGAGAGCACTGCGGGGCGACTCGGATATTCAAATTGGACGTTTTCAAAGGCGACTTCGATTGTGCCTGCGGGCAGTGGGGTGGGCTCGGCGGGTTCATCGACATCGACCGCCGCGTCGAGCACTTCAAACACGCGCTCACCGGAAGCGCGGCCTGCGGCAATGAGGTGATTCAAGCCGTGCAGCTGTGCGATTGGCTGATAGAGCATGTTGGCGTAAAGAAAGAATGCGAGGAGCTTGCCCATACTGAAGCCGCTGGCATCTTTAAGCACGAGGTAGCCGCCGAAGCCGACGATGCTGAGAAAGCCGAGCTTGGTAATCAGTGTGGTGGCGGGGCTATAGAGCGACCAGCGAAACATGGCCTTGAGCGTTTTGGACTTGAGGTCCTCGGCGCGTTGCTCGAAGCGGGCGGATTCGCGCTTTTGCAGGCCGAAGGTCTGGATCAGGCGGTTACCTTGGATATCTTCGACCAGCAGGCTGTTTAAGTCGCCCGAACTTTCGCGCACGCCTTTCCAGACGATGCGGGAGCGCTTGGAGTAGGACACGCCGCAGATCAGGAGGATCGGTACGGGCAGAAAGACGCACGATGCGAGGGCGGGTTGCATCACAAAAAGGGCGATGGTGATGCCGACGATTTTGAGGATGGCACCAGTGCCTTGCTCAGTGCCGTCGAGCAGGGCGCGTTCGACGGCGGAGACGTCTTCGATCACGCGCGAGGAGATTTCGCCGCTCTTACGTTGATCGTAGAAGGAGACTGGCAGGCGTAGAAGCTTGGAGTGTAGGTCGCGGCGCATTTCCAGCAACACTTGCTGCTCGAGCGTGTTATTGACGCGTATACGCAGGCTGTTGAAGATCTCACTGCCAATATAGAGACAGGCAATGATGCCGACTCCCCAGAACAGGCCAGTCAGCGCACCGGTAGTTTCGATGTCGTCGAGAATGACTTTGATCGCATAGGGCACGGCGATTTCCATTAGGGTCATGCCGGCGGCAAGCCCGATGGTGAGCCAAAATAGGCGCTTGTAGCGAAACAGATATGCGGACACCCGTAGAATGGTGCTGTGCTTAGTGGTTTTAGTATTTTTCACGGAAAACAGGGAAGTGCAGTGACGGAATCCTTGGCGCTTGCAATTAGCAAATCCGAATCGTTTTTAAAATAGGGTTGTGTCCTGCGCCAGTTATGCACTTTTTCAACCTGTATTCGGGGTTAACCCAATATACAACTGCAACTTATAACGTTTAATTTTATAAAATTATGTCCATACGACTTTATATAGGAAATCTTTCTTTCGATGCCACTGGTGATGATCTGCGTGAGATCTTCTCAAACTGCGGTGAGGTTGAAGAAGCAATCATCGTGACTCGCCCAGGTGGCGGCCGCCCTCGTGGCTTTGGCTTTGTCACTATGGAAGACTCGGAAGGTGCGGATGAAGCGATTCGTCAATTGGATGGTCAGGAATTTGCGGGCCGTAAGTTAACGGTCAACGTCGCTAAAGAGCGCGAGCAACGCGAAGATCGGGATTAGTGCCTTGTGCCTTTGCGGATTTCGCGAACGCTGAACGCTTTGTTGGGAATGTGATACAGACATTCCTATCTGTTCATTTTAGAATAACAGGCAAGAATGCCTGTCTCACATAAAAAAACGCTCGGGCATAGAGTTCTCTTTTTATTCTAGAGGCCAGCTCTAGACGCGCACCTAGCCCAACCGTGGCTGCACCGCTGCCCATATCTGTCGCTCAAGTGTCTCTACGGATGCACTACCATCGAGCACTAGAAAACGCTCTGGCTCTGACTCAGCGAGTTTGAGGTAGCCTGTGCGCACGGCTTGGAAAAATTCGATGGCTTCTTGCTCGATCCGATCGAGCTCGCCATCGCAGCGCGCGTGCACCCGAGCCATGCCAACTTCGGGGGACAAATCGATGAGGATGGTCAGATCTGGCCGAGCTTCGCCGACGGCAAAGCGGTTGATCGCCGCCACGGCCTGGGAGTCAATTTGTCGGGCAACGCCTTGGTAGACAGTGGTGGAGTCCATAAATCGGTCGCAGAGGACGATCTCGCCTTTAGCGATCGCGGGCAGGATACGCTCACGGGTCAACTGTGCGCGACTGGCAGTGAACAGCAGTAGCTCCGCTTCGGGCGACATACCTGCGCCCGCTTTATCGTGTTGGAGCAAGTTGCGCACGGCTTCGCCTAGCGGTGTGCCGCCAGGTTCACGGGTTTGCAGCACCTGCTGGCCTTGGTTTTGTAGGCGAGCGGCAAGGGCGTTGATCTGGGTAGATTTCCCGCAGCCTTCGGTGCCTTCGAATGTAATAAAAAGTCCAGTCATGAGTAGTTACCAGGTAGCGATAAATTCGGCGAGCTCATCGAGTGATGGGCTCTTGGCGGTGCGGACGTAGAAGCCAGAGGTGGCCGCGGCGACGGTCAGTGCCGCAACTGGAGACAGTCCGATGAGGCGGGCAGTGGCAAACCCTGAGTTAAAGTGATCACCGGCGCCAGTTGTGATCTGTGGCGACTCGCAAAAAGGTCCTTTGACGTAGGCGGTGCCCTCTGGTGTCGCGCAAGCTGCATCCTGTGTCGGATGCACGACGAGCGTGTCGAGCTTGAGCGTCTTGCGAATACGTGCAGCCAGCACTTGCAGGTTGTCTGGAGTATTTTCGATTGGCTCAAAGCCTAGCAGTGCGTCCACTTGCTCCGCTTCGCGGAGATTGAGTCCGAGGATGACCTTACCAAAGGCTTCGAATTTGCCAAAAATGTTCAACACTTCGAGTAGATCTTCCTTTGAGCGTTTTTGAGGGTCAGCTAGATCGAAGAAGAAAATACGATCCTTGTTCTCGGGTATCGTCGGGAGTAGATGCTCTAAGAAGTCGTTGAAGACTTCGGAAAGGTAAGGAATCATGGTCCAGTTGACCATTGCGATGAGATCGGCCTCGGCGAAGCTGTTATGTAATTCATCTGCGCCCATTGCACCGACGATGAGTTGGTAGTTGATCTCTTCGAGGCTGGCCATCGAGCCGAGCATGATCTTGCCGTCGGAAAATTCTGCGGCGTGGGTGATGCCGGGATCTGCGATTGATACGGCGTTGGTCTGTTGCGCGAATTCAGTAAAAATGGGGTGAATGGTGCTCTTTCCGAGCGCGCCGAGGTAGCGTACTTGCAGGCCCTGGGCGCATTGTGCGCTGGCCATGATCGGGCCGTTGCCACCGAGTTTTTCGAGAATTGGAGCGAGTTCAATATTGGCACTTTTGCCGGCTGCGGAGCTGATCCGTGCGCCAAAATCGGCGATAGTCGCAATCGGAGTGTATCGATCGCCCGGGCCAGAGCGCTGATCGACAGGGTGTACGATCTTGTCGACGAAGCCATCGATGCCGATCAGAGCCTTTTTCGAACTGGCTGCATGGGCCTTGGCTTTGAGTTCTTGTACAGTCAGTGTGTTGCTATCCATTAATATGATCTTTTTGGGAATGCTTGATGACCAATCTGTAGGCCGCTGATTGTGTGCGGGCAAATCAAATTCTGAGAGAACGATTAAAA
The DNA here is from genome assembly GCA_029252625.1 of Opitutia bacterium. GTDB lineage: Bacteria > Verrucomicrobiota > Verrucomicrobiia > Opitutales > Coraliomargaritaceae > Lentimonas. The sequence goes on along the minus strand of JAQXBA010000131.1, from coordinate 73,690 downwards.
GGTTTTTTAGGAGAATTAGGTTTTATGCTGGCAGGGATTTGAACGCCTGTTGTTAATGAGAGTCTGTCAAAGATATACCTCTATGCATTTTTAGAAAATGAGCTTAATCACTATATTTGATTCACTTCTCTTGCAGGCCGCTGGCGGCCCCAATGTTTTTACTTATTTTGGTCAGTCGAATTTTGCTGGCAAGATCGTGGTACTGGTGCTGATGGTCTGTAGCATTATCGCCTGGTCGGTGCTGTTTGGGAAGTATATGGATCTGTCTCGCTTGCGCTCTCAAAATAAGCGCTATGAGCGCCTTCTAAGCCAAGAGTCGCACTTGCTCGACCTGCCTCCGGAGAGGCCAGGTAAGGGCAGTGGACCCTACTACAATATTGTGCGCGACGCGCTGGAAGCATTTTTCCGTTACGGTGGCAATCTGGTCGATGCTGATACGCAACGAGCGACTTTGCGCATGGGGCATGTTGAAAATGCGATTCAACGTGGGCTTGCTGAACAGATTATCCGCTACGAAAGTAAGATGGTGCTGCTTGGTTCGATCGTCACTGGTGCGCCGTTTCTCGGCTTACTCGGCACGGTATGGGGGGTGATGGATGCTTTCGGCGGTATGGCCGGGGCTGGGTCGGCCAGTTTGCAGAGCCTCGCGCCCGGTGTTTCTGGTGCTTTGTTGACCACCGTTGCAGGTCTGTTAGTGGCAATCCCTGCAGTGTTCGGCTACAACTATTTGTTGCTACAAACCAAGATCTCAGTGGTTGAACTGGAGAATTTCTCCAGCACCGTGGCCGATCGTATCGAACTCGAAGCACAGGCCGCCGCCAGCAACGCCTAAGTCCGCGCGTCTTCCTAATTTTTAAATTGATCAAATAGTGGCTCGTAACTTCCATCGCAAAGATCGCCTTTCCGCTCTCACCGAGATCAACGTGACGCCGTTGATCGACCTCGCGTTTGCCTTGTTGATTATTTTCATGGTCACCACGCCGCTGCTCGAGCAGACGATTGATGTCAACCTACCCGTGGAGGCTTCGAAATCGCAAGCTGATGATCGCAATAAGTTTCAGGCGATTACGGTCGATCAATCTGGAAACTACTATTGGAGTGATCAGAAAGTCTCGGCGCAACATCTTGGCGACTTGCTCGATGCCATGGCGATGGACGTCGATCCGCCAGTACTGAGCATTCGCGCAGACTCGGCGCTGCCGTATCAGAAAGTCATTGCCGTGATCGATATGATCAAACAGCGGAAGCTCTCAAAAATCAGTTTGGATACGAAGGTGAAGTAGATGCGTATGCGAAACGGTAAAAATCAGTCGCTATGGACCTCGATGATCTTACACGTCGCCGTGCTGTTCGCGTTATTTCTGACGACGATCGTGGAGGCCTTTTTACCAAAGGAGAAACCGCACGTCTTCGAGATGATCAGTGAGTCGAGTCCGCAGAATTCTTCGCAGAGTAGTGCGCCGATGGAGACGCCGCCAAGTTTGGAGTTGCCAGATGTGAAGCCGATGGCTGACATTCCAGACCCGGTGATGCCAAAGCCTGCGCCAGTGAAGCCGCGCTCAGAGCCCATTCCGGTAAAGGCGACACCGGAGCCTTTGATGTCGGCGGCTGATTTCTTTAAGAAGAATCCTCAAAAGGATCCTAAGCCGAGGCAGCAGCAATCAGTTAAGTCATATCAGCCACCCACAATCAATACCTCTCAAATTCAGCAAGATTTGCAGAACAATTTGCCGACGACTGTGCATAATCCGTCTGGTAGCCTCACTGCGGCCCAGCGCTCGGACCTGCAACGTTACGGCAACCAGCTCAATGCTCGACTCAATCGCGCCTGGATCAAGCCTGCGAACCTTGCGGGTGTTGGGCTCACTGTCACGGTTGTTTTTGATGTGAGCAGTTCCGGGCGGATTTCGAATATCCGCCTGCGGCCTGCGTCTGGGAATCCCTCGTTCAATGCTTCGGTAAGAGCGGCATTTATCCGAGTCAGTTCTGGCGGCGTTACTCCCACCGGGCAGGGGCATAGCTTTACGATGTCGTTTAAGATGGTGGACTAGTTGTGTGGCCGGGATTGCGATGCCATCTTCGGCAGGCCTTCGTCCTGCCTGTGATTTTCCGGGTGAGCTGGATAGAATCTTCGTGAGGTAAAATATCGCTTGACATCAAGGCAGTTGCCTAAGATATTGTATCACATGGCTAAGATTTATCAAAACTCCGGCCCGCATCTTTTTCTCCTTCTCTGGAAGGCTTCTCATGCGGTTAACGGTTATAGTCAGAAGAGCATTAAGGCCGCGGGTCTTGGCTCACTCAGTGATTTTGCGGTCTTGGAGCTGCTGCTCCACAAGGGGGCGCAGCCGGTCAATATTATTGGTGAGAAAATCCTACTGACCAGCGGTTCGATTACGACAGCAGTGCAACGCTTGGAGAAGCTTGGGCTAGTCAGTCGCGAGCGCAGCACGGCTGATGCACGTGTGGTGCTGGTGCATCTGACTGATCTCGGTCATCAGATGATCGAGCCCAGCTTCGAGGAACATGCGAAAGACTTGAACGAGTTGTTTGATGTGCTGGACGAGTCCGAGCGCACTCAATTCGCCAATCTCATGCGCAAAGTCGGGCAACGTGCAGAGCAGTTATAAAGCTGCTTTTGCTGCACTAAGTCTTGATGTCAAGGGTTCATCTTAATAGCCAACCCATCGAATTATGAAAATCAAAGCAATACTCCTCAAAACAAACAATCACATCGCTCTATTGCCTATTCGTATTGGTGTCGGAGCAAGCATGGCGGCACACGGTGCGCAGAAGTTATTCGGCTGGTTCGGCGGCTATGGGCTCGAAGGCACGGGGCAATTTTTCGCGGAGAACCTTGGCTTGAAACCGGGACTGTTGATGGCTGCCTTAGCAGGCGGCGCTGAATTTTTTGGAGGACTTTTACTGCTGATCGGCTGGTTGACTCGTGTCGCTGGCTTGTCGCTGGCCGGCACCATGGCGATTGCAATTATTACAACTTACAATGGGGTGTTTTTCGCTCAAAATGGAGGAATTGAATATCCACTGATGCTATTACTTGTGTGTCTGACTTTCGTGATCGCTGGCGGCGGCGCATATTCAGTGGACCGCAAGTTGTCGCAGGGCTAGGGGTACGGGTGGTTAGCAATGGATGAGTGCTGATCCAATGATTGACGATGTTGGCCTGCAGACCTGCAGTACTTCCTGTTGAATGACGCGCACTCCATCTTGACATCCGCTCTCGAAGCACAAGCGTGCTGAGCTCTTATGCCACCTCCATCCAAATCACCTCCAGTATTTGATCGCAGCTTTCTGCTGGAACTAGCTGGGGGGCTGGTCTTCAAGCAGGCCGAGCGCTTATTTGAGGCTGGCGCGGTGACTGCGGTTGCGTGGGAGAGCCCGACCTTGACGGGCACGGTTACAGGCCTCGATAATACTTACCGTCCGACGCTGAATCTGCGTTCCACCGTATTTGCGGTGAACAACTGCAACTGCATCGAAGGGCGCCGGCGCAAGGTTTGTGCGCATGCGATTGCCATTGCGCTACACTATGAAGCACTCAAACACGAGCAGGCCAACGCCGTGCTGCCACATCCTGACTTCGTGGCGGAGCCCGAGCCGGAACCGGAAGCGCCCAAGCCGCGGGGTGTGCGTTCGATCAAGCTTTCGCCCAATGGCGACAAGCTGCGCATGTTGGTTTTCTTACCGCCCAATCTAGAAGTCGCAGGCGAACGCAATGCCATCATGGTGAAGCTCGATGCCGCAGCGGGTCGTCAGATTGTGCCGCTTAATCAGCTTAACTCGTCATATGGCTACAATGCGTCCGTACCGCAACAAGCGGCGCTGGCGCTAGTCGAGTCGTGGTGTGGTGGCAAAATGGCCAGTCTTTTGCAGCTCACAGGCGGTCGTTTGCGTCGCTTGTTGGCAGCGCTTAAGGGCGAACAGGTAGTGTATTGGGTGAAGAAGCCGAATGCCCCGATTGCGTGGCAAGGCGACGAGCTGCCCGGGGTGCATGAATTTCTTAAACAGGCAGATCCTGACGAGGATGCAGAGGATGAGGATGAAGTCGTCGCCGTGCCGGATGAGCCGAAGCGACCCACTTTTAACCGCACCATTAGCCTGCGCGAAAAGTCGAAGCCCAACCCGCGACGTATCGCCGAAGCTGGTGTGCAAGGCACTTGGAAGGTGCGCCGAGGAGATTACCCCGTGGCGAAGGCCGTCTCCGATTCGATGGAGCAATACTCCACCAATCGAGTGGTCGTAGATGGTTCGCCCAACTTTTTGGCGATTCGACTGCCTGCGGGTCGGGATGATGAATTAGTTAAACCGTTACGTAACATTCTAAAGTTAGAAGGGTTCATGCTAGAGCCTTCAAATCGTAAGTGGTGGTTGCGAGATCGGCATAAAACGCTCAATTTTCTCGCTGCGCACTGGAAGGCATTGCGTGAGCAATGGCGTGCGGTCTTTACAGATGATTTCGAAGCAAAGCTCGCGCATGTGGAGCTATCGGAGCTGAACATCGAAACCAAAGAAGAGCACGGCCGCTTCGCATTGAATGTTACGTTGAGCCAAGAGGGTGATGAGGCGGATCTACGCCGTGCAATTGCCACGGGCCGCAGCTACGTCGAGGACGAGGGCGATGGCACCAAGATCACGCTGCTGGATCGCGCCTCGGTGCAGCGCTTGCATGAGATCGAACGCTCAGTGAGTGGGCAGGCCGATCGTCCGTTTACGCCGACCTTCTCGAAGCGCTTGGATACCCAAGATTTGGTAGATGTGGAAGATTTACTGGATGAGTTGGTCGAGGGCTGGCAGCCGCCGCAGGCATGGCAGTCGCGCAGTCGCGCACTCAAACAAGTTGGTGCGCTCGAAGCAGCACCGATTCGTCCGGCCTACGATACGATTCTACGCACCTATCAACGCATTGGTGTCGCATGGTTGTGGCACCTGTATCGTCATGAGCTTGGCGGCATTCTAGCCGATGAAATGGGCCTTGGTAAAACACTGCAGGCGCTGGGCTTGATTGAATGTATCCGCACCACTAATAGCGAAGCGATGCCGGCACTGGTGGTCTGTCCCGCGAGTTTGGTGGAGAATTGGATACGTGAAGCGGGGCGTTTTGTGCCCGGCCTAAGGGTGGTGAAGCATCATGGCACCAAGCGTGCAAAGGAGCCCGTCGGGGTTGAAGAGGTGGACATCGTAGTCACTTCGTATGGCACGCTGCGGCAAGACATTGAGATGCTCTCGACCATGGACTGGTCAGTGGTGATCGGCGATGAGGCGCAGCACATTAAGAATCGGCGCTCGCAGAATGCTAAATCGCTCACACGCTTACACAGTAAGGGGCGCTTCTTGCTGACCGGCACGCCGGTTGAGAACTCGCTCGATGATTTACTCTCGCTGTTCTCTTTCCTGATGCCCGGTTATTTGACCAAGGCGACGGGCAAGCTCTCGCAGGAAGACCGAGCGTGGCACTCGCGCCGCCAGACGCAGCGCGCTGCCGCCTACATCTTACGCCGCACCAAGAAAGAGGTCGCGCCTGAGCTGCCGGATAAGATCGAGAAGACTTTCTTCTGTGAAATGAGCGCGAAGCAGACGCGCTTCTATAATGACACGCTCGAAAAGACGCGCCGCGAAATTTCCAACATGGAGATGGCCGGTGCGAATGCAGGACGCGTGCAGTTTGCCGCGTTCACGGAGTTGCTTCGTTTGCGTCAGGTCTGTGTCGATCCGCGTATTCTTGACGACGCTTATCCCGCTGCCGATTCGGCCAAACTCGCCGCCTTCGATGAAGTGCTCGATGAGTGTATCGACGCGGGAAGCCGCATCTTGGTGTTTTCCTCCTTTGTCACCGCGCTTAAATTACTCTCCCAGCATTTGACTGAGAAGGGCCACAAATTCTGCTACCTCGATGGTAAGACCAAGAACCGACTCGCGATGTGCGATACCTTCAATGAAGACGAAAGTATTCCGGTGTTTTTGATCTCACTGAAGGCAGGGGGCACCGGTCTCAATCTCACCGGCGCAGATACGGTGGTGCACTACGACCCATGGTGGAATCCCGCCGCTGAGGCGCAGGCGACCGACCGAGCGCACCGTATCGGGCAGGAGAGGGTGGTGACCAGCATCAAACTGATCGCCGCCAACACAGTGGAAGAAAAGGTGATCGAACTACAGGCCAAGAAGGCCGAAATCCTGAAAGAACTGTTTGAAGAGAGCGAAGCAGCCAACGCCAAGGTCAGCCTAGACGATATTAAGGATTTGCTGGCGTAGGGTGACACAGTGGAAGTGGCTGCATCGAATATTAATTCGGCGCCTGATTCAGCCTACCCGGCACTCTTCTCTTGCCATATGTTAATATCATCATTACCTCGTGGAGGTCTCTGCGTATCGGCTCCCCGCCACCCTCCTAATAGCACGAGTTAGATTTTTTCGACCTCGTGTGTCGCGCGAAGAGTGTTCACTCGGCTTTACCGCCTAAATAACTCAAATACAAAAATACACCCTATGGACATATTAGAAGTCTCATTATTCATTATCACTGTGCTCGGCGTCATTGGTCTCGGTATCTGGAAGAGTCGCGACGAAGACACTTCCGGAGAGCAGGGCGCCGCCGACTATTTCCTTGCTGGCCGTGGCCTAACTTGGTGGCTCGTCGGTTTCTCGCTGATCGCCGCTAACATTTCGACGGAGCAATTCGTCGGTATGTCAGGCTCTTCGGCTAATTGGCTGGGCATGGCGATCGCCTCCTACGAGTGGATGGCGGCCGTAACTCTGATCTTTGTCGCGTTCTGGTTCTTGCCTAAATTCCTCAGAGCGGGCCTCTACACAATTCCCGAGTTCCTCGAATATCGTTTCGATGGGGTGGCTCGGCTCGCGATGGCGATTCCCGCGATCGTGACACTGGTTTTTGTCACCACTTCATCGGTTATTTTCTCAGGGGGTAAATTCGTCTCCGAGTATTACAACGAAGTGCCGATCTTGAATAACCTGACCTATGTCTGCTGGATGATCGCGATTTTCGCGGCGGTGTATGTGTTCGTCGGTGGTTTGAAGGCCTGTGCTTGGACTGATTTGATCTGGGGCGCGGCACTCATTGTCGGTGGTGCCATTGTTATGTTTTTGGCGTTCTCTGTTCTGGCCGACAAGCCTGCTGAAGAGCTGTTCCTGACTAAGGTTGCGAACTCGAATGCCACGGTCGAGCAAATCGAAGTAGCAAGCCCATGGGAGCGCTTCATGTTATTGAATGACGGTGTCGACGGCGAGGCCGTCGCAGTCAACGGTCCCAATGGCTCAGGTGGTAAGGTGCACATGGTGCGCCCGAAGGAAGATACTGATATCCCTTGGACTGCATTGCTGATCGGTCTCTGGATTCCTAATTTCTTCTACTGGGGCTTGAATCAATATATTGTTCAGCGAACCTTGGGTTCCAAGTCGTTGGCCGAAGGTCAAAAGGGGATCGTTTTTGCTGCGACTTTGAAGTTGCTGATTCCCTTCTTGGTGGTGATTCCCGGCATTCTCGCGTTTAATCTCTTTAGTGCTGATCTGCATAGTTCGGCCGCTGATAAGAACGTAGCGATTGTTCAAGCCGCTGAAATCGACAGTTCCACTGGAGTGATTAGCGTGGAGGCAGCCGTGGTGGGTCTACAGCCAGAAATCGCAGCTCGGGTCTTGGCACAAAATATCGCGGTGGTCGGTGCTGAAGCGACACTGACAGCGAACGCTGGAAACGATGCGCTTGCAAATCGTATTAATGAGTTGGCTCAGACAGGTGTGGATAGCGGTCAGGCACTTTCGACCCTGAAAGCCTACGACTATGACTCTGCATTCCCAGTGCTCGTTCGTAATTTGATTAAGCCGCTACCAATGATCTCATGGTTCGTGCTGGCAGCTCTCTGTGGTGCGGTGATTAGCTCACTTGCGTCGATGTTGAACTCCGCTTCAACAATCGCGACGATGGATTTGTATTCCAAATTTACTGGCGAAAAGAGTCCGGCGAAGCTGGTTAAAGTCGGCCGTGGTTTTGTGGTGTTATTTGTGCTGATGGCCGCATTTGTGGCTCCGAAGCTCGATAACTTCTCCAGTATCTTTGCTTATATTCAAGAGTTCCAGGGCTTCATCTCGCCTGGTATCCTTGCGGTATTCATCTTTGGCTTCTTCTCGCCACGCACCCCTCGCTACTTCGGTGCGGTTGGCATTGGTCTGAACGTTGTCTCATATGGTGCGTTCAAATGGTATCTGGGTGACCTGCTTGCTAAAAATGGTTGGTGGTATGCCGATCAGATTGCGTTCCTTGATCGTATGGCAATTTGCTTCTTCATCGTGATGCTCGCGGGTATTGTTTTGACTGTGGTCAAGCCGATGAAGGCCCCAGTGGTGCTTCCTGAGAATAAGGAGATCAATCTCGAAAGCTCGCAAGGCGCTAAGATTGTAGGCGGCTTCGTGGTGCTTGCGACCATCGCGCTCTACGCAGTCTTCTGGTAAGCTCTCAATTGAGCCTTTGATTCTTACGGCGGTCGTCTCTTCACTGAGACGGCCGCTTTTTCGTGCGTGAGCTAAAGGAGCGTGGGCGACCCGCCCCCTTGATCCCAGAATGTAAGCTACAAGGTTCATTTGTGAAGTGCCCTGAGTGTGTTGGACGCGAGCGTCTCATATACACAAGTTGCCAGGCACTCGTAAACAGTAAGCGCTCATCGACCATGACCCTGGAAACGGAGCGAGTCGCCTCCGCTCCATTTGGTTGCCGGGAAGAACCCGCATGGAATCGTGGATGAGAGCATTCGCTGAATTCGCGGTGCTTGGCAGCACTGGCACAGGAAAAAGGCAGCCGAATCGTCGACTGCCTTTTATTGGAAAGGGTGGGGGATGGAGCAGTGATACTAGTTCCTTGTGCTTTTCGAACTACGCGCCCTCGTGATCTCGTCTTCGCCGCGAATCACGCGGTTTTTACCGCGGAAGAAGCGCACGTATTTATCTAGCTGTGTTTTCCATTCTTTGCGTAGATCTTCGTCGCCTGCCAGAAAGAGCACCACGTTGACTGAGGGCACGGTCTTTTCGTCGTTCTCATACAGTTCATCGACGAGTTTGCGAAAATATTTCAAGACATCATGATCTTTGATTTCGTAGCTCGGGCGGTGGCCCGGATGATTCGTAGTCCATTTGATGCCGAGCTCGCGGGCATTGGAATAGACGCCATGTCGTTGGTTCAGTACACGTGGTGGTTGGCCTTTCTTTTTGCGGTCGGCATCGATCTTCGCCATCGTCGCCTTGATTCTTGCCTGCATTTGAGCTATCTCCGCCTTATGTTTGGCAAGTTGCTTAATGTAGTCGGGCTTTGCGATTTTTCGTTCCCATTCGGCTTGCTCGCGTTCGTTTGGGTGGCGTCGAAACGTTTCGAAGCCGCGGTGGTAGCCGGAGATGAAGAAGATCGCATCCACGCCTTGCTCGAGAGCCACTTGTGTGATGAAGCCAGTCTCATTGCCTCCCCACCCGTATGGTAAGACTTTATGCACTGCTTCGTCAGGCAATGTTTTGAGCTTAGGCCTTTTTGCTAGCCTGTTGCCTTCTAGGCCGACTTCGGTCGCGCTGGCATTGATCGGGTTGATCCACTGGATCAGTTGCTGATGCACTTCTGAACCCGCTGAGACGAGCTGTGGTTTGAATAGCATCGTCTTTGTGCGGTCTTGCAGCATGACGTTAAACAGGGTGCCTGCTGAGAGGTTGCCGACCATGTCGGTGATTTCGTCCTTAATGATTTTATAGCTATTGAGGCCGCCCTTTTTGTCGGTGACCATTTGGCGATTCGCATCGATGACGAAGAGGATGCGTTCGGCACGAGTTTTCAGGCCAAAGACGCTGACATCAGACAAGCCCATGCCAATATTACCACGAGTGCCGCCAAGCAGGCTACCGCCGCCCATGCCACCTAAGCCTGAGCTGACGGTGAAGCTCTGGTCCATGTCGGGTAAATTGATGTCCACATTGGCCACCGCGATGTTGGCCACCGGTCGCATTGATAAGCGTTGCGCCTGTTGCTGCTTGGGTTGCTGCGGTTTGATCTGGACCTTTACCGGTGGCGGCGGCTCTTCTTGCTCCACGACGGGTGGTTCTTCGAATTGCGCCTCGGAGGGGAGGACCGCTTTGACCACAATATAACTACCGAGAATCAGCCCGGCAAGCAGATGGAAGGCTACACTGATGAAGATGACCTTCACCAACAGCGGGTTCATTTTTCGATTTTTAGCAGGAGATAGCATCTGGAAGAAATTATAAGCGAGCGATTTTTGGGAATTCGACCAAACAAAGCTGGTTGTTGCAGCCGAGCGCGTGTGGTCAAATTAGATCAAGCGATCATTGCTAGAGGGCGTATGCACTGAAGGAGACTTTGGTAATATCAGCCTTGGCACAAGCATTGAGGGCATCAATGGAGCGTTGATGCGGTGAGTCAGGGTCGGCCTGGATCTTCACCACGGTATCATCGCCCATTCGGTCGGAAGACATACGCAGGCGCGTGAGCGTGTTGGAGAGGCGTGCCATGACACGATCGTCGGTAGCGTCCATTGGTGCGCCGTTGAGCAAGATCAATCCATTCGGAAAGATCTCGATGACATGCTCGCTGGGCAATTTGAGGTTCTCGGCAGGTGGGGTCGCGCTAGGTAATTTGATCCCTACATCTGCTTCTTGTTGCAGTGGCAGGAACATGAAATAAACCAGCAGCAAGAACACGATGTCGATCATCGGTGTGATATCGACTTTATCTTCTGATTCTAAAACTTTGTTAACAGCAGCCACAGTTTAATTTTTATTGGAGGCAAAAATGAGGTCAAAGATGCCTGCTTCAGCGCAGGCTTCCATGACGCGGTTGACATGACGGTGAGCCGTGTTCGAGTCAGCCCGAAGGAATACCTTCAGTGCGGGCTGCGCCGTGCGCCCCGCGGCTAATGCCTGGGGGAGCGCTTCATAGCTGATTGGAGTCGAGCCGAAATAGGCCTGTCCGTTGATATCAACGGAGATGTACTGGCGGTCACCCGGTTCTTCGGGGATACTCGCCTGATTGGCGTCTGGCAGCTTGAGCTCAATGAGTTCGGCGCTGATGAAGCTGATCAATGTCATGAAAAACGCGATGAGCAGGAACACGATGTCGATCATCGGAGTGAGTTCAAACTCCGGATCAACCTCTTCTGGGGACCATGTTTTCATCGGTTAAGTATCGTCGGAGTGTAGCTTAGCGATTGCTAATCGCAGTGCTGAGCGTGAATTGCAGGTCTCCTACCACACGCGCAACTCGCGAAGTAATCTTACCATACTTATTCTTAAAGAAGAAGAAGAAGAACATGGCTGGAATGCCGACGATCATACCAGACGCAGTGGTGATTAAGGCTTCGGAAATATTACCCGCAAGCGCTTGGGCATTGGCAGCACCTTCAGCCCCGATCACGTTGAAGGCCTTGACCATACCGGAGACGGTTCCGAGTAGTCCTACCATGGGCGCCAGGGAGCCGATGACGGATAGATAATTGATCAGCACGAATGGGCCGGCGAGCTCCTCGGCGGAGGCTTCTTCGACGGCTTCCTTTACTTGTTCCGGATTGTAGCGGTTGAGGTCTACGCGCACCAAGCCGGCATGGATAATATTGGTGGAAGCTGCTGGGTTCTCGTCGCAGATCGATCTGGCCTTTTCGATATCCATTGCTTGCAGCGCAGTATCGATTTCCGGAAGCACTGAAGGTTGTAAGATTTCGGACGGCTTAATGGCCATGAAGTTGTAAACGATCAGTCCGAACGCCGAGATCGACAGCAGTGTGAGCGGATACATGGCCCAGCCGCCATTTTTAAACATGTCGATCAGGGATTTATCGGCGACAGCTGCATCGGCTTCGGCACCTTCGGTCGATTCGATGGCGTCTTCAGTTTGTGCACTGAGGGGCTGGGTCATTGACCATTGTGTGACGACAGCAAACAGTGCGATCGCGGCAAAGGAAGGGAGGAAGCGGAACTTTGATAGTTTCATGACGTTTTTGTAGTAAAGACTGATGGTTGAGTTGTGGTTTTTGTGAAGTATTCGATTAAGTCGTTGCGGGGGCAGGTTGTGGCTTGGGTAGTTTGCTGAGTGACTCAGTGGCACGTTTGGCCCATGGAGACTCGGGATACAGTGCCGTGATCTCGGACCAGACATTACGGGCGGCCGTGGGATCCTCGGCGCGCGCGTAGCAGTCGCCGATTAAGTAGAGCATTTCCGGCACCCACACGTAGGAGGTTTGCGCACGCACGAAGCCGCGGGTCAGCACGTCGAGGGCTTCGCTGTATTGCTTATTGCGGTGCTCGCGTGAGCCTTGCAGCAGTTTGTAAAGGGAAAATAGGCGATCTTCGGGTGCGGGCTCTTCCATGCTATCGATCATTGGAGAGGCCTCGTTGACACGATTGGCGAGCACCAAACTGTAGGCCAGCCACATGCGCACATTTTTACGTACATTTACTGGAACAGTACTTTCGATTTCTCGGTAGAGCGGAATCACCGCTTCATATTCACCTGCGCCGCGTAGGGCATCGGCGGTTTTGATGACTTCGGCGATGTTGGATGCGTACACACCACTTTTAGGCAGTTGACCGGCGATCCGTCCCGCGGCTTTAAACGCTTCCTCGGCGAGATACGCATTCATCAATTGGATGCTCAGTTGGCTATATTTAATATCGACCTTATCAAGCGAGATGCGGCCGAGCAGATCGTCTGCTTCAGCGAGTTCGCCTGCGCTGATGAGGCTGCTAATTAAGCTTCGGACCGGGGAGTGTAATTGGCTAAACAGGTCTGGCACCTCAGTAAATTTAACCAATGGATAGACCTTTGGGCGAAGCACTTTGACCGCACCCGCGTAGTTGCCTCGTTGGATCAGTTTGTTTGCTTTTTGCATTACATCCAAGTTTAAACGGAGCGTCTTGACCATCGACTTATTTACGGGCAGAGACATTTCGCCGACACTGCCATCAATCGTTATTTCTGTAATCAACATGCCCTCTTTAAAATCAATAAATTTAAGGGTTTGCTTTGAACGTCCGTTGACTTGCTGAATATAGACGGATTGGCTGCCCAACTCTGTCCAGTAGGCATTTTCAGCAAAACTGGAGAGCGTGCAACCGAGCGAGAGGGTTGCGATAAGCAAGGTTTTGAGTGAAAAGTAACGCATCCGTTTGTGTGGGGCTGTTATGACTGGGGCGATGAGGCGCCTGCGGGTTGTAGTTGTTTCAGCTTCGCTTGAATGGAATCGATGAGTTCAGCAGGAGCAGTCTCTCCGATTGTTTCGGTCGCTTCGGTGAGGGTCGCAATCGCATCTGCTTTAGCTCCCATGCCTATTAGGGCTTCGGCATCGGCTAGGTAGGCGCGTGCGCACCATTCGCTGAATTGAGAGTAGCCTAGGAAGGTGCGCTCAAAGAAGCCATGTGCTTCGGGGTATTTGCTCTCTGCCATGTAGGCTTCGCCAGTTTGGAACAGGGCGCGGGCATGGATGAGGCCGCGCCAGTCTGGTACGCGGAGAATGTATTGATATTTTTCGCGGGCTTCTTCGCCGCGACCCATGGAGGAAAGTAGCTCGCCTTGGCGTAGAATGACTCCAGGGAGCTTCGGCGTGCCGGGGAATTGCGTGACGATGGCTTCGAGATAGTTGAATGCGCCGGACTGATCGCCACGTTGGTCGCTGACATCAGCGAGGCGCATGTAGGAGACGATGGATGCGTCGTCTGTCGGGTAGGCGGTCAGCACTTCATTCCATGCTTCCACCGCGAAATCGAGTTGATCGCCACGCGAGTAGTCCGCGATGTAAAGTAATACGCGCGGGGTGACTTCGCTGAAGAAGGCCTTGTCGTAGGATTTGCTTGGAGCCTCTTCGACAGCACTACGGTAGAGCCCCATCAACATGCGGGTCTCTGCGACGCGCTGATTGGCGGCTTTAAATCGTGCGAGTTGATCGCGGAAGAACTCAATCGGCGTCTCGCTCGGATAGTCGGCGAGTTGATTGCGGTAGATTGTGGTGACTTCGCTGATCGGGGCGAGGTCTTCGACCAGCCATTCGCCAAACTGTGGATGGTTGCGCAGTCGGTTGTAAAGCGTCTGGTCGAGGTCGCCGTTAACGTAGAAGTATTCAAACAAGTAGCCGCGGTCAGTGACGATCTTGGTGCGGAATTCGATGTCGTTATCCAATGCATCGAGGAACTCGACGGTCTTCAGTAATGTGGCTTGGTTGGTATTGTATTTCTCGGCGTAGCCTTCGATGAGTGCATCGACGCCGGCATTTTCCGGATCGTTGGCAAATAGCTCGATGTATTTGCGATAGAGCGCGAGCATGTCGTTCGGGCGGCGGAGGAATTCGTAGGCGCGGCCGAGTTCGAAGATCGCGTCGGTGAGCCGGCCCTTTTCGCCGAATCGTTCGGTGTAGGCTTTGAAGTGTGTCGCCATCTCTTCGTAGCGCTGTAGCAGCTCGTAGATCGTGCCGATACTGAAGGCGCAGCCATTGTGGATGTCTTGCAGCGTGGTGATTGCGTCAGCCCGATTGAAGTGCTTCAGTGCTAGCTCGTAATCGCCAGCGAGGTTTTCGATTTCGCCGAGAAAGTAGTACGCTTGATCAAGTGCGCCACCGCGTGGGTATTTCTTGGTGTAGCTATAGAGTGTTCCGCGTGCGGCTTCGAAGTCTTGTGCATAGAATTGAGAGGCACCTTTACGCAGTAGGCCGTCTTCGGCGTAGATGCTGGTCGGGTATTTCTGTAGCAATTTGGTGAAGCTACTGGTCGCTTCGGGGTATTTGCCGGTTTGTAGCTCAGAGAGTCCGCGCCAGTAGTAGAGGCCGTCTTCGAAGATCGGGTTGTTGTGGAGGCTGAGCCAGCGAGTGGTTTGCTGGATGACCGCTTCAAATTTGGAACTTTCCAAATAGTGCCCGGCCCAGAGTGCCAGCATGTTGCTGGAGACGGTGTCGAGTGGATGTGTGTCGAGGAAGTCTTTGGCGATTTGCACATACTCGCTGGTGTCGCCGCCGTCCTTCAAGGTGCTGACCAGTGCGATAGTGATGTCCGAGTAAAAGTCGCCTTTGGGGAATTGGCTGCGGTAGGAACGGCCAACTGTGATTGCGGTCTCGGTTTTCTTTAGTTGCAGAGCGTTGGAGAAAGTCGCGTAGGTGAAGAACTCGGTCTGCTTGTCCTTCGGGTTCTCGGTCATCAGGTCGAAGAACATCCAGAATGCTTCGTAGCGGCGTGCGGTCTTGGTGTAATTACGGGCGCGGCGCACCAGTAGTTCGTTGCGCAGGGTGGGGAGGTTTTTGAGTCCGACAAGGGTGCTTTCGAGGCCTTTGACTTCCTGCTTGAGGCGTTCAGTCGCTTCTTCGCTGCGGCTCATGTCTGTGTTGAATTTGATCTTGGCACGTTTCGTCGCAATGTTCGCTTCATTGTGCTCGATCATTATGTCGGTCGTCTTGATCAAGTTGAGCAAGATGGCGGCATCGCTGAGGCGGGCTTGGGCGACCATGGTGTCGCTGGTTTTGAGCAGAGCGACGTTGAGGCGAGGTAAATAGCGGACTTCAGACTCGCGTGCGAGCACTGGCAGCAGCGCCATCGCGTCGTCGAGGCGCTTCTCAGCGACATAGGCTTCGAAGCTAGCGGCGGCGGCCCAGGCTTTATCTTCGAAGTCGCGGGAAGTGTTCATCAACTTGGCGAAGATCGGTAAGCCGCCTTTCCAGTCGCCTTTATTATAGTAGATCTGCGTGAGATCTTTAAGCAGCTTACTCTCTTGCTTGAGGTTCAGGCGAAAGGAGTAGCTGCCATCCAGTAACTTCTTCATCAATGCGATGGCCTCAGGTTCCCGCTTTAAGATGCGCAGCACATCGATTTTCTTTAACAGCGCGTCTTTGACCTTGGGACTGTTGGGGTAGTCTTGTTCGAGCTTATCATACCACTTGAGTGTTTGGTTCAGCTCGCCAGCATTGCTGGAGGCGACAAAGCGCTGGATATGAGCGGTGCCGAGCAGAAAGATCGGGAAGTCGAGCTTGATCTCCGAGCCTTCGGTTGCTTCGACGCGCTTGATGAGCTCCTCGAGATACGGCATCGCTTGCTCGAGCTGTCCTTGTTCTACCAGCGCATTGGCTTGGCTTTGCAAGTCAGAGAAGCCGAGTTGACTGGCATCTTGTGCCTGAACGTGTGCGACGCAGCTCAGGCAAATTAGAGCGGCAATCGAAAGTGACTGTTTAATGGAGCGGGGAAGCAAAATAGACGGCTGGTTATGGGTGAAGCAATTTCCAGAAGCGTTAAAACTCATAATTCAAGCTTCTACTGTAAAGCGTAAATCTTAATTAAGTGCACATTTTCGGCAGCTGCAGGCTGTGGATAATAACCGATTAAAACAGCTACAACAATTTGCTCAGCTCATCCGTTGCGGTTTCCCACTCGTAGTTCTTCTCCTGCAAACGTTTTGAGATGCGGGCCGACTGCATATTGAGCTCTTTGGCTTTCTCCTTGTCGGCATAAACGCCGGGATTGCCGAGTTGTTCAGTGACTGCAGCTTGCTCAGCTTCGAGCTTGAGCACCTCGACTTCGAGCTTGGCCACGCGCTTTTCCACGCCTTTACGACCCTTCGATTCGAGCTTACGCTTCTCCGCTTCGATGCGGCGGCGCTCTTTAGCGCTGACGACGGGCTGTTTGCTCTTTGCCTTAGCCTCAAAATCAGGACGGGCGTTTTTGATACCCGCCACGAGACCGCTTTGCTCTGAACTAGCATTTGATTTGCGCAAGTAATAATCGTAGTCGCCGGCGAAATTAGTGGTGGTGCCTGCTTGGATTTGGACGGTGTGCTCGGCGATCGCACGGATGAAGTGCACGTCGTGACTGACGAAGACGAGGGTGCCGGTGTAATCCTTGAGTGCGCCGATCAGTGCATCGATACTTGGCATATCAAGGTGAGTGGTCGGCTCGTCGAGCAGCAGTAGATTGGGCGGGTTGAGTAGCAGTTTGACTAGTGCGAGGCGGCTCTTCTCACCTCCACTGAGGACTTTGACTTTCTTAAACACATCGTCGCCCTTGAATAGGAAGGCACCGAGGATGCCGCGCACCTTTTGCTCGTTCATGCCGGAGACGACACGTTCCGTTGCTTCGTCGAGCACGCTACGTTCGACGTCGAGCACTTCGACACGTTGCTGCGAGAAGTAGCCGACGCTCACATTGTGGCCCATTTCGCGCACGCCGCTTTGGATTTCGACACTTCCAGCGAGGATCTTAAGCAGTGTGGATTTACCTGCGCCATTCGGCCCGACCAGCACGATGCGCTGTTGTTTCTCAATGATCAGGTTCAGGTCAGTATAGACGACGTGGTCGCCGTAAGCCTGTTGAATATTTTCAAAGGTCGCAACGCGCTGGCCGCTGCGCATTGGCTGCGGGAAGCTAAACGAAATGGTGTCGGCGGCGCTTTCGGGCGGCGACAGACGCACCATCTTTTCGAGCGTCTTCATGCGAGCTTGTGCTTGCGAGGCCTTGGATGCTTTGGCGCGGAAGCGGCGCACGAAATCTTCCAAGTGTGCGATTTCGCGTTGCTGGTTATTATAAGCGGCGAGCTGCTGTGCTTCGCGATCCGCCTTTTGAGTGAGGTAATAGTCGTAGTTGCCGTGGTAGCGGTGCAGGTGTCCGTTGGCGATCTCGATGATGCCGTCGCAGACGCCGTTGAGGAATTCACGGTCGTGCGAGATCGTCAAAATTGCGCCAGAGTAGTTACTCAGCTGATTCTGGAACCAGCCTAATGTCTCGAGGTCCAAGTGATTGGTCGGCTCATCCAGCATCAGCAGATCCGGCTCCATTACTAGTAAGCGGGCGAGGTGCGCACGCATGATCCAACCACCACTCAAAGTATGTGCGGGCTTATCAAAATCTTCCGGGCGAAAGGCGAGGCCCGCCAAGATACGCTTTGCTTTGGCCTCCAGTGTGTAGCCATCCAGGTCGACGAACTGCTCCATCGCGTCGATCCGTTCTTCGCAATCGGGATCGGGGAATGCACGCAGCGTATTATATATAGTGACAAACTCAGGGGAGACCGAGGTCGCCAGTTCAGCGACGGTCTCTTCGCCAGCGGGGGCACTTTCCTGTGGGAGGAAGCCGATTACAGTGCCGCGGTCGAGTTCGACCTTGCCGTTGTCGCACTCAGTTTTGCCGAGGATAATATTAAATAGCGTCGTCTTACCGGCTCCATTGGGTCCGACTAGACCGATGCGATCGCCCTGCAGGATGCGAAACGAAATATCGGTGAAGAGGGTCTTTTGGCCGTAGCCTTTACTGAGTTTTGAGAAGGTAAGCATAGAAAGTGCGCAGAGGTTTGTCGAAGCGGGCAAAGAGGCAAAGCAAAAGAATTTTTAAATCAGCCTTGGGATCGACGCAGACTTGCATGTGCGGTGTATTCTGTCTTTTTTAAAAAGCACTTGGACAAATGAGCACTACAAATAACAAATCCTCTCTATTCACGCTGTGGTTTAAACCAGTCAGTTCGATGCGTGCGCTACTCGAGGCGGGGCAGGGGCATTCGGCTGCGGTGATGATTGCGGCCTTCTTTGGCGCGGTGCAAAGTGCTCGGTTTTCGTTGGCACAAGCGGAGTCTGGGCCGTTGCCGTATGTGGTCGGCGGACTTGCTGGGCTGAGTGGCTTGTACTTATTCGGCTGGTTAACACGTAATTTTGGTCGTTGGTTCGGCGCTGAAACTACGCAGCGGGCTGCGCGCACTGCGCTAGGGCTCGGCTTGTTGCCGTGGACGCTGTTGTCAGTAGTACTCTCTTTTATGCTTGGTGCCGAGGTGAACCCCGAAAGGATTGTTAGCTTCGCACCAGTGTTCTTTTGCGTATTTTTCTATGGCTATGTAATTATCCTGCTGTCGCTGTCTGCGGCACTGCAACTGAGTGTCCTGAAGACCTTCTTTTGCTTGGCTGTGACGATTATTTTCAGTCTGTTTCCGTTGACCTTGTGCGCGCAACTGTTGGTCACTCTATTTGGTTCTGCCGCTTAATCATCTAGCTATGCTGCAATATCTCAAAATTAAAAATCTCGCGCTCCTCGATGAGGTGACCTTGGAGTTGGATGCTGGATTTACCGCGGTCACTGGTGAGACTGGCGCCGGTAAAAGTGTGTTGCTTGGTGCCTTGGGCCTACTTTCCGGTGCGCGCACAGATAAGACCATGATTCGTCAGGGCACTGATCAGCTAGAGGTCGAGGCGGCATTGTATTTTGAAGACTCCGCAGAGATGGATGCCTCACTGGAGGTCGCTGGGTTGCCGTGCTGCGAGGACGGCGTGCTGTTATTGCAACGCAGCATCCATCGCAAGAAAATGCCACGCGTACAGATCAATGGCAGCATGGCAACACTCACACAATTACAGGACTTGGGCGAGTCGTGGATCGATTTTCACGGCCCCGGTGAGCCGCAAAAACTATTTCAAGAACGCCGCCAGCTAGAGATGCTCGATCTCTATGCGGGCAATACCGATTTACTCGCCAGCTATCAAATCGGCTATGCCACATGGCGGGCCGCGCATAAGGAGATCGACAGCCTCGAATCTGCTGAACGCCTAGACCA
The DNA here is from genome assembly GCA_029252625.1 of Opitutia bacterium. Taxonomy (GTDB): domain Bacteria; phylum Verrucomicrobiota; class Verrucomicrobiia; order Opitutales; family Coraliomargaritaceae; genus Lentimonas. Next base: position 54,111 of record JAQXBA010000131.1, on the reverse strand, counting down.
AGACGAAATCGATTTTGTGCGTAAACAGATCAACAAGATCGATAGCGTCGATGCCTCAGAGGATTCGATCGAAGCGCTGGAGCGCGACTACACGAGAATGTCGAGTGGCCAAGAGCTGGTGACGCTCGCTGCGGATTGCTCCGAAGGGCTGTCTGGAGATCAAGGACTGAGCGAACAACTCAGTATGATCGTTGGGCAATATGAATCGCTGGCGGCACTCGATGCCGATTCTGAGCCGCTGTTGCAGCGTGCGCGTAGTGTGTTGATCGAGATGCAGGATCTCGGGGAAGAGACCGGTCGTCTTGCGAGTGATTTCGATTTCGATGCCGAAGCCGTTGAGGCGACCACCGAACGAATGAATCTCTGGCAAGAAATGCGGCGTAAATACGGTGGCAGTGTTAAGGCAGTGCTGGCGAAACGCGAGGAGCTGGCGCAGCAGTTGGCAGTGCAGGGCGATATCGAAGGCACGCTTAAAGCCAAACGTGCCGCCGCCTCTAAGCAGGAGCAATCGCTCCGCAAAGAAGCCGCAAAGCTGCGCAAGGCGCGCGAAACAGCTGCCAAGACTTTGGCCGACAAAGCCGCAGCACTCTTGCAGGCATTGGGCTTTAAGAAGGCGCGCCTCGAAATCGAGATTCTCATTGAAAAAGAATTGCAGGATTTTGGCAACAGCCGCTGCGGCTTCCAGTTTGCGCCCAATGCGGGACAGGATCTACTGCCGCTTAATAAAATCGCTTCCAGCGGTGAGACCGCCCGTGTCATGCTGGCACTGAAAACGGTGCTGGCCGAGGCCGATGCCACGCCGTTGCTGGTCTTCGACGAAGTCGATGCCAATGTTGGCGGCGAAGTCGGTCGCGCGGTCGGAGCAGAGCTGGCGCGACTTGCAGAGCGACATCAGGTGCTTTGTGTGACGCACCTGCCTCAAGTGGCATCACTCGCGCAAAATCATTTTGTCGTCACAAAATCGCAGGATGATGATTCGACCACAGTATCGATTGGGCCGATACATCAGAATCGTGAGTCGCGCTTGAGTGAGCTTTCTCGAATGCTTGGCGATCGCCATTCAGATTCGGCCCGCGCGCACGCCGAAGAGCTGTTGGCGTTTAACTAGTGGATGATTCGAAATTTATGTATCATTTTTGCATCAAACTTTGAGCCGACGATCGTGAACAAACGGTTTTTCATCAAAAGGGAGTGGAAAAAGATCGAAATACCCACCCGATGAGGAAATATGCTTTTACTATGCCCCGTATTTATCTTTCGCCTCCAGATATCAGTCAGCAAGACCACGCTACGGTTGATGCTGTATTGACTTCGAATTGGGTGGCACCAGCGGGCCCGCATTTGGAGGCTTTTGAAGCGGCGCTGGCGAAGTGTGCCAATCGTAAGCATGCGGTGGCACTCAATTCTGGCACTGCTGCGCTGCATCTCGCGTTGCAGCTGCTCAATGTGCAGCCAGGCGATACTGTGATCTGCCCGACACTGACCTTTGCTGCCAGTGCGAATCCCATCTGCTATTGCGGGGCGGATCCGGTCTTTGTGGATAGCGAGCCGAGCACCTGGAATATGGATCCGGTTCTGTTGGAACTGGAACTGGGTGAGCGCGCTGCTTCAGGGGAGCTGCCGAAGGCGGTGATCGTGGTGCACCTATATGGTCAATGTGCGGATATGGATCCGATTCTGACGGTATGTGAGCGTTATGGCATACCAGTGGTGGAAGACGCTGCCGAGGCCTTGGGGGCCACTTATAAGGGACGCCCGGCTGGTGGAATGGGGGCGTTTTCGTTTTTCTCATTTAATGGTAATAAAATTATCACGACTTCGGGCGGCGGCATGTTGCTCGCGGATAAAGCGTCTTGGATTGAGCGGGCGCTCTTTCTTTCGACTCAAGCAAAGGAGCCAGTTGCGCATTACGAGCACCGCGAAGTGGGTTATAATTATCGGATGAGTAATGTTCTGGCAGGCCTCGGGCTGAGCCAGTTGGATGATTTGGAGCGGCGTATCGCGGTGAAGCGTGCGCATTTTGAAGCCTATCGTGTTGCCCTAGGCGAGCTGTCGGGCGTGGCCTTTATGCCGATCACTGATCCGGATGCGGCCAACTATTGGCTTACTTGTCTGACGGTGGAGCCCGTGGTAGATGGCAGCTCGCGTGATCAGATCATACAGGCGCTTGCGGATGCGGATATTGAGGCGCGACCGTTGTGGAAGCCGTTGCACATGCAGCCGGTTTTTCAGGATTGTGCGTCGATCGGCGGGGAGTGTGCGGAAGGCTTGTTTGCAAATGGACTTTGTTTGCCGAGTGGTTCGGCGCTGAGCGCTGAGGATCGATCCAAGGTGATCGATGTTGTGCGCTCGTGTTTTTCGCCGTCGCAGCCATAACGAGTATTATTCACTATGGCTGTTAGCACTTTATCACGTTATTTGAGTATTCGGACTCTTGGATTAATTCTGTTCTATGCGCTTCTGTGCGGGCTGAGCTACTTCGTCGCGTTTCAATTGCGCTTTGATTTCAATGTGCCGGAGGATTTCGCTTTGGATCTGATGGATACCATTTGGTGGGTCGTGGGCTTGAAGCTCATGTTGTTGATCGCCTCGGGGCAGGTCGATTGTGTACTCTCCTATTTCCGATTGCCGGATGCGGTGCGCCTGTTGCTTGGGTTATTTGCGGCCAGTGCGATTCTCGCTTCGATGTGGTATGTGTATCATGGAAATGGAGTGCCGCCGCGGGCTGTGATTCTGACGGACTTGCTGTTGAGCTTTTTAATGCTGGCTGGGTTTCGCGTGGCAATGCGTGTGCAGGCTAGCAGTGGATTGGAAGATTGGCTCAGCTGGGATGAGGCGGAGAATGTGTTAATCGTTGGTGCGGGTGAGGTCGGGGCGGGGCTGTGTTCAGAGCTCAAGCAGAAGGCACGTCTAGGCATGCGTCCGGTGGCTTTTATTGATGATGATACCAGTAAGATCGGGCGTTTTGTGCATGGTGTCTTGGTAGCTGATACCGTCGATGGTTTGGCTGAAGTGGCGAAGCGCTATGCGGCTCATAAGGTAATCATTGCGTTTCCATCGGCGTCTGTGGGGCGAGTGCGTAAAGTCGCGGAGATGGCGCGTGAGGCGGGGCTTGCGGTCGATACCGTGCCGGCTTTGACGGATCTCGTCAGTGGACGTGCACAGATGACGCAGCTGCGACCGGTCGAGTTAGAAGATTTACTCGGGCGCGATACGATTGACCTGAATTCGGATCAGATTCGCTCTATGCTGGCCGGTAAACGTGTCTTAGTGACTGGAGCGGGAGGCAGTATTGGCCGCGAGCTTGTGGCTCAAGTGATGGAGTATGCGCCTGCATCGATACTCTGTATTGATCAGGCAGAGATCGCTATTTTCGATTTGCAGCAGGAGGTCTTGCAGGTGCGAGATACATCGGGGTTGGCACAAACGTTGATCTTGGATGTGCATGAAATTGATGAAGTGGAGAAAGTGTTTAAGCGTTTTCAGCCTGAGGTGATTTTTCATGCGGCGGCTCATAAGCATGTCAATTTGATGGAGGCGCAGCCCGCTGAGGCTTTGAAGAATAATTTCTTTACGACTGCTGGATTGGCTCGACTTGCGAGTGCGGTTGCGGTGGAGCGCTTTATTCTGATTTCGACTGATAAAGCGATCAATCCGACCAGTGTGATGGGCGCGAGTAAACGATTGGCTGAGCTTTCATTGTTGGAGCAGCAACAGGCGCAGGGGAACACGACGAAATTTATGGCCGTCCGGTTCGGCAATGTGCTGGGCTCTTCGGGCAGCGTCATTCCTATCTTTAAACGCCAAATTGAGGCGGGTGGCCCAGTGACTGTGACCGACCCCGATGTGACACGCTTTTTTATGACGGTGCAGGAGGCTGTTGGTTTGGTGCTACAAAGTGCGACTCAAGGGAACGGTGGTGAGATCTTTGTCCTCGATATGGGCGAGTCTATGAAGATTTTGGATGTGGCGCGTCAAATGATTGCGCTCAGTGGCTATCAGGAAGACGAAGATATCGAGATCGAGTTTATCGGCCTGAAGCCAGGCGAGAAAATTTATGAAGAGGTGCAGCATCTGAGTGAGACGCTGCAGCCGACTGACCATCCGCGAGTGATGCGGTTTGTTGCTGATGGCGAGCGTGCAGTTTCGATTGAAACGATCAGCGCAGCGCTTGGTTCTGCGTCGTCGGTGAGTGATCCGAGTGAGATCAAGCAAGCGATCCAAAAGTTTGTGCCCGAGTATACGCCGTATTTGGACTAGTCGGCCAGTGCGGCCTGCCAGATGGCCACTTCATTGGGGTGCCCGATGGCTCGGAGTTCGGCTTCGATATGTTCCAGTATCGGTTCTTCGATGCCTTGCATCAGGTCGCCGAGGAGCGTGGGCTTCGCCTTGCGGATGAGTGCCCAGACTGCCCATGCACGGGCACGGCGTAGCGCTTGTCGATCGCCGCGTAGGCGCGTCGCTTGGTGTTGAAAGCTGATGCGTGGGTTGCCCGGGAAGTCATCGCTACTGTGGTTAGCGATGATCCAGCCTAGCGCGGCGTAGGGGAGCGGCCACTGCTTGAGGATGGCAGCGTCGTCTGATACGTCGGCATAGAGCGCACGTGTGATGGCTAAAATGCTGCGGCCTGCGTGACCTTGCTGCCAAAGAGTGTGGCCATATTTGAGCGCGGTGACGTAGAATAATTCCCTCTCTGCGCCTCGGAGTTCCGTTAAACAGCGATGTGTCATCTGCTCGTCTGGAGCAGGCAGGTAGGGGCAGTTCGAAGGTGATTTCATTGCACCACTACTTCGACTCTTTCGGGTCGAGCGCGTCGCGCAATCCGTCGCCCATGAAGTTGAGCGCGAAGATGGTGAGTGAGAAAAACAGCGCCGGGAAGATCAGCATCCATGGGTAGATATCGACCTTTTTTGCACCGTCATTAATTAAAATGCCCCATGAGCTCATCGGTGGCTGCACGCCGAGGCCGAGGAAGCTGATCACGGATTCCAGTAAAATGACCGCCGGAATGGTGAGCGTGGTATAGACGATTACCGGGCCAAGCAGGTTGGGAAGAATGTGCCTCGCCAGAATGCAGGTCTTGCGCGCACCGCTGACGATCGCGGCATCGATAAAGGTCTGTTTGCGCAGGGCCTTCGTTTGCCCGCGGACGATGCGGGCCATCGTCAACCACTCCACCGCGCCAATCGCGAGAAAGATGAGCAGCAAATTGCGCCCAAGGAGCACTGTGAGTAGGATGACGATCAGAGTGAACGGTAAGGCATACAGTGTGTCGACGAAGCGCATCATCAGCGTTTCGGTTCGGCTGCCGAGATAACCGGCTATCATGCCGTAGTTCACGCCGATGAGTAGTGCGACGGCTGTGGCAGCAAACCCGACGCCGATCGAAATGCGGCCGCCAATCAATGTGCGGATAAAAAGGTCGCGGCCGAGGTCGTCGGTGCCGAACAAATGGTCCCAGGACGGTGCTTGTGCGCCGTAGGCGAGGCTTGTGGTTTCGTGAGACTGGCTGCTGAAAATCGGCACGATGATGCAGAGCAGTGTGATCGATACGAAGAGTATGCCGCCAATTTGCGCCATGCGATTGGCACGTAGGCGCTCCCATGCGTCCTCCCCGAGCGAACGGCCTGCTTCCGATCTGTGTTCTCGTTCGTGCTTAGTCATTACGGGTGCGCGGGTTCATCCACATCTGCGCGATGTCGACGAGTAGGTTGAAGAAGATGATCAGCACAGCATAAAATAGCACGGTGCCCATCACCATGGTGTCGTCGCGGTTGAACGCTGAGTTTACGAAAAAACTGCCGAGGCCGGGGATGAAGAAGATCGTCTCTACGACAAAAGAACCACTGATCAACCCTGCGACTGCGGGCCCCATATATGCAACCACTGGATACAACGCAGTGCGTAAGGCGTGGCGCATGACGACTGCACGCTCTTTGAGGCCTTTGGCGCGGGCGGTGCGGATGTAGTCGTTTTTCATTACATCGAGCATGCCGCTACGGGAGAGGCGGGCGATGTAGGCGGCATAAAATAAGCCTAAGGTCAGTGCGGGTAATACACGATCGCCCGCATACCCCCATCCGAATGGATTGAACCAGCCGAGTTGTAAGCTAAAGACGAGGATCAGTAGTGGCGCCAAGACGAACGAGGGCAGGCAGATACCGACCATGGCAACACTCATCAACGCGGTCTCGGTTGGCTTGTTATGCCGCAGCGCGGCGATGACGCCAATCGGCACGCCAATCACGATAGCGACGAGCAACGCATAGAAGCCGAGCTCGAGTGAGACCGGAAAACTCTGCGCGATGATTTCGTCCACATCCCAGCCGACGTATTTATACGAGGGGCCAAAATCGCCATGCAGGCGTTGCCAGAGGAAGTTGCCGTATTGCTCGTAGAGTGGGCGGTCGAGTCCGTAGTGCGCTTCGATTAACAACTTTACTTCAGGGCTGACTGGCTTCTCATCATCAAATGGGCCGCCGGGCGTGAGCTTCATCAACACAAACGTAGCCGTGGCAATCACCCAAAGTGTGGGGATCGCTTGGAGCAGTCGTCTGAGGATGAGGGTGAACATTTATGGAGGGCTGAGACTGTTAAGGGAGAGGGACAAACAGAACGGAGGTCCGCCGGAGATGGCGTAGCAATGTCTGTGTCACGCTTTAAGACTTGAGAGGATTACTCTCCTAGTTTGATACCTTGGTAGGGGTGGGTGTCGAGGATGCTCGGGTGCCAGCCTTGCACGGACTCGTCGATTAGGGTGCTGGTGACATAGAAATACAGTGGGATCACGGGCATCTCCTCGATCAAAATGGTCTCGGCTTGTTGGAAGAGTTCTTTGCGTGCTTCGGGATCGGCAGTGACTGCGGCTTGTTCGAGTAGGGCGTCGTAATCTGCGTTGCCCCATCCGCTGTGATTATTGCCGTTGTCTGTCTCAGCGAGGCTTAGGAATGTGTAGGCGTCGTCATAGTCGCCAAACCATGCGGCGCGGAGGATGTCGAAATTGCCCGCTTCACGGGTGGATAAGTAGACCTTCCACTCTTGGTTGTAGAGGCTGATGTCGATCCCTAGTTCTTTCTTCCACATCTGCTGAATCGTCACGGCGATGGTGTGGTGCGCTTCGCTGGTGTTGAACAGTAGCTCGAATGTTGGGAAGCCTTTGCCGTCTGGGTAACCTGCTTCGGCGAGGAGTTGTCGCGCTAGTTCGGGATCGTAGGGGAGGCGCGCTCGCGCGTTGTAGCCGCCGGCATTGGGAGGGGTAAAGTGGTAGGCAGGTTTTTGTCCGGCTTTCAGCACGTGCTCGGTGAGCTCGTCGCGATTGATTGAATACGCCAGTGCTTTACGCACGCGAAGATCGTCCAACGGCGGGCGCGTGGTGTTGAGCATGTAGTAGTAAACACCCAGTGATGTGTCTAAGCGGAGATTCTTAGGATGGTTATCTCGATACCAGTCGAGCCGGTGGATCGGAACGGTGCTGGTGATGTGTAGCTGATCGGCGCGGAAGGCGCGCTCTTCGCCATCGATCTCAATCGGTAGGAAATGAATGGCGTTGAGCGTGACGCCCTCCGGATCGCGATAGAGCGGGTTCTTCTCGGCGATGATCGAATTGTTGAGACGCCACTGCTTGAGATTGAATGGGCCATTACCGACATAATTGCCCGGACGCGTCCACTTCGAGATGCGATCCGTCATGCAGCCGTGCTTTAAAATCGTCGGAGGGTGGACGGGCCACCAGGTGTTGTGCGTCAGTAAACTCAGGAAGTAGGGCGTTGGTGCACCGAGCTCGATGACGAGTTTGCTCGAGTCTGGGGCGGACGCGCCGACGGTTGAGAAGTCGTCAGTCTCGCCTTTATTAAATGCTTCGGCTCCGCGCATAGGGTAGAGCATGTAGGCGTAGGGGGCGCCGAGCGCTGGGGTGAGGATGCGCTCGATGGAGAAGAGGAAATCCTCCGCAGTGACGGTGTCGCCGTTTGACCAACGGGCCTCGGGATCAAAATAAAAGGTGTAGGTGAGGCCGTCTTCGGAGATGTCCCAGGACTTGGCGACGCCCGCTTGGATTTCCATGGTCTCAGCATTGACAGTGGTGAGGCCTTCGAGAAAGGCGAGCATCACAGAGAACTCGGTCATCCCAGTGGTAAGGTGTGGGTCGAGCCCAGAGGGCTCCGCGCCGATGCCAATGTAGAGCTCTTGATTCGCGTTGCCTCGTTCGACATTACTCTGCTGCTTCGCGCAGCCAGCGAAAAGACCAAGCGCTAGTAGAATAAGACATCCAGTCTGCAGTCGCTGAGTGAGTAAGTAAACCATAGCAAGCTTTTCGATATGTCGCCTGCTGCTTTCGAGCAAGGCGAAACCACTGCAAGTGGCGTCAAAGTAAGGGCACGAGTAAGTGCACTAGATTTTCGGTGAATTTGGCGGGCATCAGTTGTTTATTCGCGGTGGCTTGCTGGTAAGCAATGCTGTCGGCGATGATGTCTTGGGCCCATTGGTCAAGTTGCGCGATGTCAGAGGCACTGTAGTGCAGCAGCGCGATCTCGAAATTCACGAACAGGGAGCGCATATCGATATTGGCGGAGCCGACCAGCGCGACTTTGCCATCGGCGAGGATGACTTTGCCATGCAGCATGCGGGGGGTGTAGAAGCGGATGTCCACGCCCGCCTCGTGCAGTTGGCGTAGATAGTGATAGCGAGCAATATCAGCGATTGAGTGATTCGAGCGCAGGGGTAGCACCAGGCGTATATTGCGCCCCGTGTGTGCTTTGACGATGAGGGATTGAAACAGCACTTCGTCGGGGATGAAGTAGGGCGTGATGATGGTTAGGCTCTGTTTGAACTCTTGGATAATCCGTATGATCTGCTCCCACAATGGGTCGTTAGCAAGGTCAGGACCACTGGCGATGACTTCGATCGTGCTATCGCCAGCCTCTTCAGGGATATAGCGCAGCAGTTCGCAATATTTTGTGGGCGACTCTTTGGCGGCAAAAGCCCAGTCCGCGAGGAAAGTTCCGCTTAGGTGTGCGACTGCCGGGCCTTGGGTAATGACGCTGAAATCAGCGAAGCGCTCGGCTGTCGGCGTTGTGCCGAGGAAGCGTATATCGAGATTTTGACCACCTGTAATGGCGCGGTAATTGTCGAAGATGGCGATCTTTCGGTGGTTGCGCAAATTAGAGGAAATATGGGTTTGAATTGGCAGCACGGGCATGAACATTGCAACCTGTCCGCCGGCTTTGCGTAGCTTGTGGCGTGCAGCACGAGTTTGATTCCAGCTGCCGAGCGAGTCGAGTAGCAGGCGTACCGTTACCCCTTCGGTGGCGCGCTTGGCTAGGAGCTCGATGATTTTTTTACCAGTGGCATCGCGACTCAGAATGTAGGTGGCAATGTGGATGGTGTGCTCTGCGCTCTCTATTTCTTGGCAGATTCGATGAAAGGCACTCTCACCGTCGGGTAGTAGTTCGAAGTGATTACCTGTGGTTGTTGTATTGGCGCCCGGATAAGCGAGCTTGTCGTGGCTGCATGGCTGCTTGCTGTCATCTCCGACACTGAGCGAGCGAGCGGCATCAGTAATTTTACGCTTAATTCGCGATTTTTTCCGACTCTTACGGCCACCAAACATAAAATACAGAGGCACACCGACTACAGGGAAAAAGACGACGATGAAGAACCACGCGAAAAAGTTACTAGGGTTGCGCTTCTCGATCAAGACGCGGCGGACGATCAGAAGCGCGAGGATGAAACCAAGCACGGTTGTCGCGTTTGTGAGGAAGAATACCAAAGCGCCTCCGAACCAAGAGGTAAGGGGCTCAATTAGCTGATCGTTTAGCCATACCCACATATACGTTACTATAGTACATATATGCCCTCATACGAGCCTTTAGATGATTTGCTTCGAATCATTTTGTGGATAAAATAAATGCGAGGTTGTCCCGAGTGCTAGAATTCGTTGAGTAAAGTGCTATTTCCTCAGATTACATTACAAAGAGAATTTTTATGACAGCTGAATCCAATTCCAATGGCGGGCAATCGCAGCAAGTTAACTTACAGCAAATCGCGCAACAGTTCATGTCCGGGTTACAACGCCATTTCGATATGCTGGCTTTCAATCTGGCTTCACGTGAGGCGGTGCAGGAAGACCGTTACAACCAGCGTGTGAATACGCCTGGCATTATGCCGGCCGCTCCGCGCCATCAGAATTTCGAGCAAATGCAGGCCTACGCGCATGACCTGCTGGTGCGTCAGGTGATTGGTGATTCCTTGAATTTGATCGTGACGGCGATGAACAACGGCCACTTCTTTCTCGCACTGGTCAAGGCCACCAACGCCAATAAAGCTGTGAGCCCTGAGGCACAGAAAGATGCTCAAGCAGCCCAGCAAGCTTTCATTCCCGCCCAAATCGACGAAAAGTTTAATCGCCTCGAAAAAGACTACGGCATCATGTGCGAGCTTGAGGATAGCATTATCTCGCTCGGTTATGTAATGCAAATTTTGATGCAGCAGGGCGGTATTGTCAAAGCTGCGCAGGTTGACGGGCAGGGTGATCTCGTTATTGAGTTGAAGACTGTTGAGCCTCAGAATGCGGGAGTTGTAGATGGGCAGGCGCAGGGAAAACTAGTGGATCTACGTAAAGTTTTCCGCGAGGGCGAAGCAGTGATTTTCAACGATCTCGAGTTACAACTCGTGTTGGTTTCCGTTGGTGCATTTGCAGATTCATTATTTAAATCCGTCGCCAAATACGCGCGTTCTATCCAGGACGGCGCGTAGCCCTACCCTATAGCTCATGTCTGCACGCCAGTTTCGTCTTCTTACGCTCAACATCGCTCATGGACGTGGGCTTTCGACGTACCAGGGATTTCATCGGATACGTGGAATTGAGCGAAATCTGTTGCGGGTCGCCCGATTGCTTAAGCGTGAAGCGGCCGATGTTGTGGCGCTGCAGGAAGTCGATGAGGACTCGCATTGGAATCAGCGGATTCATTTGCTTGATTTTTTAAAAGCAGAGGCCTGCTACCCGCATAGTCATCTCGGAGTGCATAATCGGCGCGGTGGGCGGCTGCCACTCGCGTATGGGAATGGCCTACTGTCACATTTGCCGATCGAGCATGCCGATCATCAAGCGTTTGGTAGTGCGGAGATTGGTGAGAAAGGCTTTCTCTATACCGAACTCACTTTACCAGATGGGCACTTACCTATCGTCAATTTGCACTTGGACTATAAATCACGACTGCGCCGGATTGAGCAAATCGAACGGCTCATCCTATTTTTGGAAGAACGCCATGCCCAAAAGGGGGATGAGGGCTATTTTTCGCCGGTCGTGTGTGGTGATTTTAATAGCCGCTCAGGTAAACCTAATGACGCCGTTGTGCATCTATTTAAATACTTAGAGGATCGATGTGCCTATCAGATTTACCCGAAAAATGGCCGCACCTTTCCGTCACTTCTGCCGATCCATGGTTTGGATTTTATTCTCGTGCCTCCGAGCTACAAAGTTATCAACTGTGAAGTTTTACGTTGCTTCGTTAGTGACCATCGTCCCGTCCTGGTTGATTTAGAGATTCTCAATGAGCTAAAGTAGATGCGGTTACATATTCTTCCCTCACCACCAACCCGACTAACATGTATCGCTATACCGTCATTGCCTTAGGTCGTATGAAAAATAAGCCGCTGACAGCCCTCTGCGACGATTTTTCCAAGCGCCTTAAACGTTCTGGCAATTTCGAGTTGCTCGAACTCAAGGACGGCGATGTCGAAAGCGAGGGTGAGCGGATCCTCGAAGCGTTGGCTAAACGGAAAGACGCCAGGGTCTACGCGATGGCCGAAGAGGGCAAAACGCAAACTTCCGTAGGCCTCGCCAAAGAGCTGTTGGATCTGCAAGGGTATCCAGCCATTTTTATCATCGGTGGCGCTTATGGCTTGAGTCCCGCAGTCAAGGCGCGGGCAGATGTACTGTTTGCCCTGTCACCACTCACTTTCACACACGAGATCGCCCGTATGCTTTTGTGTGAGCAACTTTACCGCGCTGTCTCGATCAATACCGGCTCTAATTATCATCACGCCTAGTTGTGCGGAATCGTTCTAAACGGTCTTAATTATAATCTTTTGAATCGGCGAGAGATTGATTGTTGAAGTCGATGAGAATTCGCAGCGCAGGTCGCGTTTTTTCTTTTAAGTAATACATAAATCCTTAGACCTTCTAGCCTATGATCAGCTACTTGATACGATTCATCTTACTCTCACTCGCCAGTTTCATTCTGACGTCTAGCCTACATGCCGCTGGTGGTAATCCGATTAGTGGCAATGAACATGGTCATGGCGTCTCAGATATTTCGTTTCCCATGGCGTTAGAGGACTACACAACACTAGAACAAGCGCACGCGAATGAACTCAACATTTCTGAGAATGAGCTCAGCGTGCTGCAGATACTAAAACTCCGCGCAATCGCAGATCCGATCAACTTAGTCGCGACCCTACTGTTCTTGGGGGCGATTATGCATACCTTTGCGTCAGTGCACTTCATGAAGCTTGCGCACAAATACGAACATGAGAACGATGCCAAAGCAAAGGCTGATAAGCGTGTCTTTGTGGACGGTAAAGACCCAGTGAGTTTTAAGGCGACCTTATTTCATTTTCTTGGCGAGATTGAAGCAATTTTTGGTATTTGGCTGATTCCGCTGCTGTTGTTTATTACTTATAAATATGGCTGGGATCATACCACGCACTATATCGATACGCGTAACTACACCGAGCCCGTATTTGTCGTCGTAATTATGGCGATCGCTGCATCGCGTCCAGTCGTGGCTTTTGCTGAGCGAGCCTTGAGCTCGGTGGCTAAAATCGGTAAGCGCACACCCGCAGCATGGTGGCTTTCGATTCTAATCATCGCGCCTTTACTCGGCTCTTTCATTACTGAGCCTGCTGCAATGACGATTGCTGCGCTACTGCTTGGACATCAGTTCTACTGCTACAATCCGACCCCTACGTTTAAGTATGCTACCATGGGTTTGTTGTTTGTGAATATCTCTGTCGGTGGCACGTTGACGCACTTTGCAGCGCCTCCTGTGCTCATGGTTGCATCGAAGTGGGGCTGGGATACACCGTTCATGCTCTCTCACTTCGGTATTCGTGCCGTCATCGGTATTTTGATCGCAACTGGGGTTTATTTCTTTGTCTTTCGCAAAGACTTTGTAGCTTTGAAGGGAAAAGCAGATGCACTTGCGGCCGAAGCAACTGCAAATGAAGAAGAGCCTGCACCGCTATGGATTATTGCTGTTCATCTATTCTTCCTCGCATGGACGGTGTTCACATTGCACCATCCCGCATTCTTTATCGGCGGCTTCCTCGTTTTTATCGCCTTTACGATTGCGACGGATCATCATCAATATGCGATCTCGCTGAAGGGGCCTTTGTTGGTTGGTTTCTTTCTTGCTGGGCTCGTCACGCATGGTGGATTGCAAGGTTGGTGGATCGCTCCCGTGCTCTCTGCGCTTGGCGAAGTGCCGCTCTTCATCGGAGCGACTGTGTTGACTGCATTTAATGATAATGCCGCAATCACTTTCCTCGCATCACAGGTGCCGGCCTTTGATCAAAATTTAGCGGCCGACTCCGCACGTGCGGTCGCACTACAGTATGCAGTGGTTGCTGGTGCAGTCACTGGTGGTGGTTTGACGGTGATCGCCAATGCGCCAAATCCTGCCGGTCAGAGCATTCTGAGCAAATATTTCGATGGTGGCGTTTCACCACTTAAGTTGATGCTCGGCGCGCTGTTCCCAACAGTCGTGATGGCCTGTGTCTTCATTTTCCTGCCTCAATAGCTAGCTCGATCACATAATCGCATATTTTATCAGGCTCTTCGGTGATCCGAGGGGCCTGTTTAGTTTGATCCGCCGTCAACGCAACTGTCAGAGCACCAGACGTATGTTCAATGGCATTGCACAATTCGTTTTTTAAATCAACCGCGTCGCTAACTATGCAGTCTAGTGTCGCAGCCGCTATGGCAAAATGCGCGCGTGTTCTGATTGACTGGCCAATTTGCAGGCAGCGGCTTTGAAAAAGATCTTTCGCTTGTCGGCAATCCGACTATAGACCCAATCGCGCGAGCTCAGAGGTAGCAGCCGTGCAATCTGTGCGAGATGACGCCAGCTGCTGCGCGTATCAATCAGTGCCAGCAGTACTGCTTCGGAGCGGATCAGCAGCATGGGTTGACCATTGGCACTCACACGTTGGTAGACCATGGTTCGCAGTGATTCTCGGTATTGCGGTGGCAGTATGGCCTGCGCGGTGATCCCTTGCAATGGCGCGAAATACAAATGCTGGTGGCAATCGCGCTTGATTAAGAAACGAACAGAGACGCTGCATAGGCCGCAGTCACCATCAAAAAATACAATCGCTTTGTTGCTAGGCTTCACAGCACTGATTTATGGAGTGCGCTGCAGCTTTGTCGATTGCCAATGCCTGCATTTGAGCGCTTCGGCTTGCGCACTTAGGTTTCCTGCGCTTTTCTGGCCTCGTGGATTTCAAACTCAGTAGTGAATATTCTCCGCAGGGCGATCAACCGCAGGCTATTAAGGCCTTGGTCGAGTCCGTGCGCGCGGGCAATAAGCGACAGACCCTATTGGGTGTGACGGGATCAGGGAAGACATTCACCATGGCGAACATGATCCAGCAGTTGCAGCGCCCAGCATTAATTCTTTCGCACAACAAGACACTGGCGGCGCAGCTATACTCAGAGTTTAAAGCATTTTTCCCAGATAATGCGGTCGAATATTTTGTCAGTTTCTATGACTACTATCAGCCCGAGGCTTATATTCCGCAAACAGATACCTATATCGAGAAGGACTCTTCGATTAATGAGGAAATCGAGCGCCTGCGCATAGCTGCGTCCTCCTCGCTGATCAGTCGCAAGGATGTGATTGTGATCGCCAGCGTCTCTTGTATATACGGTCTTGGTTCGCCCGAAGATTTTAAAGAGATGATGATTCCTCTATGTGCGGGACTGGCGATTTCGCGCGACGATTTTTTAGAACGTTTGGTCGAGGTGCTGTATGAGCGTAATGATGTCTCTTTTACCTGTGGTAAATTCCGTGTTCGTGGTGATGTCGTGGATATTTTCCCTGCTTATATGGAGACTGCGATTCGTGTTGAGTTTTGGGGTGATGAAGTCGAGAGCATACGGGAGCTCGACCCATTGACAGGTGCGACGGGCGGCACCTTAGAACACTTTAATCTGTATCCGGCCACCCAGTATGCGACACCTAAGGACAAGATTGAAGGCGCGGTGCCACAGATACGTGCCGAGCTCGAAGAACGCATTGCATGGTTCGAGTCGCAGAACCTTTTATTAGAGGCACAACGTATTCGGATGCGCACTGAATACGATATCGAGTTACTACAGGAGATGGGGTTCTGCACCGGAATTGAGAATTATTCCCGTTATCTCTCTGCTCGCAAGCCAGGTGAACGGCCGTTTTGCTTAGTCGATTTTTTTCCAGACGATTTTTTGCTCTTTATTGATGAGAGTCACGCCACCTTACCGCAGCTGCGTGCGATGTATAATGGCGATCGAGCGCGAAAAGAGCGCTTGGTTGAGTATGGCTTCCGCTTGCCATCGGCGATGGATAATCGTCCACAAACCTTTGCCGAGTTTGAGTCGATCACTGATCAAACGATCTATGTGTCCGCCACCCCTGCAGCGCTTGAATTAGAAGTTTCCTCCGTTGTTGTTGAGCAAGTGATTCGCCCGACGGGCTTGGTTGATCCAGTGCTGGAGATCCGTCCGATCAAGGGGCAGGTAGAAGATTTTATCGGCGAAGTGCGCAAGGCAACCGAACAGGGCGAACGCACGCTGGCGACGACTTTGACCAAGCGTATGTCGGAAGATTTGAGTGATTATTTGCGCGAAGCGGGCTTGAATGTGGAATATTTGCATTCGGACATCGATGCAATTGAGCGGGTTGAGATTCTGCGTCGCTTGAGACTAGGAGAGTTTGATGTCTTGGTAGGAGTCAATCTCCTGCGTGAGGGGCTCGATTTGCCAGAAGTTGCGCTGGTTGCGATTCTCGATGCCGACAAGGAAGGTTTTTTACGCAGTGCAACGAGCCTGATTCAGACCTCAGGTCGGGCCGCGCGTCACGAAAAGGGACGCGTTATTCTGTATGCCGATGTCATGACGAAATCGATTGTTCAGACATTGGAAGTAACCAGTGCCCGTCGAGAAAAGCAAGTGGCTTACAATCTTGAACACGATATTACGCCAGTGGGGGTAACACGAAGCATCGATGATGGCCTGCAGACGCCAGGTAAGCGTTACGATGAGAGCGAATCGCAGGACCTGCTGGTGGCGGAATCAGCCGACGTCGATGTGGTGCATGTCATTGCTGAGTTAGAGGCCGAGATGCTCGAAGCTGCACAAAAACTTCAATTCGAAAAAGCTGCGATACTTCGTGACCAAATCGAAACGCTGCAAACTGGCAAGCACGGTGGCGGCGCCAGTGGCGGAGCCAAAACTAAGGTTCATAAGCGCAAGAAAGCCGTCTATAATTCCAAAGGTCTACCAAAGAAGCGGCGTTCATAACAATCCAGATGAAGGCAGGAGCTAAACAAATTATTGCGGGTGCGATCGTTTTCGGAATTGGGGTAATTTGCGTGCCATTCCTCATCGTATTGACTCTGTTGCGCGATCGTTCCGACCTCCTCGAATTTGAGGTGCCAGGTGTTGCCATGGCATTTGTCGATACGCCTGGTCGCTACTATTTGTGGCATGATTATCAGACGATGTATGATGGTCGAACTTATCACAATCCCATCGAGTTGCCAGATGACTTAGTCATCAAAATTAGTGCGCAGGGCGGTATTCCGCTCGATTTCGTCAGTGATTCGCATGCAAGTTTCAGTACGATCGGTCGCGCACGTCAGAGTCTTGGCTATGTCGAAGTAAACAAAGCGGTTCAGGTCACAATTGATGTAACTGGAGGGGCGGAGTCGCGCATCTTTTCGTTTTCACCATTCAGCGTTAGCCGCTTCGTCGGACTTATCGTAAAGGGATTTTTGTTCGCTGGGCTCGCCGCGATCTCATCGCTTGGCCTCATCATCTGGGGAATTGTTAAGCTGGCCAACGCGCCACGGAAAACCGCCAAGCTCAGATCTTAGGCGCGCCCGTTCGATTGGGATGACACATTTAGGTCCTGTTGCTTTGAAGCAAAACGGCTAAGCGACTGAGGGCAGTTACCATTAATTACCGATTGTGAGTCAGTTTGCTGCGTGGGCGCCGGGTCCAGTGCGATAGACCGCGGTTGTCGTTATGGATAGTGCTCACCCGCGTGAATTTAAACTGACGAATCCGTTAAAGCTAAGATTGTACCGCGCGCGCTTGGCACAAAAAAAGCGCCCGTTAAGGCGCTTTCGAAATTAACGCTCTAAAGCGTCGATGTAATCGAAATTAAGCAGCATTTACATTCGTAGCGCAGGGACCTTTTTGTCCTGAGCCGATTTCGAATGTAACCTTTTGGCCTTCGTCGAGGGAGGCATAGCCATCCATCTGAATTTCTGAGTGATGAACGAAAAGATCCGTTCCGCCATTGTCTGGCGTGATGAAGCCGTAACCCTTTTCAGAGCTGAACCATTTTACTATTCCTGTTTCCATATGTATATTTTCCTGAATTAAATATTCTTGTTTATGGCTGTATTTGAGAAAAGCCACATAAATCGACAGAAATTTATAATAATTTAATTTTTGAAGGCAAAATGAGTGATTTTTCTATTTTGCGCGATTTAGGCCATTTCTTTAAAAACACGTTGACAGCAGGGGCGAATTTATAATTCTCTGCGACTTCTTCCAAGAAGCGAGCGTAGCTCAATTGGTAGAGCACCACCTTGCCAAGGTGGATGTCGAGAGTTCGAACCTCTTCGCTCGCTCCATTTTTTAAACCCCTAGTCCTTACAGACTGGGGGTTTTTTATTGCAACGAGGCAGGGGTGAGAGCGCTTTCGAGAGTCTGCTGGAGCCTGCGCACTGCGTCGACGGATATAAACATCCGCTAAAACGAGTTCCCTTATCAAACCTCTGGAAGTTATTTTCCTAGAGTTGTTTGTGTGCATGATTCCACCAACAGGCTGGGGAAATACGTATTTAGAATGATCAAGTAAAAGTCCCTTGCAGGTCACACAATATCAGAGCAATAAGAGACCTATGACGATGGAAATGCTTATCTGCTTTTAGAAAGGGTTGTGGAAATCCGCCACACTCCAGCAGGGCGTTCCACCTGCTCGGATCGATTTCCTGCGGTGGGTAAATGGTTTGGCCGGAAAAATCAGTCCGCACCAGTTCGGCGGTGGACAGAGGGAAAATTTGAAGGTGAAAATAGCGCCCAGTTTACTAAATAGAACGTTACTCGTGTTGACGCTCGAAGAATATCCAAATAATCAGTGATCTATTATTATTATTATTATGATGATGAAACAAATATTAGTTGTGAGTGGTTGGTTGCTGGTGTCTGTTCTGGCATGTGTGGGTGAGCGTGTTGCACTGTGGCCCGAAGGACAGATTCCGAATTTTCAGCCTCAGCAGATTGCGGCAACGACTCAGGAGGCGAAGGCCGCGGGGTTTCAGGCGGCGGAGCATACGATGCCGCATCTCGATTGGTATGAGCCGCCTGCAGAGGCAAACGGTGGCTGCATCTTGCTCATTTCGGGTGGCGGGTATCAGAGTTGCTGCGATGGGGTGTGGATCGACCGAGCGGCGAAGCGCTTCACTGATCTCGGATTTGTATGCGTGAGTCTCACGTATCGCACGCCACGACCGCAAGGCTTGGCTATTTATCAGAGCGCTTGGGAGGATGGGCAACGCGCGGTGCGTCTGGTGCGTCAGGCTGCTGAGGCGCGTGGCTTTGATCCAGAGAAGATTGGTGCCTTCGGGTTTTCTGCGGGCTCCCATCTGACCGTATTGCTCGGCACCAGCGCGCTCACACCCGCGTACGAACCAGTGGATGCGCTCGACCAGCTACCTTGTCATATTAACTGGGCAGTGCCGGTTTATACCGCTTATGCCCTTACCGATGGTCTGAGTGGACCCAATGGCCGCAATGGTGATGCAATCGACGCAAAACTTTCCAACGTCTTTCAATTCGATGCCAAGACCTGTCCGATGGCGCTCTTTCATGGCGGGAGCGATGTCTATTCGCCCAACGGTTCCAATCAAATCTATCGTCAGTTGCGGCGCATGAAAATTCCAGCCGAACTGCATCTGTTTGCAGATCGCGGGCATGGCTTTATGGGCAACCCGAATAAGGGCGAGGACGGCACTGCCTACGATCATTGGTTTGATCGAATCGATGAGTTCATACGGCAGATGAATTTTGACGGACGGCTCACGGAGGAGGTCGATTTGATGGCTCGCTATCCCAGCGACGATGCGCGCGGGGACTATCATAAAGAACCCGTCTGGCCGGAAGGACGGATGCCAAACGTGCAAGCAAATCAGTGCCAACCGTATCTCGAATGGCATCTGCCGAAAGAACGCACGACTCAAGCGATTCAGATCATTTATTCAGGTGGCGCCTATAATGGCAACAATCCGGACGGATTCGAAGTCGCACCTACGCGACGCTACTTAAACGAAAAAGGCATGACGGTGGTGACGATGAAATACCGTACCCCGCGGCCGAAGGATGGACTCGAGAAGCACACCACCGCGTGGCAGGATTTACAACGTGCCATACGAGTCGTCCGCAGTCAGGCCGCAGACAAAGGGCTCGATCCGAATCGTATCGGTATCATGGGGTCCTCTGCTGGCGGACACTTAACGCTGATGGGAGCGACCAGCTCGAAGCAACGATCCTATTGGCCAATCGACGAACTCGATAAGCTTCCGTGCCACCCGCAATGGGCGGTCGCGATTTATCCAGCTTACGCGCTCACCGACGGAGCCAATGGCGGTAATGCGAAGGGGGGCAACGAAGATGACGCGCGACTTGTCCCCGAATTTTCATTCGATCTGGCAACCAGTCCGATGCTGTTCATTCATGGCGATGCCGACCAATATGCAGCAATGAATTCCGTGAAAACCTGGGAGCAACTACGGCGGATGGGCATTCAATCGGATCTACATACGCTCGCAACACGTGGGCATTGTTTTCAGCGGACGGCCGCGCCAGGCACAGGCAGTTATACTTGGATGGGGCGTATTTGGGAATTTATGAACCACAAGGGATTTAACCAGTAAGTGGAGGGGAGGCGTATGCAGCACTGGCTTACGTCTTAGATGTGGCCTTTACGTATGGCGGTGGCGATGGCTGCGGCGATGTTAGGCGACTTGAGTTTTTCGTAAATATTACGAGTGTAGAGGTCAATCGTGTGGTAGCTTAGGTTGAGTAGGTTGGCGACTTCCTTTTTTGTGAGCCCGTCGGCCATGGCGCTAAGCACTTCAGCTTCGCGGTCGCTGAGTGGATTTTCCTTTGTGTCGGATGGGGTGCCGGCGAGGGTGGTGAGCACGATGCGTGAGAGGCGAGGGTCGATGACCGACGCTCCGTGGTGCACGTCCAATATCGCTTGGTGGATTTCTTTCACACTTCCGCCTTTGATGATGTAACCAGAGGCTCCGCGCTGGATGGCAGTCAGAACATTCGGGTAGTCGTCGTTCTGGGTGAGCATGATCACTTCGGTGGTGGGCATCATCTGCTTGAGTTCGAGCAGGGCGTCGAGTCCGGAGATGCCTGGCAGATTGATGTCCAGTAGGATGCAGTCGGGTGCTTCTGGGGCGGCATTTCGAAATGCTTCGAAGGAGCCGTAGCCGCTAGAATATTCGACACCATCAAGTAGCGTTAACGCCTGCTTGAGCGAGTTGAGGTAGTTCCGATTGTCTTCAATGATGTGGATGCGGATGGACTCAGTCATTTTTTATGGCGTCTCTTTTTAGGAATAGTTAGTTGAATGGTGGTGCCCCCAGTTTCAGGGGTGTCAAAGGTGAGCTGGGCGTTTAGTTTTTTGGCGCGTTTCACTAGGTGAATCGGTGGCGGGTTGTCATCTTGCAAGCCTCGGCCGTTGTCGCAGATTTCTAGGTGTAGTTGTTTGGGCCCCGCTTGGGTGCGGATGCTCACACGGGTGGCGTGGGCGTGTTTGACAATGTTGTGCAGTGCCTCTTTGAGGAACAGCACCAGTTCCCACTTTTCGGTCGCTGTCAGGGCGTTGAATTGTTCCGGTGAGCTGAAGTCAGCGCGAGTCTGTATACCGGGCAGCATCTGGCGCTCCACGCGGCGGAATTGGCCGATCAAGTTACTTTCGACGCCCTGTTTTTCGAGGAAGCGGGAGAGCAGTCGGATTTCGGTCGCGGTTTCCTGGGCGACGCGGGTGATGTCGTCGTTTAGTTGACGTCCCTCTGGCGTTTTGAGTTGGTTGGTGTGGGTCAGCATTTCCGAGGAGAGTGCGATGCTCGATAGGTTGGCTCCGACTTCGTCGTGGAGACTGGCACCGATTTTCTCGCGCAGTTTCCGGATATTGTGGCGGTGGCGGCTGCGGATGATTAAGGTAATGATCAATGCCGCGAGCAGCGATGTTAGCATGACGGTTTGCAGTATGCGAAGTAGGCCGCGCTGTTTTTCGGCCCGGTTCAGTTGTTGAAGGGTCAGTGCTTGTTTGTGTCGCTCCAGTGAGGCTCGACGGTGTAGTTTGAGTAACCATTCCTTCTGCGGCTCAATGGTGCCACTGGAGGTTTTCCTATTTGTAAGGTGTTGTAAGTGCTGGCGAGGGGCTTGTGTCTGTAAAGGTTGAATGCCGCCGAGTACATTGGTTCCGTTCTGCACTAGCTCGATTTCTGAA
The DNA here is from genome assembly GCA_029252625.1 of Opitutia bacterium. Classification (GTDB taxonomy): domain Bacteria; phylum Verrucomicrobiota; class Verrucomicrobiia; order Opitutales; family Coraliomargaritaceae; genus Lentimonas. Next base: position 32,317 of record JAQXBA010000131.1, on the reverse strand, counting down.
AATCCAAGCGCCTCATTGCCGGTGCGGGGGTCGGGCTGGCCTTCGCTCATCTCGATCCAAACGTAGCGACCGGAAGTCGGCTGAAAGCGCCGTATGAGCGGGTGAGCTCCCATCTGATGCGTGGTGGTGATCTGCACCGTGGTGTGCGCCGCCTTGCGATCCGGCTGGTTGCCGATGTGCAGGGTAATACTGCGCGGAAAGCCGATGCCCATGGCATAGACGTGGGAGAACTGGGGGGAGCGGTCGACTGGATAAAAGCGGGCTTCGTCGAGGGTATAGCTCTGGCCCAGATCAAACAATAGCTCGGATGCGCCTTCGATGGGTTCGTGATCCGGCGATGACACTTCCCTGGGGTCGACCGGGGGGAAATAATGATAGCCATCGACGGCATAAGCCGCGTCGAACATTAGAGGGAAATTTTCGTGATCGGACGAAACGGCTTGAGTGTTAAGTGCAATGTTTTGGTCGCCGTCGAACAGGAGCACTTCATTGAGTGAAAAGGTATAGCTTGTCTGCCGCCTTCGCCAACTATTTTCCTGTTGCAGCCGCGTCGCATGAATGCGCAGTTTTTGGACGCGTGTGTCGGGCGGTAGTGAAAAGACGACGGGACTCGCGCCGGGGTTGGGGAAGTCGTCTTGAGTGTGGTTGATGAGTATGCGCCGCTGTGTGTCGCTGTTGCCGCCGATTCTAGTGCCGATGTGCCTACTGTGCGTACTATACCATCTCGGGACGGAGTTGATGACCGCTTGAGCTTGAAGTTTTGGGAATTGGAAATCTCCGTTGGTCAGGGTAAAGGGGGCGTTTATTAGGATGTTATCAATTGATGCACTGCCGTGTTTTTCGGCGCCGATTCTGAGGAAGAGTGTCGCACCCGCTGGTACTGGACTCAAATCAAAGCGTGAGTGGATGCTGAAGGCTGCATGTTTTCCTGTAGCGTCGGATTGCTCTGCCCAAGATGGGTAGCTGTTGCTGCGCCCGACTTGGGTGACCCCTGTGGCGTTCTGAAGATCGCGGCCATCTTGAGCTTCAAACTGTTTTGCGTAATACAGTGAAATCGACAGTTCGCCTGAGCCCGAACCGTTCAGCGTCTGGTTTAAGTCCAGTTCGCAGACGAGTTCATGGGGATGCTTCACGGGGTCGTATTGACCGATCGATTGGTAGAGCCAACCACTGGCATCGATTTCGGCATGTTGGGTGCTCGGTGTTGTTTCCAGCCAGGATTCGATCGTAAACCGAGGCGGGAATCCGAGCGTTTCTAATTCCCCATTTGTATTTTTGAGCAATGTTGGAATGAGCACGATCGTATCGATCTCTCGAGGTTCGGGCAGGATGATGTCTAGCCACGAGCTATGATCTGGATCTGGGGAGAGGGCTGACCCGAAGCCAACAGTCGGGCAGAGCATATTCGGTTGTAGCTTCGGGAGTTGTTCCAACTCGGCATCCACTGCAGCGATTTCTTTATCCAGATCGGTTGACTGATTGCAGCCTGCGAGCATCAAAGCATACAGGGTCACTAATAAAGCAAAGCTGTGCCGGATGTAGAATTTTGTTTGCATAGGTCGGTTCACTGCATCGGTCGCGCAGCTCTTGATGAGGCAGGACATTATAGAATCAACGACACCTTATACGGCATCAGCGGATACGGGCAACCCTGCACTCACTACGTATTTACGTATATTGCGCGGAGCGGGGATTTGTATTACAGTGCACTCAGTTATTTTTAGGGGAATCGGTTGAGAGACCGATTTATATTAGGGGAAACGTTCAGAGCAATCTGGGCGTTTTTTCATGTGTGCGAGGTGAGGGGCGGTCAGGTGGGCACCGAGGTTCGCTGCGTTCGGGTTGGTGTGTGTCCTCACACAGCAACATTGCATCGGCGAGCAGATCGTTACGGGGCGTGCAACCATCTACACTTCGAGACGCCTGCGTATTTACGTATATTGCGGGTGTTATTTTTCTATGGTAGTCTGTTGTGATTAATTTCCTATGTAAAGACGACGGAATTTATTTTTATGCACAGAAAACAAATCACTTCGGCACTCTTCCTTTGCCTCGCAGGCACTCTTTGCGCCCAGGTGCCGCCGAAGACCTATGAGGACGTCGCCTACGATCAGTATGAACGGACGATACTGGATTTCTGGCAAGCTGAAGGCGAGGGGCCTCGTCCTTTAGTCGTCCACATCCACGGAGGCGGATGGGTCAATGGAGGTAAGGGCATTACCGCGCCCGAGTATTTTTTGAACAGTGGCATTTCTGTTGCGACGATCAGTTATCGTTTGACCGGGACGGATCCGCTACCGGCGCCTGTTCAGGACGCGGCCCGTGCGATCCAGTTTCTTCGCCATAAAGCCGCAGTATGGAATATCGACAAAGCGAAGATTGTCGTGACCGGAGAAAGCGCTGGAGGATGTAGTACATTATGGATCGCCTGTCATGACGATCTTGCGAATCCCGATTCGGCAGATCCCGTGGAACGGGAGTCCAGTCGTGTCTTAGCCGCTGCGGGGATTCAGGCTCAGGTCACGATCGATCCCATACTACTCGAAGATTGGCTTGGCCCTTTTGCGCGGCATGGAATGATTACTTCTGCCGTCGGCGAGCTCGACTGGGATACTATGTTGGAGAATTACGACCAGCATCAGGCCACTTTTGAAGAGTTCTCTCCCATGAATCATTTAACCGCAGATGATCCGCCGATTTATCTGGAGTACCCTGCGGATCTAACCGTTCCGGCAACATCGTATGGACATGCGATTCATCACGGTTTGTTCGGAGTTAAGTTCAAGGAGGAGGCCGAACAGGTTGGTCATAACCAAGTTCATTCGGCGGCCGATGAGCGGTATTCCAGCGCGCGTGATTTCATGACAAAAACACTCCTGAGCCCGCCTGACCTCATCATTAACGGCAGCTTTGAAATGCCCGACATTGGTAATAATAATCATTCTGAGCGACCGGCGGGGAACACCGGCATTACGGGCTGGACTATTGGTAACGGGGTCATGCTAGATAACAATAAGTTTGGCACTTCTTCCGACGGAGATCAGCTTCTAGATCTACAATCGCCTTCATTTGGCGGCGGCAGTGCGGGGATCATTAGCCAGAGCTTTGCGACAGAGGTTGGTGTGAATTATATGCTGACGTTTGACTATAGCGCCGTCAGCTCAACTGCCAGCATGACCATTACCTATGACCTCGGCGGGCTTGACCAGACGCTAACGTTCAGCAATCCCATAGGCCAGGTTTGGGCGACAGAAACGTATGTGTTCACGGCGGCTTCGACCAATACCACGCTCACTATTAACGGCGATTTTTTAGGGTCAATCGCCGGGCCGGGCATTGATAACGTGAGTGTCACCCGCACGGCTCTAATGCCTGATAATCTGATCGAAAACGGCAGCTTTGAGTCGAACGATCTGGGTGGCTCATACGCGGAGTTGCCCGCGGCAAACGGCAACCTTACAGGCTGGGATATTGCGGGTGATTTAACCTATGAAGGCGGGATAACCTTGATTAACGGTTGGTTCGGTGCAGTTGCTACTGAGGGTGATCAGGTTCTCAGTCTCCAGTCTAACTCGTTTGGCGGTGGAGTTTCGGGCACCATTCGCCAGAGCTTTGCGACGGAAGTGGGGCAGAATTACATGCTGTCGTTTGACTACAGCTCCATCGACGGCGATGCGCCTGGGCAGGCGACATCCATCACCTATAACCTCGGTGGGTCCGATCAGACGGTCGCGTTCAGCACGGGTCCTTATGGCGTGCCTCCATGGGGGACGGAAACGTATGTGTTCACCGCGACTGCGACCAACACCACGCTCACTTTTGAAGGCGATTATTTAGGTCGATGGAACGGCCCGCTGATCGACAATGTGAGCGTAACCCGCAGCACTTTGCCACCTGATAACTTGATTGGAAATGGCAGCTTTGAGGCTCCCCTCCTCGGCGTTGGTAATTTTAGTGAGCAACCGGCGGGAAGTACCTTCATTACTGGCGGATGGACGGTTGATGCGGCCGGCGGGGGTGTCATGCTGGATAACAATCGTTTTGGTACTGCTTCCGACGGAAATCAGTTTCTAGATCTACAATCGCCTTCATTTGGTGGCGGCAGTGCGGGGATCATTAGCCAGAGCTTTGCGACGGACATCGGCCGCTGTTACAGCTTATCCTTCGATTACAGTGCCGTTGCCTCAGCTGCTGATATGGTTCTCTCATACGGTGTGGGTGGAGCCGTCCAGACGATAACGTTCAGCAATCCCAGTGGCCAGACCTGGGTGACGGAGACGTTTACATTCACAGCAACTGCAGCCAGCACCACCCTCACTTATGAAGGCGATTTTCTAGGGTCAATCGCTGGCCCGGCCATTGACAATGTAAACGTATCCGAATGTGCCGGTCCCGTTGTGGCAATCAGCAGTCCGGCGTTCAATGCGGCGTTCGAGGTGGGTGAATCGGTCTCCTTCGACGCAACGGTGGCTGATAATTTGGACGATGATGGTATTCTGGAAGCAGCGCTCGTCTGGACTTCTGATATCGAAACGAGAGCGATTGGCACGGGCGCGAATTTTTCAACCGACAGCCTAAGAGTGGGCACGCACACCATCACGGCCACTTCGACTGACAGCGACCTTAATGTCGGGGCGGATTCGATCACCATCACGATTGCCTCCGTGGATCTCGGTGCCATCTGGTTCATCGGGGACTCCATCACTCAGAGCCTGTTCGATGGTGATGACACTGGTTCCCCGCGCAAGTCGCTCTTCGACCTGCTCGTCGCAGGCAACGCAAAGTTCAGCTTTACCGGGCATCTTACTGCCAATGTCGATGGCCTGCCTTCCAGCGGCGACACTGCCGCCTCTAATCTCTATCACTACCACTCGGGTATCACCGGATCCTGCATCGGGGGTAATTCCAACAATCGAACGGACATGACGGCGAATATTGCCATATGGTGGAATCAGGAGCGACTCGCGACGCACAGGCCCAATGCCGTTCTGATCATGCTCGGCACTAACGATCTCGAGCTCGACGACGATGTTGCCGGTGCACCCGTCCGCATCAAGACCCTCGTCGATACTATTTGGGCCCAGGTCGGAGGCGGAGCCCCTGCGCCCGCAATTTTCGTCGCCCAGGTCACGCCCAACACTGGTTCCGCCGCCAAAGCGCAGCGCGTGGTTGATTTCAACAATGCGCTGCCTGCCATCATCGCCACCCTGCAGGGCGAGGGCAAGGATGTCACACTCGTCGATCAGTGGACCCGTATCAACGCCGACATCGCAGGCCTGATGGGCGACAGCCTGCACACCAATGCTGCGGGTAATGATGTCCTCGCTGAACAATGGTTCGATGCTTTGCAGTCGCGCTTTGGGCCGACTCCGCTGGAGGCCTGGCAGATCACGCACTTTGGTACTCCCAACTCCGTGGCGGCAACGGTCGATAGCAATCCGGACTCGGATGGCCTGCCCAATCTGCTCGAGTATGCTCTTGGTATGAATCCCAAGGTCTCTGACCATGCGGCAAATAAGTTAGTGGCTGGAGTGATCACCTTCAACAAGGGGGCAGGCGCTGCTGCTGAGGTGGCTTACGCCATCGAGGAATCCGAAGATCTCGGTGTCAACGATCCATGGGAGGCAGTCGAGCCGGACGTGAACGATGGCAACGAGATCTCCTACACTTTGCCTACCGACAAGTCGGCACACTTCGTTCGTCTGAAAGTGACTCAGGTTCCGTAAGATACTGGTTAGGGGGAATCGGTTGAGAAACCGATTCATATTAGGGGGAAACGTCCAGAGCAATCTGGGCGTTTTTCGTGTGTGCGAGGTGAGGGGCGGTTGGAGTGGCAGATATTGGGAATTCAAGTAGTTCCCCAGAGCCGCTGTGCGGGTCCGCTTAATCTTGCTTAACTACTCTCACGTTTCCTTAATAAGGCAGATTATTTGTGTTTTTGGTTCATTGTAATGCACAATCGCCCCATCTGCGCTAGCGTCTCTTTTTGCTCCTGAATGCCCCGACCTGTCCCATTGGACAGGTAGACTGTTCTGCTCGAGAAGTGTAGTATCGCGCACTTACGGGTTCGGTGTGACTGCTGGATACTGCACTTTAACTATTCGAAAACCGAATCAATTCGAACCAGGATCAATTGATGATGAAAAATACGAAACAACCTTACCCGCGCCGTCAAAACGGTCATTTTCAGAGATGCCCTGATGTAATTTACGTATTTACGTATATTGCAGGTAGTGCGCTGACGATGTAGAATCTAAACTTTAGTAAAGGTTACGTTGCGTTCGTTGAGTTGGTGGACGTGTTATGCCGTTTTTTTAATGGATCAAATACAGATGAAAAAAGAATTAGGATTAATAGTGGCTTTGGCCTCGTTCTTGTGCGGTTGCGTTAGTGAGTCTGATAAGGCTGTCGGCTCGTCCACTCAGATGGAGACTCCGCGCGAGGAGCGTCTTATTAATAAAGGGTGGACCTTCTATGAAGGCTCGCAGGATGGAGCGGAAGCGGTTGCGTTTGATGATGCTGCTTGGGAACCCGTCAATTTACCGCACTCTGCCAGCATTCCATATTGGATGGAGCTTGAGGTGTATGAGGGTGATACATGGTATCGTAAGGAGTTTTCGGTGGATGCGGATTTAAAGTCGCGTCGTGCCTTTGTCGAATTTGAGGGCGCATTCCAGCACGCTTGGGTCTATTTAAACGGCCAGCTACTTGGCGAGCACAAGGGCGGGTATACCGGGTTTTGTTACGACATGAATGCGGCACTCAACTACGGCGGCAACAATGTGTTGGCGGTTCGAGTTAAGAATGGCTGGGAGGCCACCATTGCGCCGCGTGCGGGCGATAGTATTTTTCCGAATGGCTTGAATCGTAATGTTCGTTTCATCATAACCAATGACCAATATGTCGATTGGTGCGGCCAGTTCGTCACGACCCCTAAGGTGAGCGCGGACAGTGCGTCGGTTCAGGTGAAGACTGACCTTAAAAATGACGCGGCAACCGATTCCGAGTGCACCATTTTGGTGGAAGTGCTCGATAAAGATGGCCAGGTTGTGACACAGTCAGAGCGTCCCGTGCTGTTGCCCGCTGGGCAGTTGGTGCAAGTGACACAGGACCTGCCGGAGATCGCGCAGCCCAATCTGTGGTCGCCAGACAGTCCGTATCTTTACAGCGTGCGCACGCGTCTTTCAAATGAGCAGGGCTTGGTGGATGAATATCATGAGCGCCTCGGAGTGCGCTGGTTCGAGTTTACGCAAGACAAAGGGTTTTTCCTGAATGGTGAGCACCTGTATCTGTCAGGCTATAATGCACACGAAGACCGCGCCGGTTGGGCGTTTGCAGTGACGGAAGCGTCTATGTATCGCGACATGCAGTTGCTGAAAGAAGCAGGCGCGAATATTGTGCGTGCGTCGCACAATCCGCACCCTCGCTCCTTTTATCGAGCATGCGATGAGCTTGGTTTGTTTGTCTACGCGGAGTTCCAACTCTGGGGACGTGGCGGATTCAAAGGCGGCGAAGAAGGGAACTATTGGGCCGAAGCGTATCCGGCAGTGGAAGAAGCGGAGCCTGAGTTTAAGGCGAACGTGAAAGACAATTTCCGTGATATGATTAAAGAGCGCCGCAATCATCCGTCTGTCATTTGCTGGAGCCTCGGCAACGAAACGGAGATGCAGATGCAGGAGCCAGTGACTTCAAAATTGCGCCAACTCTACCGTGAATTGAATGATTTGTGTCATGCGCTTGACCCGACCCGTCCGACGGCGACCGGAAACTCGTTCTCGAATGAGGGGATCACTGACATCAGTGGCTATAACGGCGGTGCGCCAAGGACGCGTCCGGGTGTGAAAAAGCCAATTTTGACTACGGAATTTCATGTCGGCCATGAGCCAGCACGCGATGTCTGGCGTTCGGGTGCGATTTGCTGGTCTGGCTTTGACTATGGCACGCATTGCGGTCGTGGTGATGGGTTGAGCTTCGGCTTCTTTGGTGTGATCGATTACCATCGTCTGCCGAAAAAGAGTTTTTACCAAGCGCGCGAGAAGGCACTGGGCATTCCGATGCCAGCCATTCCCCAGGGCGGCACGCCAGCACTGCTTGGATTGAGCGCGGATAAATTGGTGGTGACGGATGACGGCACCGATGACACGCAACTGATCGTTGCGCTGCTCGATAAAGACGGCAACCGTATCGCTAACAATGTGCCCGTGAGTTTCAAAGTTATTTCGGGGCCAGGACAGTTGCCAACAGGCAAGGTCTGGGAAACACGCACCGTAAATATGGGGCGTCAAGCGATCGAGTTCCGCAGCTATGAGCCAGGGATCACGGTGATTGAAGTGTCGTCACCCAATGCGGCATCGGCACGCATTGAAATTACAACCATCGAAGGGTAGATTTTTATATGAAGTATATCGGATTATTATCATTAGCGCTGTGCGCCAGCGCATGCTGGGCGCAGGTATCGGAAGCATGGAATGACCTCAAGGTCATTCAGGTCAATACGGAAGCGCCCCATGCGGCGATGATGACGTATCCGTCGGAAGCGGCGGCACTGCAGGGCGATCGCACGCAATCACCGTGGTTCAAACTGCTGAATGGCGACTGGAAGTTTCAGTGGTCGAACAATCCTGCGTCACGACCGGTGCAGTTTTTTGAGACGAGCTTTGATGATTCGAGTTGGGAAACGATTCCGGTGCCATCGAATTGGCAGATGCATGGCTACGGCACGCCGATCTATACCAATATTAAATACCCACATCCCACAAAGCCGCCGCATGCGCCGCGTGAGTATAATCCTGTCGGCAGCTATCGCCGCACATTTACCGTGCCGGCTGATTGGCAGACACGTCAGACCTTGCTGACTTTCGACGGTGTGAATTCCGCCTTCTCCCTCTGGATCAATGGCACGAAGGTCGGCTACAGCGAAGGCAGTCGCACACCCGCGCAGTTTGATATCAGCAAGTATCTCAAAGCAGGCGACAACCATATGGCGGTGGAAGTGTATCGCTGGTGCAATGGTTCGTATTTCGAAGATCAAGATTTCTGGCGTCTGGCGGGGATCTTTCGTGATGTCTATCTGTGGTCGCGCGATGACGCGGCAATTCGAGATTTTCATGTTCAGACGGAACTGGATGATGCGTATCGCGATGCAGTGCTCCGCGTGAATGTCGAGTTGGCAGGAGCCGCTGAGGGCAATCAGGTGGAAGTCAAACTACTGGATGCGAAGGGCAAAGAAGTCTTGAAGCGGTCGCTCACTCCTGCACGGGCAAGCCTAGCTGTGCCAGTGTTTAATCCTCGCAAATGGACTGCGGAATCGCCGTATTTGTATCAGCTGATTTTGACGCACACAGATGCCGCCGGCAAGGTGGTCGAAGTCGTGCCGTGGGCGATTGGCTTTCGCGAAGTCGAAATCAAGAATGGTCTCTTCTTGGTCAACGGAGTGCCGATCAAAATCAAAGGCGTCAATCGTCACGAACATGAGCCACTCACCGGTCACGTGGTGACAGAAGCGGGCATGCTGGAAGACATCCAGATTTTTAAGCTCAACAACATTAATGCGGTGCGCACCAGTCACTATCCGAATACGTCACGGTTCTACGAACTCTGTGATCAATATGGCATCTATGTGATGGATGAGACCAACTTGGAGTCACATGGTGCACGCGGAATTTCAGGGCAAGCCGATTGGGTGCCGACTCAGATGAACCGTGTGCAGCGCATGGTGGAGCGCGATAAGAATCATACCTCCATTATCATTTGGTCGCTAGGTAATGAGGCGGGGCGAGGAGCGGGACCACGTGCGATGTATGAGTGGTTGAATGCACACCACCCGGATCGTCCCGTGCATAGCGAATATTGCAACGAAAGCGCTGACATGGATTCACGCATGTATGCACGGCCAGGCTGGATCAGTGAAACCGAGCGTCCTTCGGTGCTGTGTGAATACACCCACGCGATGGGCAATTCCAACGGCAATTTGAAAGAATACTGGGATCACATTTATGCCAACGACAGTCACATGGGCGGTTACGTCTGGGACTGGGCCGATCAAGGTATTTCGCAACCGGTGCCTAGTGAATTTAAGCACAACATTGGTAAGGGGCCAGTGACTGAGAACTTCTTTGCCTACGGTGGCTGGTGGGAGAATGCCAAAAATATTCCCAACGATGACAATTTTTGTATGAACGGATTAGTGGCGTCCGACCGCACGCCGCACCCTGGTCTGTTTGCGATCAAGTATGTCTATCGCAACATTCATGTTTCGGCAGTGGATGCCTCTGCGGGGAAATTCAGCGTTCGCAATTGGTTCGATTTTAGCAACCTCAAGGATGTCGCAGATGCGAACTGGCAGTTGCTGGCCGGTGGTCGAGTCGTTGCAACGGGAACACTGCCAGACCTGGATGTGCCTGCTCGTGCGGAGCGTGCGCTGCAGGTCGCACTTCCCGAACTCAGCGTTGCAGATGCGGCTCAAGAATTGCTGCTGACATTTTCCTTTACTGCGAAAGCGTCGGCCTTCCCGCTCGTGCCTGCGGGGCATGAGATCGCCTGGGATCAGTTTGAAGTTGCCCCTGCGATGCCGGTTCCGATTCAGCTCACACAGCCAGACTTACAGCTGGAGCAAACGGATGCCACAGTGTCTATCAGCGGTGTGGATTTCGCCGTGCAGTTTAACAAAGCAGACGGCAACCTCAGTGCCTTTACATTCAAGGGCAAGTCGCTCGTTGAGCGCGGCTTCCGTCCTGACTTCTGGCGCGCGCTGACTGATAATGACCGTCCGTCTCATCATAAGATTTCGGATGCAAAGTGGCAAGACGCGGGCAAAAACTGGCAGGTGACTGCTTGCCGAGTTGAGACACTCGATGGCGCGGTGCGCGTTGTGTTCGATGCCACGCTGCCGGGTGTCAACGGCGCGTATCAACTCGGTTATACCGTTTATGGTAACGGCGAGCTGGAAGTGGCGACCTCGTATAAGCCGGGTGCCAGCGTCAAAGGACCGATGCGTTTCGGTTTGGAAATGCTTCTGCCTACATCACTCGAAAATGTGACTTACTACGGTCGCGGGCCGCATCCCACCTATTCGGACCGAAAGTTCGAGCGGATCGGGCGCTTCGAGACGAGTGTCGATGCGATGTGGGTGGACTATTCTGAGCCGCAGGAAAACGGTAATCGCGGTGATGTGCGCTGGACGGCATTGACCGATCAAGACGGAGCAGGGCTGCTGTTTATTGGCGCGCCCGCGTTCAACTTTGGTGCCAAGCATTATGCGCAGAGCGTCGTGAATGATGCGCGCTATGCATTCCAAATGGAGCGTTCCGATTCGATCCACTTGAATATCGATCTGCAACAGATGGGTGTGGGGGGCAACAACAGTTGGGGCGCGGCGGCCATGGGGCCGTATATCTTGAGGAATACTGCGCTGGGCTATCGTTTCCGCATGGTGCCGATTGACAGCACCACCAGTATCGCGCGCAAGCTCTCGATTCAGCCGCAGCATTTCAAGATCGAGCAGCCGAAAAAGCCGGTGCCACCTGCGCCGAAAGTGTTCGCATCATCGCAGCAGGCAAGCAATCCCGCAGAGCATGCATTCGATGGCAACCCAGGTACGCGCTGGTGTGCGAACGGCCCGCGGATTCCATCGTGGATTGTCTGCACGTTTGATAAAGCACGGAGTGTGCAAAGCGCGGCGATCACATGGGAGGGCGAGGGCGTGTATCGCTATAAAATCGAAGGCTCAACGGACGCGAGAAAGTGGAAACTTCTAGTCGACCAAACCCAGAGCACGCAATCGGTCAAGCAGAGTGTCGATCCACTGGAAGCGGTCGGCGTGGTTAAATTCGTGCGGGTCACCGTGACCGGTATTCCTGCCGACCAGTGGCCAAGTATTTTCGAGATTGAGTTGAAATAAGTATCGGAGTGAAGCAATCGGCAGTGAGCACTGCAGCTGTATTGAGTGATCTCCTTCGCTGAAACAGCCAGAAGCCGCGCAGGTGCTTTTCAATTTCTGGTTCGCTACTACGTATTTACGTATATTGCGGGATCGGTGTGACTGCTATATACTACGTTACAATCTTTTGAAAATCGAATTAAACCAAATTAAACCGAACCCAGATTAATTATGAAAAATACGAACCCGCTCAGCCAACACGGTCTCTTCAGTGGCGCCTCTGATCACTTAAAGAAGATGAAGACAAGCTTATTGACTTTGACTGCTCTGACGATTGCAACGACTGCGCCTGCAGCGATCACATCTGGAATTATAAACGGCGATTTTTCAAATGATGGACTCAGTTCTGGATTTCAGGGAGGGATTGCTGATTGGACCCAGGACGGAAACACATTTCTTGAAATGCGTAATGCGGATTTGTCCGCTGGTGGCGATGACGCTGCGGCAGGGCTTGATGCTGTAGGCGCAAACATTTACCAGGAGTTTGGTTTGCACGACGCCACGAATGAGTTGTTTGAAATTTCAATACAGGTAGGCCTCACTGCAAGTCGCACTGGTAGTACAGATGATCTAGTGCTGCAACTTTTTAGTGGCGCGACGGGGCAGGTGACTGATGGTATCGCACTGACTGGGAGTTTACTGGATAGTGTCACAGTGAGCTCGCTATCTACAAATGGAACAACGGTCACAGGTGCTGGCACTTTCAGTGGTATCCAACTCAGCACTGGAGCAGGCGCAGTTTCGGGGCAGGGTCTATACCTTGTGATCGCAGAGACGAATCGTTTTGGTCCTGCTCAACTAATGGTGGATAATGTAAGTTTGGCTGCCATCCCAGAAGTCAGCAGCTATGCATTGTTGGCGGGTCTGCTGGCGCTTGGCAGTGTCATGATTCGTCATCGTCGTTAGAATCCTGGCGAGGACTTTGTGATGATTCGTCATCGTCGTTAGAATTTTGGCAAGGACTCTGTTAGACAGAGTCCTTGCCTTTTTTGCGGTCAGGAAGGACGACCGGGAAAATGATCGCTACGATCGGCTCGTTTCCGCTCATTCGGGAGTGAAGGCCATCGCCCGGAAAATTAAATGGGAGCACGTTCGGCTGGCTTGGGATTTTCAATAACAGTGCACCCAATTAGAAAAATACTCGCGTTACTTGCCATCGTCCTGGTCTATGGGACCTCGCATGCCGATGCCCTTGAGATTAAAACTGAAGAGATGGTTTTGGAGTTTGCCGCTGATGGTCAACCAAAGTCTCTGAAAATGAAGAATGACGTGAGAGAGCATCTCAACGTCCGTAGCCCTGGAGAGGGCTTTGTCGTTCAAGGCTATGCTTTTAACTATGGGCGATCTATTGGGATTCCACTGAATGATCTGAGCTATGACGGTGAACATTTGATCGCACAAAATGGTCACGTTAAAATTACCCTTGCTGTTAGAGGTGCCGGGCAGGGGATCCTGTTTGAAGTGAAGCGTGTCGAAGGTCTTTCAAAGAAGAACCGTCTGTGGTTGCGCTTTAATATCAATTGTAATAAGCCGATCAAGGTGCTGCCGCTGGATGCTGTAACCGATGTCAGCCGGCACCATCGGTTGGGGACTTTGGTTGACTTTCCGTTGTTGTGGAAAAGAGCGGTGGGGGTGCCAATGGGGCGTTTTGCGATCGTGCCATCCTCCCTGCAATATGAGGAGGCTCGTGCGGAACAATATGCAAGCGATCGAAAGCGGCTGATTGGCAAGGCCTGGTATCAAGATTTGAAATCAGAAGTCGGCAAGGCCGATGAGACTGTGCAAATTGATTCTGGCCAGTATTCCATACGCATTCTCGATGACGGGAGTTTTGCCTCTTTAAAGTATAAAGGGCGCGAGTTACTGCTTCCTGAAAAAGGTCGGTCTGGCTTTTGGGCCTGCGGTTATAACCATGAAACAAAACGGTTTGAAACCTATCCGTTGGGGCACGTTCGGTCGAATGGTAAACAGTTGTTTGTCCAAAATGGCCCGTATTCTATTCTGTTTGATATCGTCAAGGAGGAGCATTATGTCGCCTTTCGTATCAATCGAACCACGGGGTTTGAGGCGAGTGATTTGACCTGGTATAAGTTTGATGGCGCTTTTAAGCCTGGCATCGAGGCATTCCCACTGGACTACATGACTGCGTGCGGCAAGCAGAACGAACATATTCAGGTGAATTGGAGGTGGGCATGGGGCAGAGGTAAGGACCTGCCCACAGGAGGCTTTGCCTTGATTGCAGCCGATAGCGATGAGGCGTTTGATGAGGCGCTGTATCATATCTGGGTCAATGAAGGCTTGCCGCATTCAAAGGTTGAGGGGGAGTGGGACCTTGCGCGCGCCAAACAATGGATGGAGGACTGGCAACAGGAGAATCAGGACCGCAGTCGGATGCTGCTTAGTGCTAAATCAATGGAGGATTTGTTCTATTTGGCCGACATGGCCGAAGCGCTAGATATCAAAGAGATTTATTTGCACACCGACACGTGGCGCGGAGAATATTGGCCGCAGAAGCGAGGCTTCCTCACGGTCAACCCAGAGGTGTTTCCTCAGGGGGACGTTGATTTTCGACGCTTTTCTAGCTACCTGAAACAGAAGGGAATCGGTTTGGCGATCCATACCGTCAGTTGTTCGATCGCGAATCAAGATCCCGATTACAGTGTCCCCCAGCCGGACAGACGATTTGCGAAATGGATCACTGGCTCATTAGCGAAACCGATCTCGGCCACCGATCGGACCATTTATTTACAGGCGCCAACGGGGGCGGAGTTGCCCATGAATTTGACGCGGTCAGTCACCGGGCCGGAACATGTGGACTCGTGGAATAATTATAAGAGTATTCGGATCGGTGATGAAATCATGACTGTCGGCAAGTTTACTGATACAGACCAGCCGATATGGAAATTGGAAAATGTCTGGCGTAATCATGCAACGGCAACGGCGCATGCGAGCGGGGAGAGCGTCGATGGTCTGCTTCGACCTTATAACAAAGTGTATACGGCTGGTGCCAATACCGACATGATGGAGGAAGTGGCCCGCCGGTATGCAGAGTTTTGCAATCGAAATGGCGTCACTCATAGCGAGCAGGATGCGGGCGAGATTCACAGCGTGGAACAGCCATGGGGATATGCTAAATTTGCACAATATGTGTATCAGCACCTAGCTCATCGCGTGACCAGTAACAACTCGGGTGGAAGCCCGATGCCGTCGCAGTTAGAATATAAGTTTAGAAAGTCTGCGGATGTCGTTAAGAGTCGCAAAGCTGGTGGTATCAGCATGATTTTGGATAAGCCTAGCCGTGTGGCGACTGGACCTTACGATAATAGCCTGTCCTTAAGCGGTCCTGCCGCGACAGGGGCGACCAACTTTGGTATCGGCAAGCCGGAAGCGATGTTTGGGATCACACGCGAAATTTTAACGGGGCATGGGCTCACTGATACCTTTATACAAAACCTGAGAGACTGGAAGGCAGTCACGCCGCTACTGAACGATGCGCAGCGATCAAGACTGGGGCATCACCCAGTGCGGCAGAATAATTACGGAGCGACTCACGAAGTGTACGACATCACGAGCATTGCAGATGGCTACCAGATCACTCCGAAGCAACTGATGCGACGCCCGACTGATTCTCCTTGGGGTGTCGGGATTGAATACGGTATCGTTGCGCCGCGCCAATATGTTGTGGCCGGCAATACCCTGAACCTGAACAATCCCTTTGCCGCTGGTGAGCCGGAAGTGATTATAAGAGTGCTGCCCGGTTTTGGTGAGGGCAACTCGACCGCAGGAACCACTGGGAAAGCGAGCGATGAAAAACTGGCTAGGATGATCGAAGACTACCGCACCGGAGTGGGTCTACAAAACGAGCGTCACCCGCTGGAAGGGGCGCACCATATCTGGGGCGTGAGGGGCGTTCGAGATGGGCAAGCGATGGCGGGCACATGTTGGTTACGCAAGAAATTCACGCTTCCCAAGGATCCCGACTCGGCGTTCCTTAGCTTCCATGTGAATGATGAGGTCATCATATATATGAATGGGCGGATAATTGGAACTCAACGCGGTGACGATCAAGGCTATGTGGCGGATGTCGCCAAATACCTACAAGCCGGAGAAAACATTATTGCGGTTGAAGTCACGAATCTTGACGGGGACGGATGTTTTGCGGCAGCCCTTAAGATCGAGTGCGGGGGCGAGCGCATCGATGTGGTAAGTGACTCTTCGTGGCTAAGTCACCGCATGATGAATGGCGCGTGGCTGGGGCTAGACTTAGATGAATCGGGCTGGAGAGATTCCTCCGAACTGGCCGAGTTTGGTAAGGGGGGATGGGGGCGTCCTAAAATGGTCCCGCTAGTGCGACAGGCCACTCAGACGCTACAGCCCAAAGCCAGCCAGATCAAAGCGGCTGGCGATCACCAGTTCTCGGATGAAGGTCACAGTCTCCGGATCCGCTATAGCAATCAGCGGGCCTTGGATAAAACCTATGATACTTTTGCGAATTGGCGTGCCACAGGGCATATGCGCGGCGCACGTGGAGTGGGCCTTACAATCGATGGCGATAACAGCGGTGCGCTTCTCGTGGTCCGGCTTCATGCTCAAGGCAGGCGCGATTACATTGTTCCCATCGACTTTGAAGGGAGACGTGAAATTGTAATTCCAAACGGAGAGGTGGCGTGGAGCGATTCGCGCTGGGGGTGGAAGATCACTACATCTGGAATGGGATACGGTATCGTGAGCAGCGTTAGTATGGGGTTCGGTCGCGTTCCCAAAGAGACCGATGTTGACATTCAGGTGTCGAACCTGCGCCTGCTGAACGAGGTTGAAACGGAGCTGGTGAACCCTGAAGTCCGTGTGGGAGCAGGGATGCTACAGCTGACGGGGCGGATCGGAACCGATCAATATCTCTGGTATAACGGGGGCAGCACTGCGGGAGTGTATGATCGCAACTGGAATAAGCTCAAAGACTTACCTGTTCGGAAACAGGGATTCACTGCAGAGGCGGGAATGAATGACGTTTCAGTGCACTCCCCTGAGAGTCAGCCGATGCCTTGGTTGGAATGCCAGTTCTTCGTCAGAGATGCTCCGATGCCAGTCACACGTAAATAGGACCAGAATCACTGCCTAAACGCCGACTGACGCATTTTTACGTGTTTACGTATATTGCGCGAGTTACGGTTTCGGCATACTCTACACGGCTCATTATAGACTGAAGTTCGAGCGGCAGGAAGATGGAATTTGTGCACGTTCGGCTGGTTTAGAATTTTTAATAACAGTGCACCCCATTAAAAGAATACTCGCGTTATTTGCCACCGTCGTGGTCGCATTCCATTGCTTGGCAGCTGCCGATGTGCGCGCCCAAGATTCACTGCCTCCGCTGAAGGATGGCAAGGTGCCGCAAACCCTCGATGAACTCTGGGGCGATTATGACCCCACTTCGGAACCGATCGAGGCGAAGATCGTCCGTGAATGGGAGGAGAAGGGCATCGTCCTGCGCTACATCACATACACGATCGGCACATTTAAGGGGCAAAAATCTATCATGTCCGGATTCTACGCCTTCCCGAAGGGAAAGAGAAATCTACCAGCTTTTATGGATATCCACGGCGGTGGAGGGAGAGCGAGTCTGAAAGCAGTGAAGTATGGTGCGTTCAACGGATACGCCGCTTTATCGGTCAACTGGGGAGGGCATCAGCCTTTATCTGATTTAAAGGATACCGATCCGAACACTGACTGGGGGGCGCTGGATGCCACTCAGACTGGGCACAACAGGCATTATAATCATATGTATCCAGACGGTAAGACGCTCGATGACGTAGAATCTCCGCGCAACAATAACTGGTTTTTACTGACACTTGGCTGTCGCCGCGGGATCACCTTCTTGCAGCAGCAACCAGAGGTGAATCCTAAATTGATTGGTGTTACAGGGCACTCGATGGGGGGGAAGATCACCACGAATGTGGCCGGTATTGATGGCCGAGTGACGGTTGCTGTTCCAAGCTGTGGGGGAACCGGCAGTTTGGAGAAGATTCTGTCTGGGATGCCGGGCGCTGGTGTGGGGAAGTCAAAGGAGCAACTCAAGCTCGATACGATTGATGATATTCCCTATCTGAAGCGCCTTAAGTGCCCGGTGATGTTTATTTCACCGTCCAATGATTTTGCCGGACCGATGGACAACATGTATGTGAACCACGAGCTGACGAGCAGTCCGTTCTTCTATTTTTCGATTACGCCACACTTTAATCACCGGCATGATCCAGAATTTAGCGTCAATAAGTTGTTAACCTTTGAGCAGTTTTTGAAGCAGTCTTTCAAGTATCCGTGCATGCCTCAGCTTAGCGTGGACTTAAAAACAACAGACGGGGTGCCGAGGGTCAAACTGGTGGCGGATCCTTCTCTGGAAATAGAGCAGGTGGATATTTATTATTCAGTGGATCCGCATGTGCTGACTCGCTTTTGGCGCGATGCCCGTGCAGTAAAAGAGGGGCAGTATTGGATTGCAAAATGCCCGATCATGCGCACGGAACACCCGTTCTTTGCCTATGCGAATGTCACCTATAAAGCGGACCTTTCTAGCTACACTCGGGCAGATGGCATTGGAAAACACGAAGACCGCTTTGCGATCAGCTCCAATATGATTCGTCTGATGCCGGATGCACTCAACAAGGCCGGAATCCAAGCGACGGATAAGCCCGAGCGAATGGTGGATGACTTCAAGCGTGGCTATCATGACTGGTCGATCGGCTACTGGGACAATCCACACCATTGGAGTCTGTCGACCCGAAAACTGAAAGACCCGAAGTATCGCGCGCCCGTTGGGGGCAAGCTGGCGGTGGATGTGAAAATCGAGCAGGACAACACCTTGGTCTTTGGCTTCGCCAATAACCAATGGGAGGCTTATCCCGGACAAGCGACCGATCATTTTTCCGCCATCGTAGAGGTGAAAGGATCCCCTGATTGGCAGACTATCACGCTATCAAAGGACGATTTGCTGCCAGCAGATTTCATTAAAAATACAAACGATCAGCTTCCAGATCCTGAATGGAAATATGTGACCGAATTCTCGCTGAGAGGACGCGCGACTGTGATTCAAGACGGTCAGAAGGTCGATTATCATGAACCGTGGAAAGGTGACCGAGCATTCCGTAACCTACGCTGGGTGGGTGGCACCTATTCGGATGCAATGGATGTTTACGGCGGCGCTGCGGAACTATCTGAAGAAGCGTTGGATCAGACAATTAAACAGGCGATCGATCAATCATGGGAAGGCGACAAAATCCGTGCGGCAGCAATGAAGCCAGATGCCCTCGGGCGCGTGTATCTGATGCCTCCAATGGCGACTAAGACCGATACCTTTCTCAACCTAGTGGGGCAAGATGCCAACATAGATGGCGATCAAAAAATCAGCATCGGCGGCCAGGAATATGCACGCGGACTTGGCGTGCATGCCAAGTCAGAGCTCGTGTTTCCGTTGGATGGGAAATACGCCAGTTTCCACGTCGTTCCCGGACCCGCGGATTCGAGCAACGGGCTGCTGGAAATGAAGGTTTTAGTGGACGGCAGGACGGTCTTCAGTTCGGGGCCGATTCGCACCCAAAGCTATCAACCGTCGCCACTCAAAATCCCTGTATCAGGAGCGAAGCAACTGGCGTTAGTGGTGACCGACGGGGGGAACGGAAACGGGGGCGATCACGCCCATTGGGCCGAGGCCTATCTCACACTCAAAAAATAAGAGGCCTCAAGGCATTCGACTATTTATAGAAAAGCTGAGCCAGTTCGCTCAGTCACCAGAATTAGTAATCTAGAATTTCCAATGAAATCAAATATACGCCCGTTGTTTATACTATTTGCTGCCTTCAGCTTACTCATCCAAACCAGTGCATCCGCGCAGGATTCACTGCCGCCACTGCAGGATGGCAAGGTGCCGCAAACCCTCGATGCACTCTGGGGGGATTATGACCCGCGGAGTGAGCCGCTCAACACCAAGCTCGTCCGCCAGTGGGAAGAGGATGGCGTGGTCGTCGAATATGTGGTCTTTGATATCGGCACCTTTAAAGGTCAGAAATCGGTGGTGTCGGGCTTTTATGCCTATCCGACAGGAAAGAAGGACCTGCCCGCGCTACTGGAAATTCATGGCGGCGGCGGATGCGCACAGATCCATGCGGCGGTCTGGGGCGCGCGTAACGGGTATGCGACGTTTTCAATTAACTGGGGCGGCAAAAATCCGCCTTTGCCCAACTTCAAGGAGGGCGATCCCAATACCGATTGGGGCGCGATTGACGCGACTCAGGATGGGCACAATTCGCACTACAACAACATGACGCCCGATGACAAGACGCTAGACTCAGTGGAATCGCCACGGAATAACAACTGGTTTTTGCTGACGCTGGCCTGCCGCCGTGGGTTGACCTTTATCGAGCAGCAACCACAGGTGGATGCAGCACGGATTGGCGTGTATGGGCATTCGATGGGCGGTAAGCTCAGCATGGATGTGGCCAGTATCGATCGGCGTGTCAAAGTGGCGGCGCCGAGTTGTGGGGGGACCGGGACCGCCCCAGATGTCCTTTCAGGTATGCCTGGTTCGGGCATGGGCAAAAAATCGAGTCAGCTACTGCTCGATACGATTGACGACATTCCGTATTTGAAGCGCCTCGCGTGCCCGACTATTTTCATTTCGCCGAGCAATGATTTCGCGGGGCCGATGGATAATATGTATCTCAACGAGCAGTTGGTACAGACCCCGTTTTTCTATTACTCGATTTCGCCGCACTATAACCACCATCATAAGAGCGAATTCATTGTGAACACCTTGCTCATCTTTGAGCAATTCCTCAAAAAGAACTTCACTTACCCAGAGCCGCCCACACTGACTATCAATCTCGACACGACGGATCACATCCCAGCCGTTGAGCTACGCGCTGATCCCTCAAAGCCGATCGAGCAAGTGGATATCTACTACTCATTGGATCCGCATGTGCTGACTCGCTTCTGGCGTGACGCAGAAGCTAAAAAGGTGGGTGATAAATGGGTGGCAACCTGCCCGATCATGAGCACCGCGCAGCCGCTGTTTGTGTTTGCGAATGTGACCTATACCGCGAAGACCGCACAATTTACTGCGCCTGCGCATACGGACAAGTTCGACAACCGTTTCGCGCTCAGCTCCAACATGATTCGGGTCATGCCAGACGAGCTGCAACAGCATGCCGTAAAAGCCACCGATACGCCGAGCCGCTTGGTGGAAGATTTCAGCCGCGGATGGCATGACTGGTATCGTAAATATTGGGATAGAAGCCACCACTGGCGCGCATCCACACGAAAGCTCAAAGACCCGAAATACCGTCCGCCGTTGGGGGCAAAGCTACTGATCGACATCAAAACGGACAAGGATAACACACTGGTCTTTCACTTTAACTGTAACACCTGGCGCGCGTATGCCGGCAAGCCTGCGGGCACCTTCGTGGCCTATAAAAACATCAAGGGCTCGCCCGATTGGCAGACAGTGGAGGTCTCAGAGGACGACCTGTGTTATAAAAACCTGCCGCGTGGCAAGCAAGCGACGGATACACTCCCGAAGCCTTCGTGGGAATATATCACTGAATTTGACCTGTGTAGCCGCACCCGCGGGGGGTTCTATGAGGACGGCGAAAAAAAGGATGTCAGTCGCGCATGGCAAGGCGGCCGAGAATTCCGCAATTTACGTTGGGTCGGTGGGACGTATCCCGAGGCATTCGAGATCTCTGGCGGGGTGGTGACTATTTCGCAACAGGAGTTGGACGCGGAAATCAGCTCAGCTATCAACGCATCCTGGGAAGGAACGAATAACTATAAAGCAGCGCAGGAATCAGATGCGCAGGGGCGTGTTTATCTGAAACCCGCCATGGCGACGACGACCAAGACCTTCCTCAACCTAGTGGGCCAAGATTCGAACATCGACGGCGATCAAAAAATTAGTGTCGGTGGTCAGCAATATGAGCGGGGGCTCGGCGTGCATGCCAAATCGGAGCTCGTTTTTCCATTGAACAGAAAATACAGCACGTTCCACGTCGTTCCTGGTCCGGATGACTCACATAATGGCACGATTGAAATGACCATTCTAGTCGATGGCAAAGCGGTGTATGCCAGCGGCACGATCAATCGGTTTAACCAAAAGCCGAAGCCGCTCATGCTGCCCGTAACAGGCGCACAAACGCTGACACTGATTGTCACCGAAGGCGGCAATGGCCCCGGCGGCGATCATGCCAGCTGGGCTGATGCCTATTTAGTCAGATAATACAACGCGCTTCGCTTCCATTCTTGTCAGTTGCGCGACTGTTTTTCTCCCGCGGAATGCCCCCGTTCTCTCCTGGGCAAGCACGAGCCCTACTTATTGATCTTCGCAGACCATGAGTGATTCCGCGGTTTGCACGTATTGCACGATCTTTGAGGCTTCCTTGCGCAGGGCACGGAAGTCGCACTCGACTTGGATGCCATGCCAGAAGTCTTCCGATTGCCCAAAGAAAGCTCCGAAGCGGATGGACATCTGCGGCGTGATGGAGCGTTTGCCGTGCACGATCTCATTGATCGCACGGGGAGCTACGCTGATCGCCCGAGCCATCGCGTTTTGAGAGATGTGCATGGGCTCTAGGTATTCCTCTAGGAGTATTTCGCCAGGTGTGATTGGAGGGTCCATGGGTATAACGTGTGACGTTACGGGGGTGTTGTCAATGGTAGTCGATAATTTGAACCTCGGAGGGGCCTTGTTCAGTCCAACGGAAGACGATGCGCCATTGTTGATTGATACGAATTGAATGAAAGCCAGCGCGGTCGCCTTTGAGTGCTTCGAGTCGATTGCCAGGGGGGCCAGTCAAATCTTCGATTTTTCGGGCGCGGTTGAGTTGAATGAGTTTTCGCAAGGCGACACGTGCGATGGCATTGAAGCGTCGATTCTTCTCTTCGACGAAGAGTTGCTCAGTGTCTGAACTCGCAAATGATTGTATCATTATCAGGTGAGGTGTTTGGGGACTAGAGTCTAGGACAATGGCTGCTGTAGCAGATAGATCTGCTAAGAAAGGTATTTGAGCGTGAACTAGCAAAGTAAAAGTCAGTGAGGAGCGGGGTATTTTGAAAGTGGGAAGCTGTTAACCGCAGAGGACGCAGAGAGCGTGGAGTGGTTGCTGGCAGTCTTCACGCGGATCCGGGCGCCGGGGCCTGTGGTGACTCCCGGCTTTCACTATGCAACTCGAAATGTCTTGATTTGAGATAAAAAGGTGCTTTATTTAGAGCCATTATGGAAGCTGTATTAAGTCATTATTCTGCGAGCATCTCAGAATTTAAACGCAATCCGAGCCGTCTGATTGAAGCAGCGGGAGGGGAGACGATTGCTATTTTGAATCATAACAAACCAACTGCTTACTTGGTTCCTGCGGATACGTATGCCGCATTGTCTGAGGTTCTGGAAGACATTGAATTGGGGCGATTGATAGAAGAACGTCTCTCGGAGAAATCTAAAGCGGTCAAGGTGTCACTTGATGAGCTATGAGCTTCAATTTCTGCCAGCAGCCCTGAAGGAATGGAAGAAGCTGAGACACACCGTTCGTGATCAATGTAAAAAGAAGTTGTCCGAGCGTTTGGAGTCGCCAGTGGTTCCTGCTGCTCGTTTGCATGGCTACGATAACCACTACAAGATTACGCTCCGGTCTTCAGGTTATCGATTAGTCTATGAAGTGATCGAAGACGAAGTGGTTGTTCTTGTCATTGCAGTGGGGAAACGGGAGCGATCTAAAGTGTATACCGATTCGCGAAAGCGCTCATCGTCGAAGTAGTCATTCTGATGGAAAATGAGCATTGTCTCATTGCTTGGTCGGCCTCGAATAATACCATTTCTGAAATATTTTGCGCATTCAAAATGTAATACTCAACTGATGCGGACCACGCGGAGGTGGTCCCACCCCAGTCTTCCATCCTGTGTTTGGGAGGGACGAGCTCCGCCTCGTCCGTTGATCGTAATGTCATTATAAATGCACATATCGCTTTATTTATGAGAAATGGAATAACACTCATTGATCTCTCATTGCGGACTCCAGTAAAAACAGACGTAGATTCACCGAGTAGGCTGATCGAATGCGGTTTAGATCTAAGTCGGGCGGAGGATACCTTGTCATTTAGTGTTTTTTTCGCTTCTAGGGCGTAGAGGCCAGCAGAGCTTCCCTCAAGCGTTTACCACTGTGTGACCTCGCTGATGCTATCTGTTCGCTACTACGTATTTACGTATATTGCGGGTTGGGTGTGATTCCTGTATAGTAAGCTAAAATTATTTGAAAAATGATGTAAAAGCTAACCGATATACACTATATGAATACAAAAAGAATCACACTCGCAGCCCTCACGACTGCTGCACTGGCATTGCCCAGCGTCACTTACTCCGCCACCTTTGGCGATGACTTCAGCACGGATACATCGGCTGACTACGTCTATACGTCAACCTTCGGAACTGACACCGCGACTTGGGATGTATCCGGTGGCACACTCAACCTGCCAAAAACAGGAGGTGTTGGCCAAACTGCCAATCTATTTTACGACACGGCGACCTTTGCCATCGGAGAAACTGTCAGTGTCGATATTTCAGGCCCTGACGATGCGTATCTGACTGTCTCCACGACGACATTCGCACCCAATGTAGGGGCAAATGACGGGGTGCGATTGAATTGGGAATCTGATGGAAATTTCAGAGCGCGCAGCTATGATGATGGCAGTAACACCAATACAGAATTCGACTCGGGCTTTAACGTGGCGAGTGGCGGCTCACTGACACTCTACCTCACTCGCGAAACAGACAACACCTTCAGCGCGGCCTATAGTGCAATCGGCGGCGCCATGATCCAACTAAACACTACTGGCGGCACAGAGAAACAAATCTTCACCGCCGGCGACACTGGCAATGGGGATCTGTTTATCGGCGTGGAGACCTTTGGTGGCGGTGTTCGCAATTTCGACAACCTCGCCGTAGTCCCCGAGCCTGCATCCGCAGCGCTGCTTCTCGGATTGGGCGGCCTGGCTCTGGCTTTCCGCCGTCGTCGATAGGCTTTGATTCTTATAAAAAAGAGTCTGGCACAATCATCTTAATTGCTGCGTCTCTCTACAATAGGGGGACGCAGTTTTTTTACGCCTACAGTATTCATCGTTATGCAATTAGTTGTTCGACCTTTCGTGCTGCCCAGCATCGCTGCGATTCTAGCCCTTGCTAGTCAAGTATCCGCCGCAGACTTTCTTGATAATTTCAGCACGGACACCTCAGCTGACTACGTCTATACATCCACCTTTGGGACTGACACCGCGACTTGGGATGTATCCGGTGGCACGCTTAACCTGCCGGTATCCGGAGGGGGCGCTCAAACGGCCAATCTATTTTACGATACGGCTACGCTCGCGGTTGGAGAAACCGTCAGTGTCGATATTTCAGGCCCTGACGATGCGTATCTGACTGTCTCCACGACGACAGTCGCACCCAATGTAGGGTCGAATGACGGGGTGAGATTCAATTGGAAGACTGACGGAACTTTCAGAGCCCGCAGGTATACGAATGGCAGTGGCACTGATACTAATTTCGACTCGAGCTTTGACACGGGTGCCTCTACCTCTGTGACACTCTATCTCACCCGCGAATCAGACAACACCTTCAGCGCTGCTTTTGACAGCGGCAGTGGGCTGACCCAGTTGAACACCACGGGCGGCACAGAGAAGCAAATCTTCACCGCCGGCGACACCGGCAATGGGGCATTGTATATCGGAGTGGAGACCTTTGGTAGCGGCGTTCGCAATTTCGACAATCTGCAAGTATCCGCCCCAGACTTTCTAGACGACTTCAGCGCGGATACATCCGCTGACTACATCTATACGTCCACCTATGGGACTGACACCGCGACTTGGAATGTCTCTGGTGGCAGCCTCAACCTGCCGGTAACTGGGGGGGATGGCCAAACAGCCAATCTATTTTACGGCACCGCCATTCTCTCGATGGGTGATACCGTCAGTGTCGATCTTACAGGCCCCAGTGATGTGTATCTGTCTGTCTCGACAACAACACGTGCGGCTAATACCAGCGGCGCAGACGGGGTGCGATTCAATTGGAATGACACTTTCAAAGCGCGCAGATATACGAATGGCAGTGTCTCAGATCTTTCTTTCCACTCAAGCTTTGACGTGGATGGTCCGGGCCCCCTGACACTCTATCTCACGCGTGAATCAGACAACACCTTCAGTGCGGCCTATGACAGCGGCAGTGGGCTGACCCAATTGAATACCACTGGCGGCACTGAGAAAGAAATCTTCACCGCCGGCGACATCGGCAATGGGGCCTTGTATGTCGGAGTGGAAACATTTGGCAGCGGTAATCGCAGCTTCGATAATCTACGTGTCGGAAACCTCGCCGACCAGCCGATCCTTTCTAGTTTCACAGCGTCTGCGACCACGATCAGTGAGCCGGGTGACGTGACCTTTACCTGGTCAGCGAGCAATGCCAGCACCGTCACGCTCAATGGGCAGGACGTCACTGGGCAGTCGCCATTCACACTTTTGGTGGATCAAGGACAAGATTTCACCCTGGTCCTCACGAGTGGTAGTGGCGAGACCCTGAGTCAGGTGATTCGTGTTGTGATTGGGGAATCCTTCTCAATTGCAGCCGTGGCAGACCCTCAGTATGCTGATGTTCCCGTCGGATGGCGCGGAGGGGCGCGCGAACCCGAGGAAGGCGTGAACCGATTGAACCATGCGGTATCTCAATACAATCAACGTGACCTCGATTGGGGGGTGATTGTGGGCGACGTGATCGACTTTGATGATATTGATTATGGCAACCCTCCTCCTGGCACGCCATCGGCAACTGGAACTCAGGATTGGTCGAACTCTGACGCCATTCTAGGGGCGTGGGATCAAATCAATGTCCCCAGTTACTTGGTCCTTGGGAATCACGAATACTATGTGCCCAACGTCGATATCGATGAGCTAGAAAAGCCGTATAGTGTGTATCGAAAATTCGGCTTTAAAGACCGCGCCTATTATGATTTTAGCCACAAAGGCTTCAGGTTTGTAGTGTTGGATGGCGACAACTGTTACCTGAATTTTGCGCCCAGCCTGCAGGGATACCAAGATGCCCTAGCTTACTACCAGGATCTCTCTGGCCCAGAAAAACAATGGTGGAATGCGGGTATTTCAATTGCACAGCGTAAATGGCTCATGGATGTGCTGGACGACTCCATCGATCTCGATGAACCGGTTGTCATAATGTGTCATTATCCGATTCACAGCCCCGTGAACAATCACTCGCTGCTCAACAGCACG
Organism: Opitutia bacterium; assembly: GCA_029252625.1. GTDB lineage: Bacteria > Verrucomicrobiota > Verrucomicrobiia > Opitutales > Coraliomargaritaceae > Lentimonas. The sequence goes on along the minus strand of JAQXBA010000131.1, from coordinate 5,073 downwards.
GAGCTGTTGGACATTGTAAACGGGTATTCCAATGTGGTGATGTGGATGAACGGACACCATCATCGCGGCAGTTATGCCATGGAGGGGCGACGTCATCATCTCGGGCTAAAGGGGATGCAGGAAGGTGCCGATCGCTGGTATCAGCTGGATTTTAGCCCCTCTCAAATCACCGTGTATCAGGCGGAGAATACCACGACGCCGGTCTATGAGCTTGATATTTCAAGGCCAATCCCAAGCCTCGCGCGTCCGACAGGCTTTGCGGTCGCAGACGTCTCGGGCGATGCGTCTTTGACATGGGATGCGGAGCCCCCAGAGGCCACGCATGTGGTGATCGAACGTCGGCATGTTTCGACCTTAACTGCCGAGCTGCCCTCCACGGCGCAGACCTTGTCGTGGCAAACCGTCGCGACCCGTGCCTTACCCACGACACAAAGCTACCTCGACGCCTCCGTCGATCCTGTTTCCGAATACAAATATCGCATTCGCTTTCTGGGGGGCGCCGAAGGCTCACACTACTCGCAGGCATTGGCACCCGATGAGGTCGCACGAATGAGCTATGAGGATTATGCAGAGAGTCTGGGAGCCGGATATGAGCTGTCTTCGGGAGATGCCGATGAGGATGGTAAGCGCAATGGCCTAGAGCAATTCTATGGCACCCCTCCAGGCACCGCTGACAGAGATGCGACTCGGGAGCTAATACTTACCAGAACACCTGCCGGCGTCACGCAATTGGTCTTTTCCTATAACGCAAATACTCTGTCAAACTGGGATATTGCCTTGTCAAAGGATCTGACCATCTGGAAGACCATTTCCAGGAATGTCGATTATCGTGTTGCTCTGACTGAAGCATGGACGCCTGCAGGCTCATCTGAGAATTTGACCCGAATCACCATCGAAACCATGGATGACAGTTCCTTTGATTTTGAGCCTGGCGAACTCGCCAATTTCTTCAAACTAGTAGTCACTCCGTCATTGTAAAAGATCCCCGCACATTTAATGATCCATACAAGTGATGAAACGACTATTCATTTTTGTCTCGATCATATTGCCGCTGTACGTGTATGGCGCGGAGCCTGAAGTGGACGAGGCGCTGCCCAGAGGCAAGCAAGCGCATGCCGATTATACCTTCGGCGCGATTGCCGACTGTCAGTATTGTGACATTCAAAGCACAGGGCTCCGGCGCTACGCCTTATCCATCGAAAAACTGGCTAACTGTGTCGCGGATTTCAACACGATGGACTTAGCCTTTGTGACACACTTGGGAGATTTTATTGATCGTGATTTCGCGAGCTTCGATGCGGTCAATCCGATTTTTGCGAAATTGAAGGCGCCGAAGGTTCAGGTCTTAGGGAATCACGATTTCTCGGTGGCCGACCATCACAAGAAAGATGTGCCCGCGAAGATGGGCATGCTTTCAAAGTATTACGACTTTGAAAAAGCGGGCTGGCGCTATGTGATTCTGGATGGCAATGACGTCAGTTTTCACGCCTACCCAAAGGATAGTCCAGAGGCACAGCAGGCTGCCGAATACTATACAACAAACAAAATTACCTCCCCGAAGTGGAATGGTGCGATTGGTGCAAAGCAACTGGCATGGCTACGAAGCGTGCTGGAGCATGCTCAGAACAACCACGAAAAGGTCATCCTATTTTGCCACTTTCCGGTGTATCCTAAAAATGCACACAACCTATGGAATGCGGATAAAGTCATTGAGCTGTTGGAAGCCTACCCCTGTGTGAAGGCTTATATCAACGGCCACAATCACCATGGCAACTACGGGGTCAAAGAGGGTATCCACTATGTAACGTTGAAGGGCATGGTGGATACCGAAAAAACTTCCTACGCGGTGATCCGAGTGGATGATGAGCGCATTGACATCACTGGATACGGCCGAGAGCAAGATCGATCACTGCCGATCTCTCGTCCGTGATTTTTGGGCAATCCTTTGAACGCTAAATGTTCAGAGCGAAGCGATGAGACCAATCGCAAGATTTTGGAAAGTTTTGATCGGAAACCTAGGTTGGAATTCTTCTACGTAATATGTGATTACGTATAGTGTTGAAATTGGTCTTTTGTAGTAGTTTGTTGGCCTCGGATTTTGATGCACGGAGGTGCCAGTCGATACATTTCATAGAACCATATAGCAAAGATGTTTAGAAATAATTCATTCAACAGGGGGCTGGTGGTTTGGGCAACTGCTTTGGCGGCTTTGATCTCTCATGCAGAGCCCATTCAGTTTTCGGAACACGTTTCCCGTGACGTGCAGCCCGCGTCGTTTAACCCAGGTGATATCTGGAAGGATGATCAGGGTGTGCATATCAACGCGCATGGTGGTGGCGTGCTGTTGCATAACGGCACCTACTACTGGTTCGGCGAGCATAAGGTTGCCGGTCATGCGGGTAATCGCGCACAGGTGGGCGTGCACGTGTATTCGTCCAAGGACCTCACTCGCTGGAAGGACGAAGGCATCGCGCTGGAGGTGTCCGCCGACCCGGAGAGCGATATTGTAAAGGGCTGCATTATTGAGCGCCCAAAAGTGATTTATAATACCAAGACCCAAAAGTTTGTGATGTGGTTTCACTTGGAGCTGAAGGGGAGAGGCTATGATGCCGCGCGTTCTGGTATTGCGATATCGGATACACCCTCGGGGCCATACACCTATATTCGAAGCATCCGTCCGAATGCCGGCCATTGGCCTATCAATGTGGCGGCGGAAGAAAAAGACCCTGCATCGATCGAGCGGACTCAAAAAGAGAACGAAGCTTTCAGTGGTGGCCCGACTCCCAAGCATGCGCAGTTTAATATACTTGGTTCCCATTTCGAAGGCGGGCAGATGGCGCGTGATATGAATCTGTTCGTGGATGACGACGGTCAGGCCTATCACATTTATTCCTCCGAGCATAACTCGACGTTGCACATTTCGCTGTTAACGGAGGACTATTTGGACCACGCAGGCACTTACACGCGCAACTTTCCGTTCCGTTGGATGGAGGCCCCTGCGTTGTTTAAACGAAAAGGGAAATACTATATCGTGGCTTCTGGATGCACGGGATGGGCTCCGAATGCGGCCCGTTCCGCAGTGGCAGATTCCATTCTTGGTCCATGGCGCGAATTGGGAAATCCCTGCGTGGGCACGAATCCGCAAAATCAACTGGGGCCAGACCTGACATTTGGCGGTCAGAGCACCTGTGTGTTTCCTGTGATGGGCAAGAAGGATGCCTACATTGCGATGTTTGATCTCTGGCGCCCCGATGACGCGATCGATGGCCGGTATGTATGGCTTCCAGTGACGTTTCAGGAGGACGGCTTGCAGGTCGAGTGGCGAGATAGCTGGAACCTGTCAGTATTTAATCAATAAAGTGGTCGCTTGCTCGTGTGCGTCTCAAAAAAACAACCTGTTTTTAATATAAAATATCCCATGCAAACAAAATATCTTAGCTATTTAGTTGCCGCGTTGTTGGCCGTGGTCGCTCAAGGACAGACGCAGCCGAACATTATCTACATCCTCGCGGATGACCTTGGCTATGGTGATCTGGGTTGCTACGGGCAACAAGTCATTCAAACGCCGAATCTCGATCGGATGGCGGACGAAGGGATTCGATTTACCAATCATTATACGGGAAGTACGGTGTGTGGGCCGTCGCGTAGTTGCCTGTTGGAAGGCAAGCACTCGGGACATACGTATGTGCGTGGCAACGGCATGCTACAGATGCGTGAAGATCCGCATGATTTTATTTTTCCGCGCGCATTGAAAGAGGCGGGCTACCATACGGCATTGATCGGTAAGTCAGGCTTGGGCTGTAACACCGACGATGCCTCACTCTTGTATAAAAAAGGCTTTGATTACTTCTTCGGATTTACTTCGCACACACAGGCGCACTGGTATTTTCCGAAGTACCTGTGGCGCAATCACCAGGGTGAAGTCACTAAGGTCGAGTACCCGAATAATACACTTCATGACGGGGATAACTACAGCAGTGAATTAGTCATCGCAGAGGCACTTACATATATTGAAGCGCAGCAAGACGGGCCTTTTTTTCTGCACCTAGCTTTCCAGATTCCGCATGTGAGCTTACGTGCTAAAGAGGAATGGAAAGCCAAATACCGGCCGATTCTGAATGAGCCGCCTTTGCCGCCGCGTAAAAAACACCCGCACTATTCCTATGAGCGAGAGCCAAAGACGACCTTTGCGGCAATGGTGTCGTATATGGATTACAATGTTGGTCTGCTTCTTGAAAAATTAAGAGAGTTGGGCATCGCTGAAAAGACTGTTGTGATGTTTGCCAGTGATAATGGGGCCATGGAAGAAGGTGGACACCAGCGCGCGAGTTTCAATTCGAGTGGCGAACTGCGCGGAGGCAAGCGAGATCTGTGGGACGGTGGGATTCGCACGCCGATGATTGCGTGGTGGCCGAGCATGATTGAAGCGGGGCGAGAGACGGACCACCTATCCGCGTTTTGGGATGTGTCGCCTACCTTACTCGAACTCGCGGGTGCCAAACCGCAAGAGGATACCGACGGACTGTCTATGGTGCCAGTCCTGCTAGGAAAAGGCGACCAAGGGGCGCATGATTATCTCTACTGGGAGTTTTATGAAAGGGGTGGCAAGCGTGCTATTCTCAAAGGCAAATGGAAGATGATTCTCTACAAGACCAATACCGACCTAAATCCACGGGTGGAACTGTTTAATTGTCAGCTGGATCCGTCGGAACAAAACAACGTGGCCGCACAGCACCCAGAGGTGGTCTCTGAATTACAACGTTTGATGGATGATGCCCACTCCCCGTCAGAGCATCAGCAGTTTAAGCTCGCCGCAGAGCGTCAGTAGTCAACGCAGTGATCGTTTTTCACAGGCAACAGGTTAAGAGCCGACCTCTCCTAGGAGGAGAGCTTAAGGATGGCTTCAATCGATCTAGCCAACGCAAACTTTTTCAGGACTGATCATTCACACTAGGATTAAAGGTCTTTGCGTTTACTATTTTGTTCGCGATTAAAGAGCTTTTGGAGCGCCTGTAATTTCTCCGGATTGCCTTGAGCTAGGTTGGTGCGCTCACCTGGATCATTCTTGAGGTT